>SLNQ01000163.1 GCA_007132965.1 Gemmatimonadota bacterium | reverse complement strand
TTCAGCGCTGGCGGGCCGGCGAAGTGGAGCCCAGCGAAAAGCACGCCCAACGACTGGATGAGATCGACGAACTGCGGTGGTGGGTGACCCGGGTGTTCCAGGACGACCAGGCGCAGGGTCGGCGTTGGCTCGCCACCCGTCAGACCGGGTTCGGCGGGAAGGCTCCGTTGCATCTCATCGTGCAGGGGCACACCCGCAAGGCCATCGCCGTTCTCGCGGCGGACGAGACAGGAACCTTCTCCTTGACCTACCGGCCCCGCGAGGGCAGCCACGGGGCCCCGTACATCATGGTTCGGGCGCTGGGTCAGCGCCCTCGCGCCCTCATCCGCCTTTGGTGTAGGTCGAGGTCATCACGCCGGCACGCTGGCCGCCCATCCCGCCGGAACGCCGGGTCTCCACCACGAGCGCGCCGTCCTCATCCATCCTCAGCCGCATCTCGGTCTCAGCCTGCTCACCCATGGGGAGGGAGGTCACGATCACCAGCGCATCTCCATCCCAGGTCGCACGGGAGACGAGCTCCATCTGCCGGTTTCCCATGGAGACCTGATTGCGGCTCTCCGATCCGTCGAGGGCGTAGACCTGGTGGATCTCTCCGGCGGGGGTGGTCCGCACCACTCTCAGAACGTCCCCTTCATGCGTGATGGTGGCCTGCTGACCGAAGCCGGCGAGCATTCCCATTCCGCCGCGCTGGCCCATCTGGCCGCGCTGACCCATCTCACCGCGCTGGCCCTGCTCGCCACGCTGACCCATCTGACCGCGTTGGCCCTGCTCGCCGCGTTGGCCCATCTGGCCACGTTGGCCCATCTGACCCCCCGCGGGGGCGGAAAGCGTCCAGGATCCGGAGAAATCGGGGCGCTCCTGCGCCTCCACGGTGGAGAAGGGTGCCATCACGAAAAAGAGGGCAGCGGCCGCTGTCAGTAAGATACGCATGGAACGCCTCCATCGAAGGGTTGAGCGCGGTCGGGCTTGAGCGCGGTCGGGGGCCGAGCGAGGACGCCACCGGGACAGGCGACGCGCCCACTCTGCTGTAGCTATAAAGATGCCGGCCGGGCCCCAGTCGTTAGCAGCGTAGCGCGGTGAGCCGCGGGACTGCTCGGATCCCTGAGGGGGATCGCCCCGACAAGGATCGGGAGCGCTGGGATCGGCGCTTCAGCTGGAAGCAGGGACTCGGCGGGCAGGAGCGGCTTGCACCACCATGCGGTACACGTCCTCGACCTGAGCTGCCAGCGCATTCCAGGAAAACCGATCCAGTGCCGCCTGCCGGGCTCCGGCACCCAGGTGCGCCGCCAGTTCCGGCTGTCCCAGAACCGTTTGGATTCCCACCGCCAGCTCCTCGGCGCTTCCGTCGGGAACGAGCCACCCGGATTCTCCATGCACCAGGCCCACGGCCGAATCAGCAAAGGATACGATGGGCCGACCAGCGGCCATGTAGTTCAGAAGTTTCAGGGGAAGCCCATCGCACGCAGGTCGTGGGTGGACCAGCACATCGCTCCGCTGAAGCCATCGTGGCAACTCATTGAAGTCGGCCCGGACGACGTTCACACACCCTTCAATGGACAGGGCTCGGGCCAGATTGGCGTGATGGCCGGTCAATCGGTCTTCGGTCTCTGTGACGAGAACCACTCGAACGACTTCGCCCCGGGCCCGCAGGATCGCGATGGCCCGCAACAGGAACCCGATTCCCTGGTACGGCGCCAGATTGCCTGCGAAGGTGATTGTCTTTTCCCGGTCGTGATCCGCAACACCGCTGGACGGGGTGGGGTCGAACTTCTCGGACTCGACACCGTTTCCGATCACCGTCACACCATGCCCCGGAAGTCCGCCCGACCGGATCAAACGGTCCCTGATATTCTCCGTCACGGAGATGACGTGGTCGGCCATGGGGGGTAGTCTCCGATCCAGCCACTCCCCCACCCAGCCAACCAGGGCGCTGGGCAGGAGAAGGGGGTAGTGCGGGAGTTCGGACGCCAGGAGCGTGTGTGCGTCGAAGATCAGGGGAGGACCGGTGGAACGACGAACCGCTGCTCCCACCAGAAGTCCCTCCACGTGGTGTGCGTGGATGAGGTCGAACTTCTGGCTGCGGATTACCCGGCGCAGCTCCCGCACCAGCAGGGTGTCCAGCACAAGGAGCTTCTGACAGGTAGGTCCCGGAGACAGCTTGCGATACGTGGGGATGTCGGGGATCCGATGGACCCGCACACCATCGCCAAGGTCTCCGTCACCGAGATGGTAGGTCACCACATGGACCTCGTGGCCTCGGCGCGCCAGCGCCTCGGCCATCCTGGCGATCCGGACGGGGGTGCCCCTCGGGCAGGGCAACGGGCACGCCGCCACCATCGCAACCTTCAAGGGACTCGCCATGGCCGTCTCTATCGTCTCCCGAGGCAGGGGGTCGCAGACCTCCCTTCCCGTTTCTGTGTCAAAGAAATCGTCTCACCCGTTCCCAGTAGGCACCCGACACACGCTCCAACGCCCGCAGCCCGGCCCGCTCGAGCCGTGTGGCGGCCACCCCCGGGCGAATCGGGAGGGGGCCCCCGATCAGAAGCTCCCCGTCTCCGACCGACCGAAGGGCCTGGACCTGCCTTCGGCCCTGGAGGGTCCCGGAGAAGTTGGTCACCGACCAGGCCACCGCACGACACCATTCCCGGAGCCACCCCTTCTTCATCACCCCTGCGACCTGAACCAACTCGTACAGTAGGAGCACGGGCGCCAGAAGCAGAAGGGTCCGCAGCCGATAGCACTTGAGCATGACGCGCCAACGATTGCGTATGTTCAAGTAGATCCTGCGACGGGGAGACGGGCCGTCTCCCCGGACCGAGAGGCCGGGCGTGCCCGTGCCGTGAAAACAACGGGCCCCCGGAACCGCCAGAATGCGATGGCCCAGCAGCCGTGCACGCACTCCGAGGTCGTGATCCTCATAGCTGTAGAAGAGCGCAGCATCCAGAGGGAGGCCTCCATCCCAGCGTCGAGCATCAAGGAGGCAGCAGGCGGTCACCACCGAGCCCAGGTCCCGCACGTCATCCGGACCCCCGGCTGCAGCCCCTTCTGTCTGATCCAGCGCCATGAGGCCCAGGAAGTGCGAGTGGGCGCCCTGGAAGTGAACGCGTTCGGGATCGTGCGCATGAACCACTCGCGGCATCGCCATGACCGCGTCCGGATGAGCGTCGAGAACGGTACTCAGCAGGCCCACACACCCTTCGTCCAGCCGCACATCGGAGTCGACGAACAGAACCCGGTCGGTCTGGGCATGGGCGAACCCGACGTTTCGGGCGGCTGCGGGTCCCCGATTCACCTCCAGCAATATGACGTCCACCTGCGGAAAACCGGATGCCACCAACGCCACGGTGTCGTCGTCCGAGGCATCGTCCACCACCAGGATCCGGGCGATCTCGTCCGCAGCCGCCGTCAGGGAAGCCAGGGTCTCCTCAATGGTTGCCGCTCCATTGCGTACGATCACGCACGCGGTGATGCTCGGCCTCTGTCCATCCTTCCCGGGTTCCGAGGCCGGCTCGTCGGCTTCAGGACGTGATCTTGCATGGATCGCACGACTCGGGGGACCGTCGACCGTCTTCCTCATCCGTCCCTCACGTCCTCAACCGGGTCGTCACCGCCATGCACCGGATTCCGAGTCACAGCGAGCTGCTGCAACATATCCGCAGCATCGAGGACGCAGCCGCTCCTTGGCGAGACCCGGGCCAGACAAGGACTTCGGGAGGCCCTGGGAGCCGTGCCGGCACCACGACGGATCCACCGACCCTCCCGCAGGTGACCGTCTCCATGCCTGCATACCGTAGCGGCGAGTTCATCAGGGTGGCCATCGCAAGTGTGCTCCTTCAGCAGGGGGTGGACCTGGAGCTGATCGTCGTGGACGACGGCTCCCCGGACGGAACCGCAGATATCGTACGATCCATCCCCGACGCCAGAATCCGCCTTATACGAAATGCGAAGCGCATGGGAATCGGACACTGCCACAACCTCGCCGTGGCCGCGAGCCGGGCCCCGGTGATCATCCATGTGGACTCCGATGACCTGATCCTCCCGGGAGCGTTGAGCGCCATGGTCCAGGCTCTCGCCCGCTCGTCGCGAAACGGGCAGGCCTACTGTGACTTTGTGCATCTTGACAAAGCCGCAAGAATCACACCCGAGGAGCTCCACCGTCAGGTTGCGTTTCTTTCGCGACACCGGAAAGGTCTCACCGATATCCGTCGAGCCCTCCTGGTGCACGGAATGGTCGTCGGGCACCTTCGAACCTACCGAAGGAGCGCACTGGAGGAGGTGGGACCCTTCGATGAGACCCTGAGGTACGGCGTGGACTACGAAATGGCGCTACGGCTGGCGGAATGCTACGAATTCGAACGGGTTCCCCGGGTTCTCTACTGTCAACGAGTCCACGGCGACAACACGCAGGCCACGCTACGGATGGCGCCCATCAGGTTCTGGTGGAACCGAGTCAGGATCTGCCGCCGACATCTCCGCCGCCGGGAGGGCGCAGTGCTGGGATACCGTCGCCTCGAACTGGCAGGCGTCCTGGCATCCAGCCTGGCGCACGCACTGGAGATTCCGAAGCTGGCCAAGGGGATCCTCCGTCCCCTGGCCCGGATGGCTCCACTCCCACGCCGCGACCGCCCGTAGCACCCTCCCCACGGGCCGTGGTGCCGGCCCAACATCCCATCTCGGCCGGCGAGCTCAATCGTCGGCCCTCTCGGTGCCCAGCAGGAGACCCTCGTAGGTGCGAACGACCCGGGGCAAGTCGAACGCCTGGACTCGCTCCATTCCCCGCCGGGCCAGCCGCCGCCCCAACTCAGGGTCGAGCAGCAGACGCTCCAGGGCCGCTGCCAACGCCGGCGGATCCGCCGGGGGAACGAGCAGACCGCATCGACCACCCTCCAGGTACTCTTCCACTCCTGGAGAGCAGTGGGTCGCCACCACCGGGGTCCCCAGGGCCATCGCCTCACCGATCACGTTGGGGAAGCCCTCGGTGAGGGAAGACAGCACCAGGACCCGGGCACGGGAGATGTGGACCCAGGGATTGTCCAGGGCGCCCAGAAACCGAACCGAATCCTCCAGCTCCAGCGAACGGGCCAACTCCTCCAGCCGCCCCCGTTCCGGACCTTCTCCCAGAACCGCCAACCGCGCCTCCACTCGTCGCGACAGGCGGGCCCAGGCTCGGAGGAGGTAGTCCAGACCCTTCAACGGCACCAGGCGACCCACCGCTACGACCAGGGGCCGATCATCTCCCCCCAGGGACTCCGGAACGGGCGCATCGGCCCGTCGCCGGATCCCGTCCAGGTCCAAGGGGTTCGAGACCACCTCGACGCGCGAGGCCGGCACGCCGAAGCCTTCCACCAGGTCGTCCTTGACTCCCTGGGCCACGACCACGATCAAGTCGGCCCGCGGAAAACACGCTCGCATGAAGGCCCGCATGAGGATCCGACCCAGGGGGCCGAAGTGATGCTCCAGGTGCTGGCTGGGAAGTTCGTGCACGTTCACCACGACCCGGAGGCTCCGGTCCAGGAGGAGCTTCGTGCACAACGCGATCGCATGGGACTTGTGCAGGAAGGTGGACACCGTGCGAGCTCCGCTCCTCCGAACCAGTCGCCGAAGCCGAAGGGCCTTGAGCAGGAGGGCCAGCGGCGCCGGCGCCCACCAGCCGCTTGCGAACCTCCGCCGGCCCCCGTCCCCCATCGGTCCGGGTAGTCCGGGATCGTCCCGGGCTCGTCCCGGGTGGGCGGTCTCCAGGTCCAGCACGGCTCGAGGGTCCACCCCATCCAGAATCTCCACTCGACGCCGGACCAGCACCGGAATCGCTTCCACAGCCTCGACGTTCTGCACATAGGAAAGAAAGACCCGCTCGGCTCCGCCCAGGCGAAGGTCGTGGATCAGGAAGAGGACGCCTGGACGCGGGGACCTCATGACAGCTCCCGGAGCTGTCCGGTCTTCCCACCTGCACCCCACTGGCACCGCGCAACGGACCGTGCCAGTATCATCCCCGTACCCGAAGATCCTTCCACCTCGCCACCTGGAACGGGCCGACCATGGCCAAGATCGTCACGGTGTACAGTACCGAGCGCCGTGCCACCCGCCTGGTGGACATGTCCTACATCCGTTGGTTCAAGATCTCCGAGGCCCTGGCCCGCCGAGGTCACCACGTGGACATCGCCACCGCCGAATTCAAGTGGCGCCTTCGGCGACCCACAATCCAGATGGGTCCGCGCCTCCGGAGAGTGCCCATCTCGAAGGTGCGGTGGGACTCCTACGATGTCGTGAAAACCCTCTTCCACCGGGGGTACGAGACGCTGGAGGGAAGAGGCGGAGGAAGTCATCCGTTCATCATCGCCAAGTTGGGGTCGGTGGTGGGTCCCCGGGACATGGAGGGGATCTACTTCTACGGGCGCCAGCGGGAGGACATGTTCGCCACCCAGGAGCGCATCGCCTCCGGCGCCCGCTTCGTCACCGTGCTGAGCCAACCGGCTCGGACACTCTGGCAGGAATGCCACCCCGAAAGCGCACCGCTCCTGGTGGTCCCCGGCGCAGCGGAAACCGAGATCCCGGAACCGGGGGAGGACCCCTTCCCCGCCGACGCGCCCCTCCGCTGTCTCTTCGCCGGAAACTTCTACTCCACCCACCGGGAAAGCCAGACCGACGCACATCTCTCCCTGGTCTCGAAGCTGAACGAACTGGGACGACTCCTGAAGGCTCGGGGCGCCCGGCTCTTCGTTCTGGGTGACGGCGACGCCCGACGCCTCGATCCCACCAGCGTCTCCTACATGGGCGCGGTGGACTACTCCGAATCGTGGAACTACCTGCACCACGCACACGTGGGAGTGGTCGTGTCCGCAGGCGACTTCATGCATAACAATGAGAGCACCAAGATCTACCACTACCTGCGAGCGGGACTGCCCGTAGTGAGTGAGGCGGGGTTCCCCAACGACCACGTAGTGGAAGAAGCAGGGATCGGGTTCGTGGTGGAAAGCGGCCGCCTCCCGTACATGGCCGAGCGGGTCCTTGAGGCAGCCGACACCGACTGGGATCAGCAGGCCGCCATCCAGTACATCGTCGAGAACCACACCTGGGATGCCCGGGCCCGCCAGTATCACCGGGTCCTGGACGAGGCCCTGGGACGGAGCACCTGACGATTCGGGGACACGGGGAGCGATCCACCGCCCTCACGTCCCTGCACCCACCCGTGCCGGTTTCCCGGTTGTAGGGCCCGGCCCGGGAGCAGCCCCGGACCGGAGCCAGAGTCCCGTGGAACAGATCCGCCAGAGACGTGCCGGGTCAGCCTGCACCAGGTCGTCGTACGCCGGCGGCGCCGAGGCCAACACCCCAGTGGCCACCACCTCGTCGACCAACGGCGCCAGGAACGCCCTGTTCGACCGCAAGAGAGGACGAAGCCGAAGGGGGAAACCCATCTTCTTCCGCCGCCATACCACCCGCTTGGGGAGGAAGGGCTCCATCGCCTTGCGGAGAACGTACTTGGTCCACCCGTTCCGGAACATGTAGGCGGCCGGCAGGGAAAGCCCCAGCTCCACGAGCCGGTGGTCCAGCATGGGGTTCCTCTGCTCCAGGGGAATGCTCATGGTGAAGCGATCGTCGGTCACCGCGTAGTGGAGATGGGGCCCCACCTCCAGGTCGAAGCGCCGCTGCTGGAGAAAGGAGAGGTCCCCGTAGCCGCGAAAGAGACGGGCTGCCTGCGAATCTCCGCCCTTTGGGACAGGTGGATCGGCGGCGCCCGCTCCGTCCCCCGTTCTCTCTCGAAGCCAGCGTACGACCACCCGTTTGGGCCACTTCATGGTCGCCCACAGGGTATCGCGGGCCCGCGGCCACGTCCCCAGGCGGAAGAACGCTTCCCCCACCAGAGCCTGCCGGTCATATCCAAGCGCCTTGAGCTCCCGGCGGGCCGCAGGCCAGAACAGCGTGTCGTCTCCGGCGAAAATCGCATCTCCGCCAGACCCGCAGAGCGCGACGTCGATTCCATCGGCCTTCATCCGCTCCCGCATCCTGAAGTGGGTGAAGACATTCGGTGCGTGGTAGGGCTCCTCCATCCTTTCCGCAAAGGACTCGGCCTGCCCGATCAACTCGGGTTCGTCCGAGTTCAGCACCCGATAATCCAGGGAGAAATGCTCCGCCATCCGCCGGGCCAGCGGCTCCTCGTTGGAACCGGGATAGGTCAGTGTGTAGGTGATCAGCTCGTGGGAGTGGCTGGCGGCAGCGGCGGCCACCACCGAGGAGCTGTCCATCCCGCTGCTCAGCTCGAAGGCCAGGGGTGCGTCAGCCCGCAACCGCAACGCCACGGCGTCGAAGAGGGTGTCCCGGATCGAGGTCACCGCTTCCTGGAAGGGAATGTCCTGTGGGGTATAGCTGCGGTCAGGCGCGGTCCAGTAGGAACACAGCTCATCCACTCCCTCCGCCGGAGCGGTCGGTCCCAGGGAGAGAAGGTTGGCCGCCGGGAGGGCCCGGATCGACCGGGAGCAGGTGGCCGCACCGAAATCCTTCAGTCCCACCTCGATGAAGCCTCGCAGTGTGGATTCGTTGATGCGGGTACCCGACGGGTCCACGTCTCGCAGGGGCGTAATCAGGCTGCTGAAGAACATCCCCTCGTCCGTCTCTCGCAGGTACAGGGGTGTGATTCCGAGCCGGTCGCGAGACAGGGTCAACGTTCTGCTACGGGCATCGTACAACGCAGCAGCCCATCGACCATTCAGCTCGGTCCAGAGGTCGTCGCCCCACACCCGGTATCCCTCCACCAGGACCTCCACCTCCGACGAACCCCGGAACTCGACCCCCAACCCTCGAAGTTGGTCTCGCAGCTCCACGTGATTGTAGATGGCGCCGTCCAGTACCCCCACGACCCCGCCATCACGACTCACGAACGGCTGGTGGACGGAAGCGTCTCCCCCCCTCACGGGAAATCGGGTGTGGAAGAGAGCCAGGTCGTGAGCCGCGCGTCCCGCCTCGGAGCCCAGATGGGGTCGGTCGCTCCTGGCTGCAGGCACGGTCCGGTCCGAGGAGAGCTCGATGACGGATCGGCGGTTCCGCAGCACGAGACAGACACCCTCGTCCACCGGTCCCCGGGCACGAAGGGGTTCGAGCTGCGCCTCCAGAAACGCGAACGGAGCCGTAGCGGGAAAGTTGAGGACATATCCGGCGATTCCGCACATCTGCGCGTCTCTGCTGCTCATGGCGATTCAGGACCCTGCACGCCGGCGGATCATAGGGCGGCACCCGACCTCCTGTCCAGCAGACCGGCCGTTCGGGCCGCCCGGTGGCTCCCGGGCCCAAGGCCCCGTCCAGGCTGGCCCTTGGGCCGTGCAACCGCCATATTTCACATATACGAACAGCATCCCCATGCGCCAGCGGGACGGCGACCATGAACGAAGATATTCTCCAACGCCTGAGCGATGCACTCGCCGACCGCTATCGTCTCAAGCGGGAGGTGGGGCGCGGCGGGGCGGCCGTGGTCTTCGTCGCCGAGGACCTGCAGCATGGCCGGCCCGTGGCGATCAAGGTGATTCGGCCCGAGGTGGCCGGTTCCCTGGGCCACGAGCGCTTTCTCCGGGAGATCCAGGTCGCGGCCCGCCTCACCCATCCGCACATCGTTCCTCTGTTTGACTCCGGGGAGGCCGACGGCCTCCTCTACTACGTCATGCCCTTCGTGAAGGGCGAGACCCTGAAGGATCGCCTCGAGAGGTCCGGCGCCCTGGACCTGGACGAAGCCCTCCGGATCGCACGGGAAGTGGCTGACGCCCTGGCCTATGCCCATGGCCATGGGCTCGTTCATCGGGACATCAAGCCCGAGAACATCATGCTGTCCAGCGGACACGCCGTAGTGGCCGACTTCGGTATCTGCCGGGCCATGGACGAGGCGGGTGGTGACGGGCTCACCCAGACGGGTCTGACCCTGGGCACGCCGGCCTACATGAGCCCGGAGCAGTGGTCCGATCCCGACAAGGTCGACGGCAGAAGCGACATCTACAGCCTGGGCTGTGTCCTGTACGAGATGCTCACCGGCGAGACCCCCTTCCAGGGATCGACCGCGCATGCTTTGATGGCCCGGCATGCACAGCAGGAAGTACCCTCGCCTCGCATCGTACGACCGGACCTGCCCCAGGAGGTGGAGGCCGTCATCCGGTGGGCACTGGCCAAGGTGCCGGACGAGCGCGCTCCATCGGCCTTCGAGTTCGCCGACGCCCTCGCAGAGGCCACGCGCTCCAGCCGTTCCACCCCGACAGGCTCTTCCTCCGCCTCGCAGACTTCCGGGTGGGATCGCCGAACCGTGACCTCCGCCATTGTCATGGGTCTGATCTTCCCCGCCCTGTTCGGGATCTACCTCTTTGCAACAAACGGAGACACGGAGGTCCCGGAGGACCGAGTCCGGATCGTGGTCCTGCCGTTCGACAACCTGGATCAGGCCGCAGCAGACCACCTGGTCGACGGGATCACCGAAGACATCACCAGCCGCCTTTCGGGAATCGAGGGCCTGGGTGTCATCGCGCAGTCCAGTGCCATGGAGTACCGCGGACGCAACGGCGGCATCCGGGAGATCGGCGAGGAACTCAATGTGGCCTACATCGTCGAGGGCAGTGTTCGCTGCAACTGCGTCCCAAGCAATGGCATTCGACCGGATGACACCCTCAGGGTGACGGCTCGCCTGACCCAGGTTTCCGATCAGACACAACTCTGGGGATCCGACTTCAACGTGCCCCTCGGCGACGTATTCTCCGTGCAGGGGGACATCGCCCAGGAGGTGGCCACCCGACTCAATCTGAGCCTGGGAGACACGGAGCGGAGCCGGCTTGCCGCCCAGCCCACCGGGGACATGGAGGCGTACGAGTTCTACCTCCGTGGGAACGACTACTACGGCCGCAGCTGGGAGCGGGCGGATGTGGAAGCTGCCATCGAGCTGTACGAGCGGGCATTGGCCCTGGACCCCGAGTTCGCTCCGGCGGCCGCTCGCCTCGGACAGGCGCATGCATGGATGTACCGGTTGCGACACGACGTCAGCCAGGACCGTCTGACACAGGCCAGGGATGCCGTGGAGCGGGCCCTGGAGATCGACCCGGATCTCGCAGAGGCCCACGTGGCCCTGGGGCTCTACCATTACTGGGGAAGGTGGGACTACGAGCGGGCCATGGACGCTCTTCTGGAGGCTCGCCGGCTCAAGCCGGGAAGCGCGCTGGTGGCGCGTCAGATCGGCAACGTTCGTCGCCGGCAGGGCGCATGGCCCGAAGCCCTGGAGAGCTACCGTAGGGCGGCTGAGCTGGACCCCCGTTCGCACATCGCCTGGTTCAACCTCGCGGACACGTACGCCTTCGTCCGGGAGTACGACGAAGCGCGGCGATACCTGGACCGCGTCCTCTCGCTGGCGCCCAACTTCTTCGATGTCCATCTGCAAAGAGCCTACGTGGCGGTGTGGGACCGGGGCGACGTGCAGGAAGCCGGCCGGATCATGGACCAGCTCGAGAGACGGGTACCTCCGTCAGAATGGCGATCGCTCTACGGGTTCTGGCTCATGGGCTTCCAGCGGATCGTCCTCCCGGATCTACTGGACCGGGACGACGCGGTCCCCGGTCGCTACGGGCTGGACAGCACGACCTACTACCTGGCCCATTCCGATCTGGCCGAACGGCGAGGAGACGCAGAGCAGGCATACGCCTATGCCGATTCCGCCCGGGCCTGGATCGAGCCCCGCCTCGACGAGGCCGACGAAGCGAACATCCTGATCGGTCAGCTCGCCCTGGCCTACGCCGGAATGGGACGTCACGACGAGGCCGTCGAATCCGCTCGCCAGGCCGTAGAAGCGAACGCTCACGACGCCTTCGACGGCTCCGACTGGCTCATCAACCTGGCTCGGGTACTGGTGATGGCGGGAGAGCACGAATCAGCCATTGACCAGCTGGAGCTGGCTCTGGCCATACCGACGCGGATCTCCCCCCAGTGGCTCCGCCTCGATCCGGTCTGGGAGCCATTGTCCGACCATCCGGACTTCCAACGTCTCCTTGAATCACGACCCGCCACGGTGGCGCAGGAGGACTGAGGACCACTGTGGCCAACTTCGTCCTGGTGGTAGACTCGGAGCGTAGCCGCCGGGAGCACTTCATTTCGCGGGCCCGGCCCCTGTTGGGCGTGGTCAGCGGCCAGGAGGAAGGGGTCGTGGCCGTGGGCAACTTCCATGTTGCCTGGATGGCGGGCCCGGGGGCACCCGTGGACGCCGACAGCGACCTGGACGGCGCAGGGATCGTCTGGGGGGACGCATTGGACACCCGTGGAAGCCGCCTCAGCGGGCGACAGCTTCGCAACCGCTGCATCCGCCAGGGAGAACAGCTGGACGCGTGGGACGGATTTCACGCCCTGGCCTGCTTCCGGGACGGGGACAGTGAGGGATCCGCCCAAAGGGACACACTCCTGGCGGGAGCCGACCTGCTGGGACTGTTTCCGGTGTACTACTGGAGTTCGCCGGACGTGCTCCTGGCCGCGTCCAGTCCCGAACTGCTTCCCCAGCATGACGCCTTCAACCCGGAGCTCGACCATGCGGGGCTGGTGGGGATCCTTCTCACCGGGGGGCCTGTCAGGGGCCGGACCCTCTGGCGAGGTGTGTCCCGCCTCGCCCCGGGCTACGTCCTCCGGTGGACCCAGGGATCGGGCGCGACACAGGAGCTCGTCTACCAGATCCCCTCCGGCCAGGAACAGGTCACCCGACCGGCAGACCAGTTGGAGCTCCTGGACGAGGCGATGGGCGGATGGGCCGCCAGGATCCCGGCCGGACGCGAGCAGACGCTCCTCCTCTCGGGCGGTCGGGACTCCCGGCTCATCGCCGGCGCCATGGCTGAGGTCGGAGAAGCCCCCAGTGCACTGACGCTGGGACGCCCCTCCGACCACGAAGTGCCCTGCGCGGGGGGCGTCGCCCGGGCGCTGAATCTGAAGCACCGGGTGGAGGATGTGGACGACAGCCGCTTTCCGGCATTCGCGAAGCTCTCCCTCACCTGGGAGCACCTCCAGGGGCACTTTGCCGGTCTCTACACCTGGGGCACCGGACCTCGACTGCGGCTCCCGACGGCGCGGCAGTCCGGGGTCGTGAGCGGTCACCTCTTCGAGCTCGTGTGCGGGGGAGCCCACCTGAGCTGGGCCCAGGCAGGCGCCCAGGACTCGAACGGTGAACCCCACCGGAATCCCTTCCTCCGGTATGTGTATCGCCACGGCATTCCCCCACCTGCCCTTGAACGACTCCTCCGAAAGGACCGCTTCAACACCCTGGTGGCCGAGGTGGACGCAGAGGTGCGGGACATCCACCGGAGCTACCCGGGGCCGCCCGAAGAGGGACACCTTCGATTTCTCTTTGAACACTGGGGACGCCACCACCCTGGGATGGTGCCGTGGCGCCTCTCATTCTGGGCCTGGCCTTCGCTTCCCGTGCTGGACCGGAAGGTCCTTGCCGTGGCCACGGCGCTGCCGGCTGGGGCCGTGGAGGGGCGCCGGCTCCAGCACCAGCTCCTCCGGGCCCGCTTCCCGGCTCTGGCCCGAGTCCCCATGGAGGCGGGAGGGCGTCCTCCCAGGTCGGTGAGCACAGGCCGGCTGGCCCGGCTGCGAGCGGCCTGGACGCGACGCAGGCATCGACCGCCCCCGGGTATCGATGCGTGGTTCTACCGCCGGCTCTACGATCCCGACGGGGAAGGCTGGCAACCGATCCGGGAGTGGGCCGAATCGTCGCTCGAGGATGCGCTTCCCCTGTTCGACAAGAAGGCACTTCGGCAGTTCCTGCCTCCCCCGGGAACGCCGTGGCCGGGGACGGACCCCATCATCGATTCCTTCGGCCGCAAGACCCTCCTGGGGTTCTTCCTGTGGGCTGACCGATGGGGGGCCGGGGGAGCATGATCCGCGCTGTCGCAAGCCGCCTGCACCCACCCCAACCGGACGCTCCGTGCTCCTCCACGACCTGAAGGCCGAGCGGTTCGACGGGCGAACCCGACTGACGGCCACACTCCGGTGGGAGGTGGTGAACCGCGCCCCCGAACCCCTGTGGTTCGAGGTTCTCGCTCCCTTCGACGAGAACGTGAGGTTGTCACCGGAGACGTTCGCGGTGGCTGCCTTTCCCCTTGCGTTCTGGTTCGGGGAACGGCGGCTCCGCCTGGAGACAGAGCTCTGTCCCCGTCTCCTGGACGGTCTGCAGGAGGTCCTGTCCGCCTTCCGACGCTGGTATCCGGAGCGTCTGTCTCTGCAGATCGAGGCCGACCGCCTCAGCGACCCTCTCACGCCCTCATCGCCCTCGCGCACGGCTCTCTTCCTCTCAGGAGGCGTGGACTCGCTGGCGCTCCTTGCCCGCAACCGGCGTCGGCACCCACCGGGCACCCCGGAATCGATGAGCCACGGTCTGTTTCTCTTTGGGCTCAACACCTACGACTTCGGTCCCCGGGGGCCCCGACAGGATCGGGTGGCGGCCTTCGAACGGTACCGACGACGCCTCGAGGGCCTGGGACGGGACGAAGGCGTGAGTGTGGTGTCGCTGCGTACGAATGTGAGGGCGCTCTACCCCGATTTCGAGACCTGGGGGCGAGTCGGCTGGGTGGCCGGCACGGTGGCCGGGGCACACCTCCTCACCGAGCGCTTCTCGGCGGTCTGGCTGGCGTCCACGGGGGCTGCACCGCCGTCCGATTCCGTCGACGGCCAGCTCCTCTTGAGCCACCGGCTGTCCAGCGGAGCGCTGGCGGTGCACCTGGGGATGCAGGGTGTCGGTCGTCTGGAGCGGACCGCCATGGTGGCCCATCGACCGGCCATGCGTGCCGTTCTTCGGACCTGCCTCCTCCTCGAGGTCTCCGAAGCGGGACCCCTGAACTGCGGCGCCTGCGAGAAGTGCGTCCGGACCATGCTGGCCCTCCTGGCTTCGGGACGGTTGCACCAGGCACCCACCTTCCCCCACGACGACCTCACCCCAGCGATGCTGGACGTGCTGGATGCACGATCGCCCGAGATCGCCGAATTCTACAAGGAGCTCGTCGATCCCCTGGTCCGCCTGGGCCGCCGGGACCTGGCGGACCCCCTGGCGGAGAAGGCTGAAGGAGTCGCACGGCCGGCCCCGGAGCCCCTCCCACTGTGGCGCCGCTTGCTGGATTCACTCAGGACGGGTGACTGAACTCCTGCCGGCCTGATCGAGGAAGGACCCGCGCCCCTCGAACGGCCGTCTACCGGGAACCGATGGTCCGCACGTTCCCGGTGATCCACCGCGCCACCGGCTCCACCACCCTGGGCCAGGCGTACGACTCGGCCGCCTGACGGGCCGCCCGTTCCCGCTCGTGCGCCGGCCGGGCCAGGAAGGTGTCGATGGCCCGAGCCAGCGCCCGCGGGTCTTCCACCGGCGCCAGGCGGCCTGCACCCGGGTGCGCATCCAGTATCTCCCGGAAGTAGGGGAGATCCGACGCCACCACCCCGCAGCCGAAGGTCAGCGCCGCCAGGAGGGCTCCGCTCCCTGTGACGCTCCGGTACGGAAGGAGAACGACGTCCGCCGCCGCCAACAGATCGGACAACCGCTGCGGCTCCACGTCACCTGGCTGGACCAGCACTCCCCTTCGGTGGGCTGCGGCCCGAAGGAGCGCCTCACCCGTCCCGTCCACCGAACGACCCGCCACCACCAGATGGAATCTGCCCCGGGGGAGGTGGCGCAGGGCCTCCAGCGCCACGTCGAACCCCTTGTACCGTCGCAGTTGGCCGAAGCAGAGGAGGAGCCTCGCGTCGGACGAAACGCCAAGGGCCTTGCGAGTCACGTCGCCCGGAGCCGGATCGGGAAATGCCCCGTCATAGTTACCGTGGGGCATGACCACCATGTCGCCCCCGGTCTCTCCGTACCGTGACCGGGCCTCGTCCCGGGCCCAGCGGGAGTGGAAGATCCGCAGATCCGCCATCCGATGCAGGAGGCGATAGGCCAGGCGATCGGGCAGCCGGTCTCCCTCGTGGTGTGCCAGGTTGTGCACGGTCCAGAGCAGGGGCACACCGGCTCGGCGCAGGGCCCGCAGTTGGTGGGCGAGGCGGGCCACACGGACGGCCTGCGTCGCCGGACCCGGCTGCCCGTCCCGCCAGTACGGGTAGGCCCAGTGGAGGTGGAATGCGTCCACCGAGGAGACGGCCACGGTGGGGTCGGTTTCCGGGTCGAAGTGCCGAATATGTACTACACCGTGGGGTTGGAGCGCCCCATAAAAGAGCTCCAGGTACGGATTCGGGGCATACCAGTGCGGCCAACTCGCGATTCGAACCTGGGTTGGGCGGCGACCCGTCACCGGATCGGCCCACCGTCGAAGCCCTGCCGAGACCTTCGCATGGCCCTGAGGCGACCCCAGGCGGCACTGGCCACCTTCAGGTCAACGATCCAGCGCTCCGGCGGCCGCACCAGTCGGCGGTAGCG
>SLNQ01000171.1 GCA_007132965.1 Gemmatimonadota bacterium | reverse complement strand
TCAGAACTCGTAACGCAGCCTCAAGAGCGCCATGCGCCCGATCTCCGGGACGCCGGCAAAGCTCCGGTACTCGGTGTCCAGGGCGTTCTGGACGTTGAGCTGGATCGAGGCTCCGGGGATCCGGGCGATCTGGTAGCCCGCCGAGAGGTCCACCAGGAAGTGGCTGTCCACGCAGGGCTCCGAGAGGGGACCCGGATCGGTCTCGATGCACTGGTTGGCCACGTACACCGCCGAGAGGACCGGAAACTCGTTGTTGTAGCGGGTCCGGAGCTGGGCATTCCACCCCCGGCGCTCGTCGCGGTAGCCGATGGCGGCGGCCAGCTTGGTGGTGGGGGCGTTCAGGGCGATCTCCTGCCCCTCCTCCGTGGTGAAGTGATCCCGGTCGGCCCACGAGCCGCTCAAGTCCAGCCGCCAGCGGTCGTCCAGGAGGATCTGCGCCGAAAGGTCGGCTCCCCAGAGGTCCACCTGGCCGAAGTTGCGGTAGGTGACCAGGAAGTCGGAGCGGCCGTCGGCAGTGCTCACGTCATCGGACGACAGGACACCCAGGGGGAGGCCCGCCATCCCCTGCACGATCTGCATGGCGGCGGCCTGAGCGTTCTCCTGGGGAAGCCCCCGCTCCATGAAGTGCTGGGTGAGACGGGGGACGGCGTGTCCCCCCAGGCTCTGGGACTCCAGGAAGAGGAGGGGGGTGGCGATCTGGAGGGGCGAGACGAAGTTCTCGCGCCGGGAGTACCAGAGGTCGGCCGCCAGCAGGATTCGGTCACCCAGGAGGCCCGAGTACCCCAGCTCCCAGGTGGTGGTATTGGATTCCTCCAGGGGAGGGATGTCGAAGGAGACGTCGGCCGTGAGGGGGGGTGGGGCCTGTCCGGGCGGAGGAGGGTTGAGTACGTCCATGTAGGCGGTACCAACCTCGCCGGCCGTGGGCGTCTCCTGGAGCATGAAGGCGGCGGTCATCTCGTCGATGGCCCCCTGCTGCTGGAGAATGCCCACCGCCGCCTGCCACATGAAGGCGGGGTCCACCGGAATGAGTTGGTCCCGTCCCGCGGGGTTGAAGGGCGACCGCATTCCCCTCAGCGACCCGTCCGCCGTCCGGAAGGTGAAGCCCCGGCCCGCCGAGCCTTGCGCCCGGAGGCCGTATCCCAGGGCCGCCAGGGTGGGATCGGGCATGGGACCTGCGTTGATGTCCAGGAACAGGTTCACCGAGCTGGGCGTGGAGAACGCCCGGTTGAAGGTGGCCCGGAAGGCCTGCTCCTCGGTCAGGTTGTAGACCAGGGCGGCCCGGGGCGAGAAGACGGGATCGGGCAGCTCGGAGTGCCAGTCCACCCGGCCGGCGGCAACGAAGCTGAGCTGGTCGGTGAGGGCGGTCTCCGACTGGAGATACGCGCCCACCTCGTCGTACTGGTCCTCGTCCTCGAAGCGCCCGTGCACCGTCCCCCGGGTTTCGGGCATGGTGCGGAAGTAGTCCACCCCGTAGGTGAAGTCCTGCCGGTCCCCCAGCGCGGTGCCGTGCTGGAGCTGGGAGACGAAGAGGTTGGACTCGTCCCTGATGGGAGCCCCATCCCGGAGGGTGAAGGTGTCGCCGGCGTCGCTGGTGTTCAGGTAGGCCTGGGCGAAGACGCGGCCGCGGTTGAAGCGAGCCTGGGCGTACGAGTTGGCCCAGCTGTCGGCCTGTGCGGCACCCACGCCGGTGAGCTCGATGCTGTTGAGCGACACCGTCCGGCCGAGCTGGAAGATGGCCGAGGTCTGTTCGTCGAGGCGCCAGTCGAGGCGGGCCTCGCCGGACCACCGTTCGATGTCGAAGTCCCGGAGCCCGATCCGGGTGTCGGGGTTGCCTGCCTCGATGGCTTCCTGGCGGGCCTGGGCCTCCACCGGGTCGGTGAACTCCCATTCGTCGGCCCGCAGGTACTGCCCCGACACCTTGAGCCCCACACCGTCGGTCAGGAGGTGCGCGGTGCGGAAGGTGCCCTGGAAGAGACTTCGTTCCCCGCCTGCCAGGGACACGGTGGTTCCCTGGTCTCTCAGGGGCGAACGGGTGAGCACGTGGAGGACGCCGTTGGCGGTGTTGGGCCCGTAGAGGGCCGACCCCGGCCCCAGGACCACCTCCATGCGCTCCACGTCCTCGTCGTTGCTGGGGATCAGGTGCATCAGGTTCACCCGGAGCGAGGGGACCCGGGCGATCCGGTTGTCGGTGAGCATGTGGAGGGCACCGGAGAAGACGTTGTTGAATCCCCGGGCCACCACGTTGCCGGACTGGATCCCGTGGGTGGCGATGTCCACGCCCCGCACTCCCCGCAGGTGGTCGATGGGGGTGGACGAGGGCCGCTCCCGAATGGCCGCCTCCCCGATGACCGAGACCGACGCCGGCGCCTCCACCGCCTTCTGCTCTACCCCTCGTCCAACGGTGGCCACGATGGGATTCAGGATGATTGCCCGGGACCTGAGCGAGACGTCCACCACCTGCTGGTCGCCGGCGGCGACCTGAATGCCGTCGATTCGCCGGGTCTCGAACCCGATGATGGAGGCCACCACGGCGTAGGTCCCCGGGGGCACGTCAAAGCTGAACTGACCCTGCGGGTTGGTGACGGCCTGTGCGGTGCGGGGGCCCAAGAGCTCCACCACGACGCTGGCCAGCGGGTTTCCGGTTTCGGCGTTGGTCACCTGGCCGGTGATGACCGCCTGGTCCTGGGCCAATCCGGACAGGGGGGTCATCGCCGCCACGACGGCGGCCAGGGCGAGGGTTCTGAACCAGCGAAGGGATCGGATCATCAGGGCTTCTCCCGGCGCATGAGGACGGATAGGGCCTTGGTGCACCGGCGGAGAACGACGTGGGGTCCGGTTCCTACCGGCGCATGTGACGAATGGACGCAAGATACCCGACGGTTGGACGGCCGCGCAACGCAACGTGCGTTGGGGGCGGAGGCGGGGCGGTGGGATCTTCAGCCCGGCGGTAACTGTACCTCCCCTGATTTCGACCGGGAGACCTGCGTCTTCCGGACAGCGCCTCCGCAACCACTCACCAAGCTCCCAGATGAAGCGATCCGCAGCCCCCGACCGACCCCTGGATCCTCCCCGCCCCCGGGACCCGGAGCGGCCGCCGGACTGGATCCTCACCGACGCCACCGTCTGGACCGGCGGTCCCACCACGGCGGCGCCCGATCCCGGCCGGGAAGGCGCCGGCCTGGAGGGCGGCGCCGTAGCCCTCCGCGATGGAAAGGTTCTGGCTGTGGGTCCCGAGGACGACGTCATGAACCTGAAGGGCCGGGACACGGCGCTGTTTCCCATGGAGGGGCGCTTCGTCATGCCCGGCTTCGTGGACGCCCACGTACACCTGTTGGTGGGAGGCCTACAGCTCTTTCGAGTGGATCTCCGGGGGGTGAGTACCCGCGAGGAGTTCATGCAGCGGGTGGGTGACCGCACCCGGACGACCCCGCCGGGGGAGTGGATCCTGGGGGGCGGCTGGAACCAGGAAGACTGGGGTGGAGAGTTTCCCACCCGGGAGTGGCTCGATCGGGTCACGCCCGAGCATCCGGTGTTTCTGGAGCGCATGGACTTGCACATGGGCGTTGCCAACTCCCTGGCGCTGGAGATGGCGGGGATCGACGATGAGACGCCGGACCCGGAGAATGGTCGCATCGACCGGGACCCGGACACGGGCCGCCCCACCGGACTGCTGCGGGAGAAGGCGGTACTGGGCATGGGGAGGGCGATTCCGGACCTCACCGATGCGGCTCGGCAGTCGGCCGTTCGGGCCGCCGCGCTCACGGCTCTCTCCCAGGGGATCACCCAGGTGCACGACATGGGCGCCGTGCAGCGGGCCTCCGAGAGCTGGCACTCCCTGGAGATTCTCCGGACCCTGGAGGCCGCCGGGCGCCTTCCCATCCGGGTGAGCTCGGCGCTTCCGGTGGCCGACTGGCAACGGGTGGCCCAGCTCGTGGCCGAGGAAGGAAGGCACCGGGGCCGGTTGGATTGGGGAAGGGTGAAGGGGTTCGTGGACGGTTCGTTCGGAAGCTCCACTGCCTGGTTCCACGAGCCCTACCGGCACGAGCCGGAGCGGAGCGGAGCCGAGATCTGCGACCTGGAGCAGCTCCAGGCCGACCTGGCCAGTGCCCTGGAGGCAGACCTCCAACCTGCCGTGCACGCCATCGGGGACCGGGCCAACGACTGGCTTCTGGAGGTGTGTCGGGATCTTCGCCGGCAGAATCCGGACCGGCTGGCCCGCCTCCGGATCGAGCATGCTCAGCACCTGACGGCTGCAGCCATCGAGGAGATGGGCGCCCACGAGATGCTGCTCTCGATTCAGCCCCTGCACATTCTGGACGACGCCCCGTGGGTCCGGACCAAGCTGGGACCCGACCGGGAGCGGCGCTCCTTCGCCTTCGGCAGCCTCGAGAGAGCCGGTGGGCTCCTGGCCATGGGATCCGACTGGCCCGTAGCTCCCATGGATCCGGTGGGGACGCTCTGGAGCGCGGTGGCCCGGTTGCTTCCGGGGTCCGCAACACCGGAGGCCCCGTGGCTACCCGACGAGCGGCTGAGCCTCGATTCGGCTCTCCGGGCCCACACCTGGGGCGGCGCCCGGGCCGGTGGTCTGGACGGCCGGACCGGGAGCCTGGATCCAGGAAAGGTGGCCGACCTCGTGGCCCTCTCGGAAAACCCCTTTCGGGTGCCGGCCGAGGAGCTGTGCCACCGGATCGAGGTGGACATGACCTTCGTGGACGGCGTCCTGGCCTATCGCCGGGACGACGCTACCGCCGTGCTCGCCGCACCATAGCCACCATGGCCTGCCGCACGGCATCGGGTGTCCGGGACTCCTCGGGAAAGGGGAGCCGAAGGCCACGGACCCTGTCGGGCGTTCGCACCCGAAGGTGAAAGCCCAGACGATCGACCCGGGTCATGCGGGCCTCCTCCGCCTCCTCGATTCCGGCATCCACGGCCAGGAGGCGCAGCGCATCGGGATGGTCCTCGTTCACGTGCTGGATGATCCCCTCGGCGGTGTGCATCAGTGGATCGGGACGGGCCTGGCGGTAGCTCTCGCCCGTTACCCACCCCATGACACCGAATCCCCCCACGAAGTAGACGTCGTCCACCTCCAGGCGCCGAAAGGAGAAATCTGGATAGTCCACCCAGTAGCGGGCATTGGGATGGCGTTCCAGGTAGCGGGCGCGGACCTCCTCTTCGTCACCGCCTGAGACTGCGGTCACCGAGCCCATGAGGGTCACCCGGCCCAGGCCCAGGGCGTCCCGCTCCCCGACGTCCGGTTCCCGGACCAGTAGTGAGGCCCGGGGGTCGTGGTTCACGTTCCGGGTGTGGACGGCCAGATCGCTCACGAGGAGGAGGACGTGGCCCACCGGCTCCTCGGCGTAGGGTGCCAGCGAGACGAAGGGTGAGCCGGCGACTCGGTTCGAGAGGGTGCCCAGAGCCCCCTCGTGGGCCCGGGCCACCAGGGTCCGGGCCTGCTCGGCGTGGCTGGGTTCGGGCACCGGAGGCTCGTCCGGGGTGCCCCCGGCGGCGTGGGATGGAGGGTCGGGAGTCATGGACCTGGTCGGGGAAAGGGGAGGCGGGTCTGGACGCAGCGTTCCCGCGGCAGCAACATCATCGACGGGCGCACCACCGGAAGGTAGGGGCGGGACGGGGGGTCGGGCGAGGGTGGTTTCCGTCTCCCCACCGGGTTGCCGCGGTGCCGGTGCCGGTCTAGTGTTTTGCCTGCCGCGTCGGGTGCCTGTATCCCGGCATACCGGTCCGTTTCGTCCGAGGAGGCCCATGATCTCTCTCTCGCCCATCTCGCTTCGCCTCTGGATTCTGGTCCTGGTCCTGGCTACGGCGCCGGGGCCGTGGTCGATCTCGGCTGAGGCGCAGGAGCCTCGTACCGGACTGGAGCGATCCGACTTCCAGCGCCACACGAGCCACGACGAGATGGTCGCCTACCTCCACGAGGTACAGGCGGCGTCCCACGACATGGCCCTGGCGGTGTTCGGCCACACCCACCAGGGACGGAAGCTGATGAAGGCCACCTTCAGCCGACCCACGGTGAGCTCGCCGGCCGAGGCCCACCTCTCGGGAAAGCCCATCGTCGTATTGGCTGCCAACGTCCATGGGTACAACTACACGCTCCGGGAATCGCTCCTGCTGATGATCCGGGAGCTGGGGACCCGGGGGTCGAAGCTGAACCGGCTTCTGGATGACGTGATCGTCATCGTAGTCCCCTCGAAGAACCCGGACGGGCTGGAGGCCGGAACCCGTTTCAACGCCGTCGGGGCCGACCTGAACCGGGACTACATGGCGTTGGAGCACCCGGCCACGGCGGCCTACGTGGGACGGGTGGTCAATCACTGGGAGCCCCACATCTACGTAGACGGCCACGACGGCGGCGCCGTCCAGTACGGGGGGGCGTACCCGTACAGTCTCCTCTTCCAGGCGGCGGGAACGGCCGGGGCGGACCCCCGCCTCACCGAGCTGGCTGACAGGGAGATCTTCCCCAGAATCCAGCGTGACTACGAGGCGGCCGGCTTCGAAGCGTTCTACTGGGCCCGGGGCGATGCGGACCGCTGGTACGGCGGTGGGGCCTCTCCCAGAATGGGCCGCAACTACGGTGGGCTCGCCGGGAAAGTCTCCATCCTCTTCGAGCTGGCCGAGTGGCACGAGAAGCCGGTGGCGGTGGAGACCGGCGTGCTGGCCTACACCTCGGTGCTCGAGTACGCCCGGGATCGGGGCGATGTGCTGGTCCGGACCGTTTCGGAGGCCCGAGCCCGGACGGTGGAGCTCGGGGACGGGGCCGAGGGTCGGGTCCCGGTGGCCCAGACGCTGGAGCCCGACGATTTCCGGGTCACCTACCGGATCGCCGACCCGGACCGACCTGACGAGCTCATCACCGTGACTGACGCGGAGATCGTGAAGCGTCCGGTCGGAACGCGCTTTCGGGACCGTCCGTTCGCCTACCTGCTGCCGCCGCAGGCCACCGAGGCAGTGGCCATGCTCCGCCGCCACGGCATCGTGGTGGAGCGCCTGGCTGAGCCGGTGGAACTCTCCGTGCAAACCTATTCCCTGGCCGACATCCGCTACGAGGACACGGACAACCAGCACCGGGCCGCCGTACGGGTCCAGGTGGGGGAGGTCCGGGACCGGGAGGTGGGGTTCGGGTGGGGCACCTGGGTGATCCGGACCGGACAGCCCCTGGGTCGGGTGGTGACTCACCTGCTGGAGGCGGAAACCACCGACGGGGTGGTCTACTGGAACCGACTGAGCCACTTGCTTCCGAAGGCGGCGCTCCAGGATCACCTGGACGATCCCGAGGCGCACCCCGCTCCCACGATCCCCATCTACAAGCTGATGTCGCCTGCGCCCCTGCCCTCCATCAGCCCTGGATGATCTCCTTGAGCTCCATCTGCTGGGAGGTCCGGGTGGTCATCCCCTGGCCCATGGCCTCCATGCGGATGGTGGTGACCACCTCGCTCCAGCTCAGCACACCCGCCTCGATATCGAAGTGGATCTCGCCCGTGAGGTCTCCGTCCGAGACCTCCAGCATTCCCCCCATGGGATGCCCCTCCTCGGGCTCGAAGTCTCCGATGGAGCCCTCCACGTCGATCCGCGCCACCGAACGGCCTTCGTCCTCAACCACCTCCCGGAGGGTATAGACGGCCTCGGTCCGCAGGCTCCCGAAGCCCAAGGGCTGGGTAAGCGAGAACTCCCATCCGCCGCCGGGAGCCACGGGATCCCGGGGAAGGGGTTGAACCCCCTGCTGCATGGTGCTTTCCATGGCGTCTTCCCCGAACATCCCCTCCATCATCTCACGCATCTGCCCGGCGGCCCCAGGATTCTCCTGCGCCATCTGCTCCACCATCTCGTCCACCATCTGGTCGAGGCCCGAGACCTCCTCCACCCTCCCGTCGCTCCCGAGGGTCATCTCGAAGCTCATCCCCACCATTCCGCCCAGCATGGCCAGCTCCGCGCTTCCCGCCGCCGGGTCCTCGGAGTCGAACTCCTGTCGGCCCATGGGCGTCTCCGCCACCACCCTCAACCGGTCGGTGGTGATGCCCAGTCGGGCCGTGCCGTCGTCGGCTACGTCCAGGACGGTATATCGCTGCGTCTGGACCTGCGTCTGGGTCACCGTTCCGGTGGGGGTCTCGGTATCCGAGACCTGGGTCAGCTCGTAGACGAGCTCCTGCCCCGGCTGGAACTGCCAGCGGAGCTCCACCTCCTGCCCGAGGGCCTGGTCCGGAGCTCCCAGGCTCCAGCCGACTCCGACCACAAGAACCACCAGGACGATGGATCCCCTGGGGCGAACGTGCGCTTGGCTCGAAACGGATGTCAACATGGGGTGCTCCCGCGTCAGGGTGAGGGAGGACGAGGTACCTCCCGGAGAGGTCGATCGAAGCTCCGAGAACCTGTCCCGCGTCGGGGATCGAGGCAAGCCGCAGGCGGCGCACATCAGACGATTCCGGGGGTAAGAACTCGGAACTCCATTTTCATCCCACTACGCGATGACCAGACCGTTTCTTCACTCGTTCGTCAGCGTGGCCCTCATGGCGGCGCTCCTGGCCGGATGCGCCACAACGCCGGATTCGCGCCCCGTGGGTGGAGAGGAAGAGCCCCGGGCCGGCGACGAAGCGGTCATCTTCTACCCTACCTTCGGAGCCCTGGACGGAGACCATTGGGTTGTCCCCTTCAAGCTCCGGGTCCATGAGCGCCGGGGGTCCCTGGAGTGGCTTGTGACCCGGGTGACCCGGAGCGTCTCGGGCCTCACGGAGGCTCAGGCGGATCGGTTTCGCCTCCGCATCGCTCCCTTCCTCAGCGACAGCGAGTCAAGGGAGGTGGTGACCTTCCGCTTCGATGGAGACCCACAGGGCCGGGAGTACCGCCTGGAGGACGCCCGCGGCCGGCCGGTGCGCACTGATCTCAACGGGCTGGCCCAGGGGGTCCTTTCGTTGCCGGTAGACGAGGTTCGTGCCCTCGTCCAGGTGCAAGAGGCGGACGACGGTTGGCTCAGCTTCCACGCCACCTCACGGGACCACACCGGCCAGGGTCGCCTGCAACTCGTAGAACCCATCGGCCTCTCTGTGATCTCGGACATCGACGACACCATTCGAATCACGCAGGTACCCGCCGGCGCCCGGGCGGTGGTGCGCACCACCTTTTTCGAGGAGTTTGAGCCCGCGCCGGGGATGGTTGAGCGGTTCCGGACGTGGGTGGAGGAAGAGCCGGAGGGGTTGGTCGCCGTTCACTACGTGTCTGCGGGCCCCTGGCAGCTGTATCCCAGTCTCGCCGAGTTCCTCTTCGACGAAGACCCGGGCTTCCCCGAGGGTACCTTCCACATGCGTGACGTTCGCAAGAACATGTTTAGCGTCACCACCTGGCGGGACCTCTACACGCTGGCCCTGGGCGATGAGCCCACCTACCGACACAAGGTCCAGACCATAGCCGAGATCATGGAGAGGTTCCCCCAGCGGGAGTTTGTCCTGGTGGGCGACTCGGGCGAGCACGACCCGGAGGTGTACCGCACCATCGACGAACGTTTTCCCGGGCAGGTACGGGAGATCGTGATCCGCGACGTGGTGGAAGACCTGGAGGCGGATCCCTCCCGGCTGGAGGGAATGACGGTGATTCCGGCTTATTGATCTATGGGCATCCTCACCTGCCCCCCCTCAGTGTGATCATTGTCCCGAGCAGGAGCCCGCGCGTCTGCACCGGCGCTTGCGTGAGAGGCATCTCGGCATAGAATCCCTCGGGTCTGTCGGGCCGGCCGCCACGGTGCGGGCTCGGACGTCACCTCCCCATGGAGAGACCGGTATGGAAGTGAAGATGCGGATGCCCCACACGCTGGCGCTCCTCTTCTTTCTCATGGTCGCGGCGCTGGTGGCCACCTGGATCGTACCCCAGGGCCAGTTCGCCACCGAGCTCACCGATGCCGGCCGCGAAGTGGTGGTCCCCGGCACCTTCGAAGTGGCGGAGGAGCGGGAGCTGTTGAGCCCCCTGGAGCTCTTCACCGCGGTTCCCCGGGCGTTTGCGGCGGCCCAGGACATCATCTTCTTCCTCTTCATCATCGGCGGCGTGCTGGCCATCATCCGGGCCACCGGGGCCATCGATGCCCTGCTGGGTCGCCTGCTGGAGCGTTTCAGTCAGCAGCCGGGGGCGCTCATCTTCGCGGTGATCTTCGTCTTTGCCGCGGCGTCCAGCGCCATGGGGGCCTCGGCGGAATACATCCCCTTCGTCCTCATCCTGGTGGCGCTCTGTCGGGCCATGCGGTTGGACGCCATGACGGCGGTGGGAATGATCGTGGCGGGCTACGGCATCGGGTACGGCGCTGCGGCCTTCAACCAGTACACCATCGTGGTGGCTCAGGGGATTGCCGAGATTCCCACCTACTCCGGGTGGCCGGTGAGGCTGGCCCTCCTGGTCCCCTTCGGGCTCATCGGGGTGCACCACGTGTGGTCGTACGCCGAGCGGGTCCGGGCCGATCCGAGCCGGAGCCTGGTGCACGACATCGAGATTCCGGGGGCATCGGATCCGCCCAAGGACTATCCGGCCATGACGCTGGGCCACGTGGCCGTTCTGGTGGGCTTCATCGTGGCTCTTGGGATCGCGGTCTGGGGAATCGCCACCCGGGGGTGGTACCTGAACGAGCTGGGCGCCGCCTTCCTGATTCTGGGGCTGGTGGCCGCGGCCATCGGACGCATCGGCCCCAGCGTCACCGCCAAGAAGTTCGTGCAGGGGGCCATGGAGCTCACCGAGACGGCGCTCCTGGTGGGAATCGCCCGGGGGATCGCCCTTGTGATGGAGGACGGGCAGATCCTGCACACCATCGTCCACGGGCTGTCGGTGCCGCTCTCGGCGGTGGGGCCCGAGCTGGCGGCGGTGGGCATGCTGGGGCTCCAGACCGTTCTGAACCTCTTCGTGCCTTCGGGCAGCGGCCAGGCCTTCGTCACCATGCCTCTCATGGCTCCCCTCGGCGACATCGTAGGCGTGAGCCGGCAGGTGTCGGTCCTGGCCTACCAGTTCGGTGACGGCTTCGCCAACATGATCATCCCCACCAACGCGGTGCTCATGGGAATCCTGGGGATGGCGGGGATTCCGTACGACCGCTGGTTCCGCTACTGCCTGCCCCTGGTCCTCAAGCTCCTGGCGGCGGCGGCCGTGGTCATGGTGGCCGCCGTGGTGCTGGGCTTCTCCTGACATGGGGACGGTGAAGAGCCTCCTGGCAGGCGTGTTGGCGACCGCGGCGGTTCTGGTGGCCTCATGCAATGGAGAGCCGCCGGAGCGGCCGGCCCCACCGGTCTCCCTTCCCGGGGACCTCCTCCTGGAGGAGGGTGTGCTCCACTTTCAGCCCTGCGGTGCCACGGACCCCCAACCCGTAAGCGACGAGACGGGAAGCGAGGCCCGCACCCTCATCGAAAACCTGGGCTACGGCAGCGATCGGGTCCGCTCGGCGGTTGTGCTGGACGGAGATCGGCTACTGGAGGTCCGCCACGCCAGCCCTGAAGACGCCCGCTGCGAGAACCTCCTTCCCGAGGCGGAGGTGGAGGCACGGGGCAACGAGCCCTTCTGGATCGTCCGGGTGACGGGAGAGGAGGCGGTCTGGATCACCCCCGAGGACCAGGATGGGGTCACCTTCCCAGGGGGTGCCTGGCAGGCGACGGATCCGGGCCGGTTCGTCTACGAGGCCCGCGGCCTCATCCTCACCCTGGAGGAAGAACCCTGCTTCGACACCATGGCCGGATCCCGCTTTCCCTACACCGCCGAGGTGGAGAAAGAGGGCACTCGCTACGTGGGATGCGGGCTGGAGGGCCGTGGGCTCCTCGTCCCCTGAGGCGTCATCGCTTCGATCCCATCTCTCCGGCCTCGGGGAGGATCACCGAAAAGAGAAAGCTCACCACCGAGATCAGAAGACTGCCCCAGAGAGCCGGCCAGAATCCGGCCACCGACAGGGCCCCTACCAGGGCCGCGGTGAGCATGAGCATTAGCGCGTTCACCACCAGGGTGAACAGCCCCAGGGTGATGACCAGCAGGGGAAGGGAGAGCAGGAGGAGCACCGGGCGGATCAGGGCGTTCACGATGCCGAACACCGCCGCCACCAGCATGACGGCCCAGAACTCTCCGGCCAGCTCGATTCCTCCCACCAGTTGCGCTGCCACCCAGAGGGCCACCGCATTCACGAACAGGCGAATGATCAGGTTCTGCATGAGACCTCGGTCGTCTGAGTTGGGTCGAGTGGGGCCCGCGGCGGACCGGAAGAACCCCGACAACGGGCGCGGCACGGAAGATAGTCCGCTGTGGGCCCTTTGCCTACCGCTCCGCAGGGCTGGTTCGTCATGAGGCCCGCCGCTCCGGCCCGTCGCTGGCTCCAGCGACGGAAGATGGATCGCGAGATTGCCGCCCTGGCCATCCCCGCCCTGGGCTCCCTGGCCGCCGATCCGCTGGTATCGATCGTGGACACCGCCTTCGTGGGGAGGCTGGGGACGGTGCCCCTGGCCGCCCTGGGGGTGAACGCGGCCATCTTCTCCATGACCTTCGTGGTCTTCAACTTTCTGGCCTACGGCACCACGCCCCGGGTGGCCCGGGCCTGGGGAAGAGGAGACCGGGAGGAGGCCGGAAGGGCCATTCTGCAGGCGCTGACCCTGGCCGCGGGCGTGGGCGTTCTGGCAACCGTGGTTCTCCTGGCCGCCGCAGGTCCCCTGGTAAGCCTCATGGGCGCTGCAGGCGAGCTGCGGGACCCGGCCATCTCCTACCTCCGGATCCGGGCGCTGGCGGGGCCGGCGGTCCTCCTCATCATGGCGGGCCACGGGGTCTTTCGGGGGCTTCAGGACACCCGGACGCCCCTCCGGATCACCCTGGCGCTCAACGGGGTGAACCTGGTTCTGGACCCGATCCTCATCTTCTGGGTGGGGTGGGGGCTCGACGGTGCGGCGTGGGCCACGGTGGTGGCCCAGTGGATGGGTGCGCTGGCCTTCCTCCACCTCCTGTTCGGCCCCCGGCGCGAACTGCTGGGCGCGGCACCTCGTGTGCCCCGGATCCTGGAGCTCCTTCCCTTCCTGCGGGTGGGGGGGGAGTTGTCCATCCGGACCTTCGCCCTCATCGGGACCATGACGCTGGCCACGGCGGTGGCCACTCGCGTGGGGACGGCGGAGGTGGCCGGGCACCAGGTGGCGGTGCAGCTCTGGATGTTCCTGGCGCTGGTGGTGGACGCGGTGGCGGTGGCGGCCCAGGCGCTGGTTGGGCGCTACCGGGGTGAGGGGAGCCAGGTGGAGCTCCGGACCATGACCAACCGGCTCCTTTTCTGGGGGGCGGCCGTCGGGGTGACGCTGGCGCTGGTCTTCCTGGCGGTGGCTCCCTGGCTTCCGCGGCTCTTCACCGACGATCCCACCACCCTGGTGCACGTGGCGGCGGTGCTTCCCTTCGTGATCTGGATGCAGCCGCTGAACGCCCTGGTCTTTGTGTGGGACGGCATCTTCATGGGCCGGGAGGAGTTCGGCTACCTGGCGGGCCAGATGGTGCTTTCGGCCGCCGGGGCCGCCGCCGTTCTCCTCCTGGTTCTTCCCATGGGATGGGGTCTGCCGGGGGTGTGGTGGGGACTGGTGACCCTGATGGCGGTGAGGGGCGTCACCCTGGGGGTCCGCTACTGGCGACAGGGAGCGGGGAAGGGCTGAACCGCATTCGGTCTGTCTTGCCCCTGTCGGACCCTCGTGCCACCGTACACGCTGCCGGCGGTCGATTCTTAGCCAAGGAGCCGTGATCCGAAACGAAGTGGACGCACCCGGGGCGCCGCACCTGCATTTCGTGGGATGGGAGCGACCGGCGCTGTGGCTGGCCGCCGAGCTCCTGGCGGAGCGCTACGGGGAAGGGGGGGTGTTGGACCTTCGCCGCGTGCTGGTGGCGCTCCCCGGTCGCCGGGCGGGACGCAGGCTCCTGGAGCTCCTCCTGGAACGAGCCGAAGGCCGGGGCCAGGCGCTGCGGCCACCCCGGATCGCAACCCCCGGCGTGCTGGCCGAGCTCCTGGAGCCTCCGGAGCGCCCCCTCCCGTCGCCCCTCCGTCTGCGCCGCATCTGGGCCCAGGAATTGCGGTCGCTGCCGGCAGACGACCGAGACCTGCTCCTGGCCCGCCCCCCGGAGTCCGAGGACCTGGTCCGCTGGATGGCCCTGGCCGACACCATGGTGGAGCTGCAGGCCACGGTGGGGGCTGGAGGGCACTCCTTCCAGGATGTGGCGAACCGCTGCGCCGAGGGCCTCCTCTTCAACGACGAGGAGCGGTGGCGGGTCCTCTCGCGGGTCCAGGAGGGGGTGTGGCGCCGGTTGGACCGGGCGGGGATGACGGACCGGGAGGTGCATCGACGGCGGGTGGCCGAGGCGGTGGAGGCCGAGGCCGTCGGCGAGGGTCGCCGGACCGGAGGGGGTGACGTGTGGCTGGTGGGGCTGGCCGAGATGCCGGGAATCCTCCGGCGGATCCTGGCTCGCCCCCTCCGGGAGGGGCAGCTCCACGCCCTGGTTCACGCACCTGCCGAGCTGGCGGAGGGCTTCGACGAGCTGGGATGCGTTCGGCCGGAGTTCTGGGCGGATCGCGGCTCCGGGGTGCCCGGAGAGAACATCCGACTGGCCGGAGGGCCCCGGGATCAAGCAGGCCGGGTCGTGGAGGAGCTTCGACGGATCGTAGCGTCGGTCCATGACGGCGGCGCCAACGGTTCGGAACACACCGCTCCGCCCGCGCCGGAGGACGTGAGCATCGGCGTACCCGATACCGAGATCATTCCCTTTCTGGCCGACGCCCTGGGGGAGGCGGGCGTGGACGTCCGCGATCCGGCGGGGCGGCCGCTGGAGCGAACCCTTCCCTTCCAACTGTTGGAATCGGTGGCGCGTTACCTGGCGGAGGGGAGCTGGGAGGCCCTGGCGTCCCTTCTCCGGCACCCCGAACTGGCGAACCGCCTTGGGGAAGCCGTCGGGACGGGCGCCCATATCTCCGTAGTGGACGCCTACCACGCCCTGCATCTGCCGGCCCGCCTCACCGAAGGAGAACTGCCCCGGGCCGGCGAACGATCGTCTCGCCCACTGGCTCCGACGGTGACCCGGGTGCGGGAGGAGCTCCACGGCCGACTCCTGGCTCCGCTCCGCCGCACCCGTCCCCTCTCGCAGTGGCTGGACCCCGTTGTGGATGTCTTCATCGCCGTCTACGGACAGCGCACGCTGAACCCCCACCAGGCGGACGACCGGGAGGTGAAGGAGGTGGCCGAGGGGATGCGGGAGGCCCTGGAGGCCATGGCGGAGCTTCCGCCCGAGCTGGATGATCCCGTGGACGGCGCCACCGCGCTCCGCCTGATGCTCCACCACCTGCGGAGTCGGGAAGTGGCACCCCCTGCCGAGGACGATGCGGTGGAGCTCCTGGGGTGGCTCGAGCTGCACCTGGACGACGCACCCATCTTGCTGGTGACCGGGATCAATGAGCCTCATGTGCCCGAATCGGTGACGGCCCATCCCTTCCTTCCCCACGGCCTGCGCACGCGACTGGGGTTGTTGGACAACCCCCGTCGGTGGGCTCGGGACCTGTATCAATTGCAGGCCATCCTGGCGTCCCGGCCCGAGGTGGTCCTCATTTCCGGACGGCGCACCGCCGCCGGCGACCCCCTGCGGCCCTCGCGCCTCCTCCTGGCGGAGGAGGGAGAGAAGCTGGCCCGGCGCATCCGGGATTTCCTGGCAGATGAAGACGCCGCAGAAGAAGACGCCGCCGCCTCCCCTGAGCCGGCGGGCGCCCCCGGAGACGAGGACGCCGATCCGTTCCGATTGCCTCCGGAGCCGGAGATCCGTGCGGCGGCCCCGCCGGAGTCGCTGGCGGTGACGGGCTTCGGCGCCTTCCTCCGGGACCCCTATGCCTTCGCCCTGGAGCGAGTCCTGGGCCTGGAGTCGGTGGATGACGAGGCCCGGGAGATGGATCCCATGGACTTCGGCGTGCTGACCCACCAGGTGCTGGAGCGTTTCGGCCGAAGCCAGGCCGCCGCCTCGCCGCGGACCGACACGGTGGGCGACGCCCTGGACCGCATCCTGGACCAGGAGGCCCGGGGCCGGTTCGGTCCCCATCCCCATCCGGCGGTGCGGGTTCAGGTGGAGCAACTCCGCGGACGGCTGCGGGCCTTCGCCCGCTGGCAGGCCGATTGGATCGCTGAGGGCTGGCGGACGCTGGGCGTGGAAGTTCGCCCGGCCGGCGAAGGGCATCGGTTTCCGGTGGACGGCCGGCCCTTCCACATCCGGGGGCGGATCGACCGGGTGGACCACCACCCCTCCTCGGGTCGGTGGGTACTCTTCGACTACAAGACCTCGGCCCGGGCCAAGACCCCGGAGGAGACCCACCGGCGCAAGGCGGGCCGGAAGAAGGACGACCCCATGGAGTGGGTGGATCTCCAGCTTCCCCTCTACCGACACCTGATCCGGGGCGTGCAGGGCCCGGACGGT
>SLNQ01000025.1 GCA_007132965.1 Gemmatimonadota bacterium | reverse complement strand
CCGGATTCCCAACCGACGTGGCGGCGGCGCTGGTGGTGCAGTTCGACGGCGTGGAGGCCGGCCTGGACGCCGAGGTGGAGGCGGCTCGGGAAGCGTGCACGGCGGCGGGAGCCCGTGAGGTCCGCACCGCAGCCGACGAGGAGGAGCGTGAGGCCCTCTGGAAGGGACGGAAGAAGGCCTTTGGCGCCATGGGCCGCATTGCGCCGGATCTGTTGGTCCAGGACGCCACCGTCCCCCGCACGCGCTTGCCCGAGGTGCTGGCCCGGATCAGTGAGATAGGACGCCGCTACGACCTGAAGGTGGCCAACGTCTTCCACGCCGGAGACGGTAACCTGCACCCCAACCTCCTCTTTGACCGCAATGATCCCGACGAGCTGGCCCGGGTGGAGGAGGCGTCGCGTCGGATCATGGAGGTGTGCGTGGAGGTGGGCGGGACCATCACCGGTGAGCACGGGGTGGGGCTGGACAAGCGGAAGTACCTCTCCATGGTCCTCTCACCGGAGGTCATGCAGGCCATGGGAAGGGTAAAGACCGTCTTCGACCCCACCGGGAGGTGCAATCCCGGAAAGGTCCTTCCCGACGAGTACCTGCCGGCGCCTGAAGAGGCACCGGCGTCCGCCGGCGAGCCGCCGGGCCCCGCCTCCACCGAGCGTCGAAGGCGGCCCGGCGCCGGGAGGGGCGCCGACGCGGCCCAGCGGGTGGCAGGGTTGTTGGGCGACGACGCTGTGGAAGCCGCCGGCGATACGCCGGTGGCCAAGCCGGCCGATCCCCGGCAGGCGGCGGCGCTCCTGGAGGTGGCCGCCGAGGAGGGCTGGCGGCTGCTCCCGGTGGGGGCCGGCGTCGGGGGCTGGAGCGGCCCCCTCCCCGACCTCATGGTCTCCACCGGGCGCATGCAGGGCGTGGTGGAGTACGAGTCCGCGGACCTCACCCTGCGGGCGGGAGCCGGTACGTCACTGGAGGCCCTGGACCAGGTGCTGGCTCCGGAGTCCCAGTGGCTGCCCCTGGATCCGCCGGGCGGGTGCAGCGTCACCCTGGGCGGCGTGGCGGCCACGGGGCTGGCCGGCCCCCTGGCCGTCACCTTCGGTCGGCCCCGGGATCAGGTTCTGGGACTGACGCTGGTGGACGGCCGGGGCCGGATCCTCGAGCTGGGAGGCAGAGTGGTGAAGAATGTGGCGGGCTTCGACCTGGTGCGGCTCGCGTGTGGAAGCCGCGGGACGTTGGGCCTCATCTGCCAGGTGTCTCTTCGACTCTTCCCCCGCCCCGCCCTAGATCGAACCCTGGAGTGGAGGGCTGACGGGGTGGGGCGGGGCGTCGAACTGGGTCGCCGGTTGGCTGAGCTCCCCTTCCCGCTTGCCGGCCTGGAGCTTCACCGGGCTCCCGACGAGGGAACCAGCGTGGTCCTGCGCCTCATGGCCTCTGGAGCCGAGGTGGAGCGGGTGGAGAAGGCGGCTCGGGAGGCCGCCGGAGCCCCCGCCCGGACCCTGCAAGGAGACGAGTCCCGGGAGGCGGCCCAGGAGCGATCGGTGGCCGAAGGCCGAGCTCGAGGGCATGGGCGGTGGAGAGTCCGGCCCACCCGTGTGGGGCCGTGCCTGGAGGAGCTTCCCCACGCCACCGTGGCGGCGGACCTCCGGACGGGGCATGTTCGCGCCTGGGGCGAGCTCGACGGGGCCGAGCCGGCCGCCGCGGCGCCGCCGTCGGGTCTGCACGGCGGCCTCCGGCGGGTCTTCGATCCCCACGGCATACTCCCTGGCGCCTGGAGGTGGAGGTGGACGTGAACCGGCCGACCGAAGATGAGCTCCTCCTGATCCGTCGCCCCCAGGACGGCACGCCCGTGGGTACCGTTCCGGTGGACGGAATCGACGAGGTCCGGGCTGCGGTTGCTCGGGTTCGGAAGGCACAACCCGGATGGGCGTCCCTGGCGCCGGCCGACCGGGTCCGGCACCTCTCCGGGCTCCGGGCCGTCCTGGCCACCCGGTCGCAGGAGATCGCCGACCGGATCGTGGCCGAGACCGGCAAGCCGGAGGTGGAGGCCCTCATCGAGGTGGGGTCGGTGGTGAGCCTCTGTCGCTACTACGAGCGGCGGGCCCCCCGCCTCTTCCGCTCCCGGCGGGTCCGGCGGGGATGGCTCCTCTGGAAGCGGCCCCGCATCGAGCACGAGCCCTACGGGGTGGTGGCCATCATCGGGCCGTGGAACTACCCCTTCATCCTCACGGCCGAAGCCACGCTCACCGCCCTCTTCGCCGGCAACGGCGTGGTCCTGAAGCCCTCGGAGCGAACCCCCTTCACCGGCGCGGTGCTGTCGGAGCTCCTGGCCAACACCGACATTCCCGAAGGACTGGTGCAGGTGGTTCAGGGTGGAGCCCACACCGGCGAGGCGCTGGTGGCGGCCGGGGTGGACCGGGTCCACTTCACCGGGACGCCGGCGGTGGGCCGGAAGATCCTGGCCGCAGCGGCATCGCGGCTCCTTCCGGTCTCACTTGAGCTGGGGGGGAAGGACCCGGCCCTGGTGCGGGCCGACGCCGACCTGGATCGGGCGGCCCGGGGGATCGCCTTCGGCGCCTTCTTCAACGCGGGCCAGACCTGCCTGGCCACCGAGCGGGTCTTCGTGGAGGAGGCGGTCTACGAGGACTTCCTGAGACGCCTGACCCGGGTGGCCTCGGAGCTGAGGGCGGGTTCGGGTGGGGAGGTGGACGTGGGGCCGCTGACCACCCCCGAGCAGCTGGCCACGGTGGAGGCACACCTTGACGACGCCCTGGAGCGGGGTGCCCGGGTCCTCTGCGGGGGCAGCCGGGTGGACCCGGCCTCCAACGTCTTCCTCCCCACGGTGCTGGCCGACGTGAACGACCGGATGCGGGTCATGCGGGAAGAGACCTTCGGCCCCCTGCTCCCGGTCATGGCAGTGGCCGACATGGAGGAGGCGGTGGCCCGGGCCAACGCCCACCCCATGGGCCTCTTCGCCTCGGTCTGGACCAGCGATCCGGAGGTGGGTCGGGACCTGGCCCGGCGCCTCCGGTGCGGGGGCGTGTCGGTGAACGACACGCTCTCGCACTGGGCCATCCCGGGCCTTCCAATGGGTGGTCGAGGGGAGAGCGGTTACGGCCGTGTTCGGGGAGACGAGGGACTTCTGGCCTTCTCCCGTTCCCGGGTCCTGCTGGAGACCGGCCCCACACCGTCCCGGGAACCCTGGTGGTTCCCGCATCGCCCCTGGAGCCGACGCCTGGTTCGAGCCAATCTGGCGTGGGAAGGTGAGCGGGGCATCCGCCGCCTCTCCAGGGCGTTGGGTGCGCTCCTGGGCCGGGGAGAGACCTGATGGCCTCCGACGTGCAGCCCGAGGCTCGGCTGGGCGGAGCGCTGGCTCGGCAGGCTGAGCGCCTCTCCCACTGCGTGCACTGCGGGTTCTGTCTCCCGGCGTGCCCCACATACACCAGGCTGGGCGACGAAGCGGACTCTCCCCGGGGCCGGCTCCACCTCATGGGTGCGGTGGTGGAAGGGCGCCTGGCACCTGACTCCGCCGCCTTTCAGGAGCACCTGGACCGATGCCTCGGCTGCCGTGCCTGCGAGTCGGTGTGCCCCTCCGGGGTGGAGTACGGGTTCCTCCTGGAGCGGGCCCGGGAGGTGGCGGTGAATGCCCGCCCTCCGTCCCTTCTGCAGCGCTTCCTTCTGGGAGCCGTCGAGCGGCCCCTCCTCTTCCGGCCCTGGATGTGGGGAAGCCGCCTCCTGCGAGCCACCGGGCTGCCGGCTCTCCTGGCCCGGCGACTCCCGGGCCGGGGGCGGGTCCTGGGCACCCTCAGGTTGGGGATGGCCATGCTGGCCGCATCGGCGCCGGCGCGGCCGGGAGAGGTGGACGAAGGGGGGCGCGGAGAGGCGGGTGCCCAGGGAGTCTCCCCTGAGTCGCCGCCGGAGCCCCGGGGCAGGGTGGCGATCCTCCGGGGATGCGTCCAGGACCAGCTCTTCCGGCGGGTGAACCGGGCCACCGTGCGGGTGCTGGAGGCCAACGGGTGGGAGGTGGTGGAGGTCTCCGGCCAGGGCTGCTGCGGCGCCCTCCACGCCCACGGCGGGAGGCTGAGCGAGGCCCGGGCCATGGCCCGGCGCAACGTGGGGGCGTTCCAGCCGTCGCGGGTGGACCACGTGGTGCTGAACGCGGCGGGGTGCGGCGCCGCCATGCGGGAGTATCCCCACCTCCTGGAGGAGGACGATCCCGGGGCGGTGGAGGGGGGTCGGTGGCTGGGAAGTCGGGTTCTGGACGTGTCGGAGCTCCTGGCGGGCAACGGGCGACGACCCCGGACGGGAGCCCCCGTTCCCTGGCAGGTGGCCTACGACGCGCCCTGTCACCTCCTCCACGGGCAGCGGGTGGCCCATCCGCCTCTTCGGCTCCTCCGGTCCATCCCGGCACTGGAGCTCCGGGAGATGGAGGGTGCCGACGAGTGCTGTGGCGGCGCGGGGGTCTACGGGCTGACCCACCTGGAACTGGGCGGCCGCATCGGGGGAGACAAGGTGGAGGCCGTCCGCCGGAGCGGGGCCCGGGTCGTAGCCACCGGCAATCCGGGCTGCATCATGCAGATCGGAGCCGGTCTCCGGATGGCGGGGATCCGGGCCCACGTCATGCACCCCATCGAGATCCTGGACGAGAGCTACCGGCGGTCCGGAATCTACCGGGACACCTGAACCCACGAGGATGGATCCCATGAGCCGAGCAGAAGAGCCCAGAACCGATGACGCCGACCCCAACGACGAGGACATGGTGGAGCTGGACCTCCGCGCTCCCATCTGGGATCGGGTCTTCACGGTGGCGCCCCTGGTGGTGGTGGGAACCCGCGAAGGGGACGGCTTTGACCTGGCCCCCAAGCACCTGGCCATGCCCCTGGGGTGGAGCGGCCACTTCGGGTTCGTCTGCACTCCGACCCACGGCACCTACCGGAACGCCAGGGAGTACGGGTCGTTTACCGTGAGCTACCCCGGGCCCGACCAGGTGCTGGTGACCAGCCTCAGCGCGGCGCCACGGTGCGGAGACGGGGAGCCTACACCGGGCCTGCCTTCCCTCCCCACGGCCCCGGCCGTGGAGGTGGAGGGACGGGTACTCCGCCACGCCCGCCTGGTGCTGGAATGCGAGTTGGACCGGATCATCGACGATCTGGGTGGCGGAAGCCTGATCGTGGGCCGAACGGTGGCGGCCCGGGCCCACCGCCAGGCTCTCCGGGTGACGGGGGTGGACGACGAGGAGGTGGTGGCACGTTCACCCCTTCTGGCCTACCTGAATCCAGGTCAGTACGCCCGGATCTCCGAAAGCCACGCCTTCCCGCTCCCGGAGGGATTCCGCCGGTGACGGACATCCACCCCGAAACCCCCGCCCTGCTGGAGTGGCTCCAGGGGCGGGAGCCCGAGATGGTGGAGCTTCTCCGGGAGATGACCCTCCTGGAGAGCCCCAGTACGGTGCCCGAGACCCAGGGGCCCGTCTTCGACATCCTGGCCCGGGAGCTGCAGTGCGTGGGGTTCGAGGTGCGTCGCCTGTCGGGCTCGGAGACGGGGGGCCAGCTCTACGCCCGACCCCGGGCTCGGGAGCGGGGTCGAGGGGCGCAGGCCATCATCGGCCACGTGGACACGGTCTGGCCGGTGGGGACCCTCGAGACGATGCCCTTCATGCACGACGAAGGTCGGGCTCGGGGTCCCGGGGTCTTCGACATGAAGGGGGGGCTGGTGCAGATGATCTTCGCCCTTCGGGCCCTGAGGGAGCTGGGGCTCGAGCCCCAGGTGACCCCGGTGGTGTTCGTCAACTCCGACGAGGAGGTGGGCAGCTTCGAATCCGAGAACCGGATCCGCCACCTGGCCCGACGCGTGGCACGAGCCCTGGTCCTGGAGCCGGGGCTCGAGCCCGAGGGCAAGCTCAAGACCACCCGGAGGGGAGGCGGCCGCTTCGAGTTGAAGGTGGCCGGCAAGAGGGCCCACACCGGACTGGCGCCCGGCGAGGGGGCCAGCGCCATCCACGAGCTGTCGCACCTCATCCAGTCGCTCTACGAGCTGTCCGACATGGAGAGGGGGATCACCGTGAACGTGGGCGAGATCCGCGGCGGGACCCGTCCCAACGTGGTGGCCTCGGAGGCCTCCGCCGTGATCGACGTCCGGGTGCGGACCCGAGCCGACGGACGCTGGCTGGAGGAGCAGATCCGGCGGGTGGAAGAGCGGGTCCGGAGCACACCGGGCACGACGGCCCGCATCCGCGGCGCGGTGGATCGGCCGCCCATGGAGCCCACTCCGCCCAACCGAAGGCTCTGGCACGCCGCCCAGGAGGTGGGACGGGCGCTGGGCCTGGAGCTGGAGGAAGGGATGTCCGGAGGGGGTTCGGACGGAAACACCACCAGCCTCTTCACCGCCACCCTGGACGGCCTGGGCGCGGTGGGTGACGGAGCCCACGCCCTCCACGAGTACCTGGAGGTGGACCGGATGCCGGAGCGGGCCGCCCTCCTGGCGGGCATCCTCCTCCTTCCGGAGCTGGAGACCGACCCCACATGAGGAGCCCGGTGATCTACTCGTCCATGGTGCGCATCTCGGACCTGGAGAAGGACGGCTGGATGCTCCGCCCACAGCCTCGCGAGGATTGGGCCGGCGGCCACTACGTGATGGCGGAGGTGGAGGGGGACCCGGGAGTGGCCAGGCTCGAGCTTCCAACGGGCCGCATGATCGAACTGGCCGAAGGGGACCGGGTGGTCGGTGCCCTGGGCCGGCGCCACGCCACCCTGGAGGCCACCGGGAGCTGGGAGGCGGTGGGCGAAGACGGGCGCATGGAGCTCCTCACCGGGGGAGGGCTTCTGGGCCGCTGCACTTCCCGGTCCACGCTGATTCCGCCGCTTCCGCAGCTGGTCTACCGGGGACACCTGGTGCGGGAGGGCGGACCCCTGGCCATGTCGGATTTCGTGCCTCCACCGGACCCGCCGGAAATGGAACTGCGTATCCCCACTGTCATGATCATCGGGACCTCCATGTCGGCGGGGAAGACCGCCGCGGCCAGGGTGCTCATTCGGCGGCTTCGGGTCATGGGCCTCCGGGTCCTGGGGGCCAAGGTCACCGGAGCGGGGCGCTACCGGGACGTTCTGACCATGGCCGATTCCGGCGCCGCCCCCATCCTCGACTTCGTCGATGCCGGTCTGCCGTCCACGGTCTGCCCCGGAGAGGAATACCGGCGGGCGCTGGCCGGCTTGATCCCCCGCATGAACCAGGCGCCGGTGGACGTGGCGGTGGTGGAGGTGGGGGCTTCGCCCCTGGAGCCCTACAACGGCACCGTGGCGGTGGAGTGCCTGGACCCGGCGGTGCGGATGACGGTGCTCTGTGCCACCGATCCCTACGCCGTGCTGGGGCTCATGCAGGCCTACGGACGCACGCCGGACCTGGTGACCGGCATCGCCGCCAACACCCGGGCCGGGGTGGAGTTGGTGCAGCGGTTGGTGGATCTGCCCTGTGTGGACATGCGCCGCAAGGAGGCGCTCGCTGAGGTGGATCGCCTCCTGAGGGCACACCTGAAGCTGGACGAAGGCGCGGGGGGTGGAGCTCCATGAGCGACGCCCAAGCCGCCTTCAGCATTCGCCCCTTCCGGACCATGGATGAGTTCCGGGGTTGCGTGGCTCTACAGGAGGAGGTCTGGGGAGAAGGGTTCTCGGAGCGGGTCCCGGTGGCCATTCTGAAGGTGAGCCAGCGACTGGGCGGGGTGGCCTCGGGCGCCTACGACGCCGACGGGGAGCTGGCGGGCTTCGTCTTCGGCATGACGGGAATCGAGGACCAGACGCCGGTGCACTGGTCCGACATGCTGGCGGTGCGGCCCGGCCTGCGGGATGCCGGTCTGGGCCGTCGTCTGAAGCTCCACCAGAGGGACGTGCTCCTGGAGGGGGGCGTACGACGGGTCTACTGGACCTTCGATCCCCTGGAATCCAGGAACGCCTACCTCAACCTGGAGCGTCTGGGTGTGGTGTGCAGGGAGTACGTAGAAGACATGTACGGCGAGTCGGATTCGCCCCTGCATCGGGGGATCGGCACCGATCGCCTGGTGGCCATATGGGAGCTGGACACGCCCCGGGTGCGGGCCCGGCTCGGGGAGAAGGCGGATGTTGGGCAGGGGCCCCCGGCGTCCCCCGAAGCGGCGGCTCTGGAGGGAGGGGGCGACGGTGCTCCCCGCCCCGGCGCTCCCGTGCTGGGCCGCGACGCTCCGGTGGTCACGGTGGCCATACCCGCGCACATCCAGCACCTCCGCCGTGACGATGCCGAGTTGGCCAGGGAGTGGAGGCAGGCCACTCGCACGGTCCTGGTGCACTATCTCCAGCGCGGTTGGGAGGTCCGGGGGCTCGTCCGAGGCGGGAACCTTTCCCACTACCGCCTGGTTCGAGGAGAGTGAGCCCGATCCACCTCCCCGCTTTCCACCTGAGGGTCCCCACATGACCGACGGAAGTCCCAACGGCTCGTCCCAGCCCCCGGCCACTGGATCGCTCCGGATCGCCGTCATCGGCGCCGGCCCGGTGGGCCTGGACGCCGCGCTGGCCGCCCGGGAACGGCGCCATCGGGTGACGGTCTACGAGGCGGCCCCCCACCCAGCGGGCCACCTGCGCTCGTGGGGCCACGTTCGCCTCTTCAGTCCCTGGTCCATGAACGTCTCGCCCCGGATGCGAGCCGCCCTGACCGAGGCGGGCCGCCCGCTGGAGGTGGACGAGGACGCCTCTCCCACGGGCCACGAGCTGGCCGACCGGGTGCTGGATCCCCTCTGGGCCCTCCCCGCCCTGGCCTCGGGGCTACGCCTGGGAACCCGGGTCGTGGCCGTGGGGCGCGAGGGCACGCTGAAGCACGAGGAGATCGGGAGTCCCGCCCGGAGTGGACGTCCCTTCCGGGTGCTTCTTACCGACCCGACGGGGCGCGAGTGGGTGGAGCACCACGACGTGGTGCTGGACTGCAGCGGAACGTACGGAAACCCGAATCCCCTGGGCGACGGCGGAATCCCGGCGCCGGGAGAGTCGAGGCTGGCGGATCGGATCCATCACCGGATCCCGGACCTGGACTTGGAGGGCGAGGACTGGCGAGGGCGCACCGTGCTCCTGGTGGGCGCCGGGCACTCGGCGCAGACGGCGGCCCGGGACATGGCCGCGTTCGCTTCGCGGCACCGGGATACCCGGGTGCTATGGAGCATTCGCCGGGATGGCCCGGACTGGCAGGTCCAGGATGACGATCCCCTGCCCCTTCGCAGCCGGCTCACCCGTGAGGCCCGCGCGGTGGCCGAAGGTGAGTCGGATCGGGTCACTCTCCTGCCGGGCACCAGCGTGGACAGCCTGGCCCTGGAGGGCGATGCGGTACAGGTTCGGCTTCGTCGGCAGGGTGCCGACGGCGGCGTGGCAGAGGTGGACCGGATCCTTGCCCTCACCGGGGGTGTGGGCGACCATACCCTCTACCGACAGCTTCAGGTGCACGAGTGCTACGCCACCAGTGGCCCCATGAAGCTGGCCGCCGCGCTCCTTGGGGCCGGCGGTGGGGGAGACTGCCTGGATCAAACGAGCCACGGAGCCGAGAGCCTCATGAATCCCGAGCCCGACTTCTTCATTCTGGGCGACAAGTCGTACGGCAGGAACAACACCTTCCTCCTGACGGTGGGCTGGACCCAGGTGGAGGAGGTCTTCGACGTGCTGGACCAGCGGACGTGAAGCCTCAGCGAATCGAGCTCCGGGAGATCCGCCTGCCCCTCAGGGAGGTCTTCGAGATCAGCTCCGGAGCCCGTCGCAATCGGAGGCTCCTCCTGATCCGGGTGGAGGGCGAGGGAGTCCATGGATGGGGCGAGTGCGTTGCAGCCGAGGACCCCAGCTACTCGCCCGAGACCACCGAGACGGCCTGGCACGTCCTCACCGAGTTCCTCCTTCCCCCCCTGGTGGGACACCCCATGGAAGGCCCCGAGGACATCCTTGCTCCGGTGGAGTGGGTGCGGGGACACCGGATGGCCCGGGCGGGAATCGAGATGGCGGTGTGGGACCTCCACGCCCGGCTCCTGGGCATGCCTCTCTGGGAGTTCCTGGGAGGGCGAGGTGAGCCGCTGGAGGTGGGAGTGAGCGTGGGGCTCCAGCCCGACGACGACACCCTCCTCCGCAAGGTGGAGGCGTACCTGGAGGAGGGCTACGCCCGGATCAAGATCAAGATCAAGCCGGGCCGGGACGTGGACATGCTCCAGGCGGTGCGGGCCCGCTTCGGCGATGTGCCCCTCATGGCCGACGCCAATTCGGCCTACGCCCTGGCTGATCTTCCCCTCTTTCGGGAGCTGGACGACCTGGGGCTCACCATGATCGAGCAGCCCCTTCACCACGAGGACATCCTGGAGCACGCCCGCCTGCAGGCCGAGCTCACCACCCCCATCTGCCTGGACGAGTCCATCCGGTCGGAGGCCGACGCCCGCCTGGCCCTGGAGCTGGACGCCACCCGGGTCATCAACATCAAGCCCGGCAGGGTGGGGGGCCTGGCGGAAGCCCGACGAGTGCACGACCTGTGCCGCAGGCGGGGGGTCCCGGTCTGGTGCGGGGGCATGCTGGAGTCCGGGGTTGGGCGAGCGCACAACCTGGCCCTGGCCACCTTGCCCGGCTTCGTGTTTCCCGGAGACATCTCCGCTTCCAGCCGCTACTGGAAGCGCGACGTGGTGACCCCGGAGTTCGAGCTCGTGGATGGCCGGATGCCCCTTCCCGACGGACCGGGCATCGGCGTGGAGCCGGACCTGGAGCGAATCGAATCCCTCACCCACCGGGTGAAGGTATTTGGCGGCTGAGGGGGCAAGGCCGCTACTCGCCCGGGAAGTCGAAGCTGCGGCTGCGAGCCTGGTATCGCTCGGCCGGCAGACCCAGCACCCGCACCAACAGGCGCTGCAGTCCCCGTCCCAGCGCCGACCCCACGCCGCCTCCCTCCTCTCCCTCCATCGCCGGTCCCATTTCTCCCCGCATCCAGCGGCGCAGCTCGCCCAGATCCGAGAGGGAGAGGGTTTCCACCTCGAGACGTGCCAGGTAGTAGTAGCGGCCGGGGCGGTCGGGCTGCAGGGGAATATGGAGGCGGTCGGAGAGGATGTGGGCGGCTTCGGCCAGGGAGGTGGCCGAGAGGGTGGCGCCGCCGGCCGTCTCCACCACGTAGGTCCGTTCCAGGGGATCCAGGCGCACCGAAGCCCGCCATTCGTGTCGCCCCTCCTGAGCGTCAATGAATCGATCCCGCCAGAGCTCGGTCACCACGAGGATTCGCACGGGCAGTCCACGCTCCAACGAGTTTCGCAGCCCCGGCGATTCCAGCACCGGCCCCAGCCGCGCATCCACCCCACCGTCGTCGGCCCGTGCCTCCAGGACGAGGGGGTCCTGCGCCGCCAGCCCGGTCGGCCCCAGGACCGGTCCGACGGCCAGGAGCAGGAGGGCGGCCCAGAAGGGCCCGGAAGGAGGTGAAAGAAGGCGCACGATCCGTCAGAACCGGTGGTTCAGGCGGACGAAGAAGTTCAGCCCCTGTTCCTTCCGGTTGAGGGGATACGCCCAGTAGAGTCCCACCGACCCGGTGGTGAGCCCCACCCCGATATCGCCCCGGAGGGGGGCGTCGGGTTGCTGGACCAGGCCCTCGGCCTCGCGGGCCCAGCCCCGGCCCGCATTCACGAAGACGGAGAGGGTCGGCTGAATGCGAAGGAGGCCTGCCCACTCCGAGCCGGCCCAGTCCTCCGGAAGGGGGTCCCAGACCAGGGGGAGCGCCTGCTGAACCTCTACCTGGGCCAGGCTCACCCGGTCGCACCCGTAGGCGGCGAAGGCGGGACGTTCGGCCTCCTCGTCGGGGTCGGCGGCGTTCACCGTCTCAAGCGCCCGGGCGCCGCAGTCCACGGCGAAGCGGGGGTGGCCCGGGAGCGATCCTTCACCTCCCAGGGCAGACTGGAACTGGGGTGGGAGGGGAGAGGAGCCCAGCGCGCCGGCCCCGTGGACCCGGAGCTTCAGGTTGGTGGAGGGGCTCACCCGGGCGTAGCGACGAACATCTGCGCTGGCCCAGGTGACCCGGGCGAAGGGCCTTCCCTCGTCGGACTCCAGGCGAGCACCGGAGGTGGGGTGGAAGATAGTGCGGAGTCGCCCCCCCACCTGCTGGGTCGCTCGCACCTCGGTCCACCACCCGTCGGTAGGATGATCCGGGTCGTTGCGGGAATCCCAGAGGACGGAGGCCTCCAGGAAGCGGCCCCGGCCCTCGGCCACCGCCGGCAGGGGTCGCCAGGGGTCCTCTCCGTCTCCCAGGGTCCAGGGACCACCCTCGGGGATGAAGGAGTGCTCCTCTTCGCGGAAGGCCGTCCGTAGCCGGACGGGGAGGCGAATCGGTCGCAGCTCCAGGTACCCCGACCACCCCTGAGCCTCGTAGTAATCCCGGTAATCCCGCCGCATGAAGAAGGTGGCGAGGGAGGTCTCCAGATTGCTCATCCCCCGGGTCTCGATGGGTTGGACCCGGGAGTAGGCGGTGAGACCCGCCGACATGGTACCGCGGCCGCCGATGGCCTGGTCAGCGGTGAACTCGTAGCCCATTCGCTCGGTGTCCAGCGACAGTCCCGCTTCGGACCGCCAGATCCCGAAGGCCTGCAGGGAGAGAGGGTTGCTTCCGCCGGTGGTGAGGAGGGGACCGAACTGCACCGGGAGACCCTCCACCCGGTTGTAGGGACCTGCAGCCCGGAGCGTGACCCTGGAACGGCCGAACCCCAGGTCCGTGTCCAGGAAGTGGGTGGGGAGGCGTCCACTCTCTTCGATCCCCTCGAGGCGGCCTCCCCTGATCCGGTAGTGCAGTGGCGCGGCGTAGACCAGGGCGGGACCCCCCAGGCTGGCCCCTTCCACTCCCGACGCCTGCCCGCCGACCACGAGCACGGAGCCGTCCACCCGAGCCCCGTCCGCGAGCTCCAGCGACCCGTTCACCACCATCAGCTCGCCCTGGACCCAACCTTCCAGCTCCAGGTGGCCTCCCAGGACCATGAGGTCGCCCTGCACCGTACCGCCCGAGGGGATCCGGGTGTCGCCCTGCACACGGATGGTGGCCGGGGCGTTGGCCAGCTCCAGGACCCGCTCCTGTACCTCCTGGGGCAGAGGCCCCCGGACCACGTCCTGGCCCGAGAGGGACTGGGCCGGGGCCCAGAGGCCCAGGGTCGCCAGGAAGAGGAAGAGGGCCACCAGGGGGCCTCGTCGCTTCAGCTCTGTCGCTCCCATCGTGATGATCGCTCCCGTCAGGACAATATGAAGTTGGGTTCGTGGATTACGCAGGGGGAACGGGCCGGCGCACCGACTCAGCCGGTGTCCCGCAGCCCCAGTCGGTCCATGCGGCGGTAGAGGTTTCCCCGGTCGGTCTGGAGGCGTCGAGCCGCTTCGGCCACATTTCCGCCGGCCGCCTCCAGCGCGCCCCCGATGAGCTCCCGCTCGTAGTCGTCGAGCCGGTCCCGCAGGCTCCGGGGGTCCTCCTCCCGGTAGGCGGGCACGAGCCTGGCAGAGCCTCCTGCGGCGGCTTCGGAGCCGGCCGACCCCGACTGGAGCAGGTGGCGAACCTGGTGGGCCGAGATCGCCTCGTCGGGGTGGAGGATCGCCATCCGCTCCAGGAGGTTCAGAAGCTCCCGGACGTTTCCAGGCCACGGGTGGCGAGCCAGCACCTCCATGGCGTCGTCATCCAGGGTGGGGGCGGTGAGGCCGTGGCGAAGCCGGAGGCGGGAGCGAAGATGCTCAACCAGGACCGGGATGTCCTCCGGGCGCTCCCGGAGAGGGGGCATCTCCAAGACCACTACCTCAAGGCGGAAGAGGAGGTCCTCCCGGAACCTGCTTTCCTCCACCTCCCTGCGCAGCTCGCGGTTGGTGGCCGCCAGCACCCGAACGTCCACCTCCAGCGTCTCCTGGCCGCCCACCCGCTGAATGACGCCCGATTCCAGCGTACGCAGGAGCTTGGCCTGTGCCCCGGCCCCAAGGTCGCCCACCTCGTCCAGGAAGAGGGTGCCGCCATGGGCCAGCTCGAAGCGTCCCCGGTGCCTCTGGGTGGCTCCGGTGAAGGCTCCCCGTTCGTGGCCGAACATCTCCGACTCCACCAGCTCGGTGGGGATGGCGGCGCTGTTGACCCGAACGAAGGGGCGCCCTTCCCGGGGGGAGAGGGCGTGAATCGCCGTGGCCGCCAGCTCCTTGCCCGTTCCGCTCTCGCCGGTGATCAGGACCCGGGCGTCAGTGGGGGCCACCTTCCGGATGGTGTCCTTCACCGCCTGGATCGCGGCGCTCCGGCCCACCAGCTCGGCCCCCGGCCCCAACTCCTCCTGCAGCACCCGGGACAGGTCCCGGGCTCGACTCACCTCGAGGGCCCCCCTGAGGGTGGCCAGGACGGCCTCCGAGCCCAGGGGCTTCTCCAGAAAGTGGAACGCTCCCTCCCGGGTGGCCTGCACCGCATCGGAGAGGGTGGCTTCCCCGCTCATCATGACCACCGGGGTGCCGGGGGCCTCATCCCGAAAGCGGGGAAGCGACTCCAGCCCCGAAGCCCCGGGAAGCACCAGGTCCAGGAGGATCACGTCGGGCTGCGTCTCCGCGACCCGGAGGAGGCCCTCCTCCGCCGTGCCGGCTTCGTCCACCGCCCACCCTTCCTCCCGCAGGAGCGAGCGAAGCATCCGCCGCAGGTTTGCCTCGTCGTCCACCACCAGGACCCTCATGGAGCCTCCTCCTTCGTCTCCAGGGGAAGCCGGATCTGGAAGCGGGCTCCGCCCTCCGGCCGGTTCTCGGCGGTGACCTCTCCGCCGTGGGTGCGAACGGCTTGTCGGACCAGGGGGAGGCCGAGGCCTGTGCCCCGCCTCCGGGTGGTGAAGTCGGGTTCCCAGATCCGGTCCAGGAGCTCGGGCGGAATGCCGGGGCCGTCGTCGTCCACGGTGATGACGGCCGCGTCGCCGTCCGACCGGAGGCGGATGCGGACAGGAGCCTCGTTGGACGGGCCGGCTTCGGCCTCGCCCCCCCCGCTCGCGGCCGGTCCGGCTCTCGGCTGGCCAGCCCCCGGCCCCGCCCGGCCCCCTCCCGGGAGGGACTGCGCCTCCAGCGCGTTGCTCACCAGGTTCCGTACCACCCGTTCCAGGGCGTCCAGGTGGCCGTCCACTACCACGGCGTCGTCGGTGGTGTCCAGCTCTATGGGGGTCCCCTCTACCTGGAGGCGGCGAATGAGCCCCTCCAGCAGCTCCACCAGGTCCACTGGCGCCGGGGGACCCTCGACAGGCCGACCGAACTGGGAAAAGGAGCGGGCCAGCCGGTCCAGGCGGCCGATCTCCTCCAGGAGGATCTCGCCGGCCTCAGCCGAGGCCGGGTCCCGGGAGCGACTGATTCGTTCGGCGGCCATGCGCATGGGGGTGAGGGGGTTCTTGATCTCGTGGGCGACCCGGCGGGCCATCTCGGCCCAGCTCCGGGCCCGGGCCTGCTCCACCTCCCGGTCTCGGGCCTCCTCCAGCCTGGCGGCGGCCTCCCTGAGCCCGCTCCGAAGCGTCTGGAACTCCTCCACCGCGCCGCCCCTTCCGGGGGTGTGTGCGGGTAGTGGCTCACCTGCGCCCAGCCGGCGGATCCAGTCGGCCAGCTCCTCTGCCGGCGCCGCAAGCCACGAGGCCAGGCGCCGGGTGGCCAGGGCCGCCACGACGCCCACCACTCCCAGGAGGAGGAGTGCGGTGGCCGGGATCAGGAGGACGACCCGCTCCCCCAGGAGGGCGTACACCTGGGAGAGCCGCACCGACTCCGAGAGCACCTCCCGGTGGCGGGCGGCGGCCTCGGCCAGCTCCGGGTCCGGATCCCGGGCCTGGACCATCTCCAGGAGGATCCGCCCGGAGTCTGCCACCGCCATCCACGGTCCGGCGCTTCCGGTGGTGGCAATGACCTCCCGCAGCAGGAGGACCCCCAGCACGAGGGTCAGGCCCGCCGGCACGAGGGCCGCCAGGAAGAGGGCCCGGAAGAGCCTCCGGCGAAGCCTCGAGGGTCTCATGAAGCCGTGGCCCGTGCATGAGAACCATGGACCCCGGGCCTGGCTCCCACCCGAACTCGCGGTTTGCGTGATGTGTAGAAGGGAGCTATAGAATCCACATTCTTCTCTTCCCGTGTCATGTCACCAGCGGAGGTAGACACCATGATCCTTCCCCGGATTCGGGCCTCCTTTGATCGAACCGACGCCATGGCGCTGGTTGAACTCCTGGGCCGATCCGACCCTGCGCTCAGGGACTCGGCTCTGGCTCGACTGGACGAGAGCGGCATCGACGTACTCCTGGACGATCCCCGGACGGCGGTGGCTCTCCTGGGGGAGCCCCGGGTGAGCCTGAGGCCGCAGCTCATCTTCTATGTTCTCGTCAGGCACGCCATGCTGGAAGGGGGCGTGGACGATCGACCCACCGCCGACTACCTGGCTTCCATGCTCCTGGCCTTCGGATTCGAGAATCGCGCCTGGCGGATTTCCGACGACGCCAGGGAGGAGTTCCACTACCTGGTGG
>SLNQ01000060.1 GCA_007132965.1 Gemmatimonadota bacterium | reverse complement strand
TCCATGACCCCCCGGATGGCCCGCTCGGGACTGGGAGGCATGAGGAGCACGTCGGCTCCGGCCAGGACGGCCCGTACCGCAGCCTCCTCCCGACTGTAGAGCCGGTCGATGGCGTTCATGTCCATGGCGTCGGTGAAGACGAGCCCCTGGAAGCCCCATTCGCCCCGGAGGAGTCCGGTGAGGACGTTCCGGGAGAGGGTGGCCGGCAGTCGAGCTTCTTCCGTGATTCGCGGCAGGGCGATGTGGGCGGTCATGATGGCGCCCATCCCCGCGTCCACGGCCGCCCGGAAGGGGTGGAGCTCGATCCGGTCCAGCCGGTCGCGGTCGGCCCGGATCACCGGGAGAGCCAGGTGGGAGTCGGTCTCCGTGTCGCCGTGTCCGGGAAAGTGCTTGCCGGTGGCCACCGTCCCGTGCTCCTGCATCCCCCGCACGAAACACACCCCCAGCTCCGCCACCCGCTGCGGGTCCTCCCCGAAGGCTCGGGTGTTGATGATGGGGTTGTCGGGGTTGGAGTTCACGTCCAGCACCGGCGCGAAGGGAACGTGCACCCCCAGGGCCCGGGCCTCCAGGGCCGTGATCCGGCCCATCTCGTAGGAGAGGACCCGGTCGTCCGCCGCGCCTACCGCCATGAGGGACGGAAAGTCCGTGGCACCTCCCAGGTCGTGGGCCCCCGGGAGGTGGGTGGCCCCCCGGAACCGGAATCCGGCGCCGGTCTCCAGGTCGGCGGCCACCAGGAGGGGCAGACCCGACCGGCGCTGCATGGTGTTCAGCTTGGCCGCCACGTCCATGGGCGTGCCCACCGACATGATGATCCCGCCGATCTCGTCGTTTTCGATAAGGCGAACCAGGCGCTCGAAGCCCGCCGATCCCTCGGGGGCAAAATCGCCCATGACCCATGGCATGATCATCTGGCCCACCTTCTGGCGGAGGGTCATCCGCTCCAGCATGGCTGCGGTCCAGGCCCCCGCTTCCGCCTCGGCCCACTCCGCCGGATCGCCCAATGGGGCGGGCGGAGCCGGCGGGATGGCCTCGTCCTGCCAACGCACCGGCGTCCGGTCGCCGGGACGGATGGCGTCGTCCGGCGGCGCGATCCTGAGCGTGTCCGGATCTGTCGGGAGGGTGTCCGGCTCTGCCGGGAGGGTGTCGGCTTCGGGGACGGCGCGGCCCTCCTCCGGAGGCGCCGCCGGGTCCGGAGCGGGGGTGGAGGTACATGCGCCCAGAACCAGGAGGGCCGCGAGAGCGAGGGGTCGGATGATGGTGCCGGGCATGCCGAAAGCGCCGGGAGTGGTGTAGAAAAGGGTCGCCTCACGTTGACCCGAGGGAGGCCGGCCACGAATTTCGATCCGGTCCGTCTCCTCGGGAGAGACGCAATGCCGTTGGAATGATGCCCAAAGTAGGGAGAACCCCATGGTGCGACAATCCTCTCCGGGTGATGACCGCCGGCCCGGTGGGCGGCTCGGACTCCTGTGGGTGTGGGTGCTGCCGACCCTGGTGCCACTGGTGATGTCCGCCTCGTGTTCGCCTCCGGGCGACGCCCACGAGGCGCCCCAGCCCGAGGTTCGCCCCGGCATCCAGGTCCTCCTCTCCGATTCTCTACACCTGGTGACCGGTCGGAGAGCCGGGCTGGTGACCAACCACACCGGCATCGACCTCCACCAGGTCCCCTCCATCGATCGCCTCTACGCCCACGACGCCGTCGAGTTGGTGGCCCTCTACTCGCCGGAACACGGGATTCGCGGCACGGCCGAGGCCGGCGAGCTGGTGGACCACGAGGTGGACGAAGCCACCGGTCTCCCGGTCCACTCCCTCTACGGCGAGACCCGACGGCCCACCCCGGAGATGCTGGAGGGGGTGGACGTGCTCCTCTTCGACATCCAGGACATCGGCACCCGCTATTACACCTACATCTACACCATGGCGCTGGCCATGGAGGCCGCCGGCGAGGCCCGGATCCCCTTCGTGGTCCTGGATCGGCCCAACCCGGTGGGCGGACGGCTGGTGCAGGGCAACGTCCTGGACCCGGCCTTCTCGTCGTTCGTGGGCATGTATCCCATTCCCATGCGGCACGGGATGACCCCGGGCGAGTTGGCTCGCCTGTACCGGGAGCACTTCGGGGTGGAGGCCCAGCTCCACGTGGTCCCCGCCTCGGGATGGCGGCGGGACATGCTCTTTCCCGAAACGGGACTCCCGTGGCGTCCACCGTCGCCCAACATGCCGGACCTGGAGAGCGCCCTCCACTATCCCGGCACCTGTCTCTTCGAAGGCACGAACCTCTCGGTGGGCCGGGGGACGCCCAGGGCGTTTCAGCAGATCGGCGCCCCCTGGCTGGACGGCCCGGAGCTGGCCCGGCGAATGGCCGCCCGAGAGCTTCCGGGCGTGGCCTTCGAAGCCGTCACCTTCACGCCCCGGAACCCCGGAGACGGAAAGTTCGACGGCGAAGCCGTGAACGGCGTCCGGCTAAAGGTGACCGACCCGGAAGTGTACGACCCAGCCGTCACCGGCGTGGCCCTCCTGGTGGAGAGCTACGAGCTCTCGGGCCCCGAGTGGAGCTGGCGAGCCTCTCACTTTGACCGGCTGGCCGGCACCGATGAGCTACGGGTGGGGGTGGAGGCGGGATTGGACCTGGAGACGCTGACCGCCGGATGGCAGCATGAGCTGACGGCGTTTCGCTCCCTGAGGGAGGGCGTCCTGCTGTATCCCTGAACGTCACTCCCCGCCGATGAGGCTCCGGAGAAGCCGGCCGAGGAAGGACCGACTCTCCTCGCGGGCGTGGTCCTGCGCGCTCTCCCGCATCCGGTCGTAGGTCATCTGCACCAGAGCCGACGCGGGAGCGCGGCGGACCACGAAGCCCATGCGCTCCACCGCCTCCAGGTACTGCTCCCGGTCGTAGTAGTCCAGCGCCTCGGAGTAGGCCACCACCGTCTCCGCGTCCTCGATCCGGTTCTCTTCCTGCCACGACCGGAACTCCTCCGCCTCCTCGTCGGAGAGGGCGATCTGCATCCCCTCGATGAGAGCTGCGGCCAGCTCCTCCTGAATGGTGAAGAACTTGTCCTCGGTGCCCGTGGCGTTCACGCCCCGAACGATCTCGGCGGTCTCGGTGTGGGTGAGGTGGGCCTCCACACGGATGTCCGGCTCGATCCCCGTAAAGGAGCCCGTCACCACGTACTCGGCGGCCAGGATGCGGCCGGCCCGAAGAGCGGTGGCCGGGTCAGAATGCTGGCTCCGGCTCAGCTCCTGCTCGTCGATGAGGTCCTGAAGGCGGGCCCGCTCCACCACCCGGATCATGCTGAGGCCCGAGAGGTCGGTGATGAGCATGTCTGCAAATCCCTTCCCCAGGGGATCGAATCGCTCGGAGGCCGTGTGGTTGTCGAAGTAGAGGACCGCTACAACCGTCCGATCGTCCGCCGCATCCCCGTCCTGGGCCGCAGCCTCGGTGGGAAGGCTCAGGGCCAGTACGCAGACGATGGCGAGGAGGAGGGGACTGGAACTCTGCATGGGCGAAGACTCCACGAAACGAGGCGTTGGCCGGGCTGACCCGCAGGTCGTCCGGTGGATTATACGAGCAGAGACCCGGGTTCAGCCAGTCGGCCCCAGTGCCCCGTGCGCCCTCAGGTAACCGCTGCGCCGCACTCCTCGTTGACCCGGCCCAGGAAGGCCTGTTGGAGACGCCGGGTCATGGGCCCCACGGCGCCGTCTCCCACCGGGCGCCCGTCAAGCCTCACGGTGGGACGCACCTCCGTCGTGGTTCCTGTAAAGAAGATCTCCGACGCCCGCTGGGCCTCGGCCAGCGTCACGGGCCGCTCCTCCACCGTGATGCCCTCCTCTCGTGCCACCTCCAGGACGATCTCCCGGGTGATCCCGGGCAGGATCTGATTCGAGGCGGGGTGGGTGGCCAGGGTGTCGCCGAACACGAAGAAGACGTTGTTGTGCGCGCCCTCGAGGGCCAGCCCGTCCCGCACCAGGAGGGCGTCGGTGGCGGCTCCCTCCCGGGCGGTCTGCTGCGCCAGGACCTGGGGAAGGAGCTGCACGGTCTTCAGGTCGGCCCGGGCCCACCGCCGGTCGGGCACGCTCACGGCGCTGAAGCCCTTCTCCCACGCCTCCCGGGTCGGTCGGCGAAACGCCTTCGCCCACCCGTAGACGGTTGCAGGCACGGGCGGGTCGGGGAAGGCATGGCTCCGGGGCGCCGTGCCCCGGGTGACCTGCAGGTACACGATGGACATCTCCTCGTCCTCCAGGTCGTTTCGCCGGAGAAGCTCCCGGTGGAGCTCCTCCAGTCCCTGGGGGAAGGCCATGCGCAGCTCCCGGGTGCCGCGGCGGAGTCGGGCCAGGTGCCGGTCCAGCGCCAGAAACCGCCCCCCGTAGGCCGGCGTCACCTCGTAGAGGCCGTCCCCGAAGAGGAATCCCCGGTCGTCAGGAGAGATCCGGGCCCGGGACCGGGGCATGAACTCGCCGTTCAGGAAGACGGTGTCGCCCATCAGTTCACGTCCCGCTTCTCGAGACGATCAAACTCCTCCAGGAGCTCGGCCTCGTGGACCTCCTCCGCCTCGACTTCGGGCGTCAGGTCGTTGAGGGAGGTGTCCAGCTCGTCATCTTCGTCGGCAGGCGCCTTCTCCGCCTCGCCGGCCTCGAGCTGGGGACGCTCCTTTTCCGGAGCCGGGGCAATGAGCCCCATCTCCCGCTTCAGGGCCAGGAGCCGGCTGTCCATCTCGTCGCCGCCCTCCTCCAGTTGAGCGAACTCGTCTTCAAGGGTGTCACCGGTGAGGCTCTCAGTGACCTCGGCCGCGGCCAGGGTCTTGCGTTCCGACTCCTCGATCCGCTCGGCCATCCGGTTGAAGGCGTCGAAGGCCGACGTGTCGGACAGCCCGGACATGGTCTCGTGGATCCGCTTCTGGGCCTGGGCCCGCTTCTGCTTGGCAATGAGGAGGTTGCGCTTGCGCTTGGCCTCTTCGATCCGGTCGTTGAGCTGCTTGAGGGAGGCCTTCAGCTTCTCGGTCTCCTCGGCCTGGGCCTGCCAGGTCTGCTCCAGGGTGGTGGCCCGCTGGGCGTGTTCCTTCTCCCGCAGGAGGGCCTGCTTCGCCAGGTCGTCCCGACCCTCCTGCACCGCCAGAACGGCGCGCTTTTCCCAGTCCCGGGCCTGCTTGACCTCGCTTTCCACCTGCGCCCGGAGTTTACGCTCGTCGGCAATGGCCGCCGCCACCTCCCGCTTGGCCTTCGAGAGCTGGTCACGCATGTCGAGGATGATCTGATTCAACATCTTCTCCGGGTTCTCGGCCCGGGCGATGAGGTCGTTGATGTTGGATCGAAAGAGCGTCGAAATCTTCTGGAAGATGCTCATTGCTTCAGCCCTCCAACAGGCGCAGCGGCTACCAGTTCCTTGATGGTGTTCATGTGTCCGGACGCAGCCATCTGGAGGCTCTCCAGCGATGCCTGGAGCTCTCCGTAGCCCAGCGACTCGAGCTGGAGGCTGAGGCCCAGGACGAGTTCCTCGCCCTCGATCCCGTAGGCCCCGTGGACGACGTCCGATGCGTTCAGCTCCAGGAGGGTCCGGTAGAGCTCCTCGAGGGATCCCTCCGTGTCGGGCAGGTCCATGACCTTGAGCCGGAGGATGAGCAGGGGAGGAGAGTGGTTCACCACGATGGGAAGCTGGTCTTCGGGACTCCGGACCAGGTACATCCCCTCGGCGATCTCCTCGTATTCCAGATCCATCCGGATCAGATAGCTTTCCAGGTCCTCGCGCGTGACCATCCGACCTCCTCGGGTTGGGGCGGCCAGGAAGCCGGCCCGTGATTCGGTTGAACCTCGTCGACATCCTGCACTACGCCCTCAGGCGGGGCAAAGATTCACCGTCGGCCCTTCCCAAGTGTAATACTTCCTACGCGTCGGGGCATCCGGCGGGTCCGGTCCTCAGGCCCCGACCTCCACCGGGACGGAGAGGGCCGGCGCCAGGTATTGTCCGGTGAGGGACTCGGGATCCAGCGCTACCTCCTCCGGCGTCCCTTCCGCCACGACCCGACCCCCACCCTCCCCACCTTCCGGCCCCAGGTCCACGATCCAGTCCGCCGTCTTGATCACCTCGAGGTTGTGCTCGATGACCATGACGGTGTTGCCCCGATCCACAAGTCGGTGGAGCACCTCCAGCAGAACGCGCACGTCCTCAAAGTGAAGCCCCGTCGTGGGCTCGTCCAGAATATACAGGGTGTCGCCGGTGGCCCGCTTGGCCAGCTCGGTGGCCAGCTTCACCCTCTGGGCCTCGCCCCCCGAAAGGGTGGTGGCCGATTGCCCCAGGTGCACGTATCCCAGCCCCACGTCGCTCAGGGTCTGGAGCCGGTCGCGGATCCGGGGCACCGGCTGGAAGAACTCCAGCGCGTCGTCCACCGTCATCTCGAGCACGTCGGCAATGTTGCGGCCCCGGTAGTGCACGTCCAGGGTCTCCCGGTTGTACCGGCGTCCCCGGCAGACGTCGCAGGGCACGTACACGTCCGGGAGGAAGTGCATCTCGATCTTCACCAGCCCGTCGCCGGAGCATGATTCGCAGCGCCCTCCCTTCACGTTGAAGGAGAAGCGCCCCTGGGCGTATCCCCGCATCTGCGATTCCGGAAGCTCGGCGAAGAGCTGCCGGATGGGCGTGAACACCCCGGTGTAGGTGGCCGGGTTGGAACGGGGCGTGCGGCCAATGGGCGACTGGTCCACCTCGATGACCTTGTCCACCGCCTCGATGCCCTCCACGCCGTCATGGGGAAGCGCCGGATCCCGGGCCTGGTAGAAGTGCCGGGCCAGCGCCCGGTAGAGGGTCTCGTTCACGAGCGTGGACTTCCCCGACCCCGAGACCCCGGTCACACAGACAAAGCAGCCCAGCGGAAACGACACGTCCACCGACCTCAGATTGTGCCCTCGCCCCCCCCGCAGAACGAGTTGTCGGTCCGGGTCCGGCGGTCGTCGCTCAGCGGGCACGGGGATCCGGCGGTCGCCCCGCAGGTAGGCGCCGGTGAGGGACCTCGGAGAGGCCTCCAGGTCGTCCACCGTCCCCTCCGCCACCACCTCGCCCCCCTTGCGGCCGGCTCCCGGTCCCAGGTCCACCACGTGGTCGGCGGCCCGGATGGTATCTTCGTCGTGCTCCACCACCAGCACGGTGTTGCCGAGGTCGCGGAGGGCCTTGAGCGTCTGCAGGAGCCGCTCGTTGTCCCTCTGGTGCAAGCCGATGGAGGGCTCATCCAACACGTAGAGGACGCCCACCAGCCGACTCCCGATCTGCGTGGCCAGCCGGATCCGCTGCCCCTCCCCCCCGCTGAGGGTCTGGGCCGAGCGCCCCAGGGTCAGGTACTGGAGTCCCACGTCGGCCAGAAAGCGAAGGCGTTCCCGCACCTCCTTCAGAATGGGCCCGGCGATCTCCGCCGAGAGGGGCCGGACGGGCAAGGCGGCCGGCTCGTCGGCGCCACGTTCCTCACCGACCACCGGAAGGGCCCGAAAGAACTCCAGGGCCCGGTCGATGGGCATCTCCACCACCTCGCCGATGGAGCGTCCTCCCACCGTCACCGCCAGCGACTGGGGCCGAAGTCGGGCCCCGCCACACACGTTGCAAGACAGCACGGACATGAACCGGGAGAGCTGGCCCCGCACGCCCTCCGAGGAGGTCTCCCGGTAGCGCCGATCTACGCTGGCCACCACGCCCTCCCACACCTCGGTGTAGCTCCGATCCCGGCCCTTTCGCCGGTAGGGGAAGCGGATCTTCATGCGGCCCGAGCCGAAGAGGATCGCCTCCTGGACGTCAGGAGAGAGCTCGTCCCATGGGTCGGCCGGATCGAACTCGTAGGCCTCGGCCAGACCCGGCAGAACGGACCGCTTGAGGTGACCGGAGGGCTCGCCCCAGGGCAGGACCACTCCCTCCAGAATGGAGATGCTTCCGTCGCCCACCACCAGCTCTGGGCTCACCTCCCGGCGGGTGCCCAGGCCATCACACTCGGGGCACGCGCCGTAGGGAGAGTTGAAGGAGAACTGGCGGGGCTCCAGCTCCGGCAGCGAGGTCCCGCAACCGGTGCAGGCGTAGTGCTCCGAGAAGAGGTGGGCCGAGGGGTCGTCGTCGTCGCCCCGGTGCTCCAGCACCTCCACCATCCCCTCGGCCGCCTGGAGGGCCACCTCCACCGAGTCGGCAATTCGGGAGCGATCCCGCTCCCGGACCACCACCCGATCCACCACAATGGAGACGTCGTGGTTCTCGTATCGGTTCAGAGCCGGCGGATCGTTCAGGTCGAAGGTCTCCCCGTCCACCCGAACCCGGACGAACCCCTCCTTTCGGGCTCTCTCGAAGAGCTCCCGGAACTCGCCCTTCCGTCCTCGGACCAGCGGGGCCAGGAGCTGGATGCGGGTGCCCTCCTCCAGCTCCAGGATCCGGTCTACGATCTGCGTGGCCGACTGCCGGAGAACGGGCTCCCCGCACTCCGGACAGTGAGGGGTGCCCACCCGGGCCCAGAGGAGCCTCAGGTAATCGTAGACCTCGGTGACGGTCCCCACCGTCGAGCGGGGGTTCCGCGAAATGGTCTTCTGCTCGATGGAGATGGCCGGAGAGAGCCCCTCGATCCCATCCACGTCGGGCTTCTCCATGAGCCCCAGGAACTGGCGGGCGTAGGCCGAGAGCGACTCCACGTACCGGCGCTGGCCCTCGGCATAGATGGTGTCGAAGGCCAGCGACGACTTCCCCGAGCCCGAGATGCCGGTGATGACCACCAGGCGCTCCCGGGGCAGCTCCAGGGAGATGTTCTTGAGGTTGTGCTCCCGTGCCCCCCGGACGACCAACGACTGGCGGGCCATCCGGTTAGAAGGTTCCTTTCATCTCGCGAAGCGCCGCGATCCGGTCCTCGGTGGGCGGGTGGGTGCTGAAGAAGCGAGCCATGGAGCTCATGGCCCCCTGGCCCCGCAGGGGGTTCACGATGGCCAGACTGGCCCCTGCCTGGTTCACGTCCATGGGGATTCGCTGGGCGTAGCCCTCCAGGCGGGCCAGGGCATTGGCCAGACCGTCGGGACTCCCGGCAATGCGGGCGCCGGTGGCGTCGGCCTGGAACTCGTTGGTCCGGGAAATGGCCCCCTTCACGATCATGGCCGCGATGGGCGCCAGGATCATGATGAGGATCATGACCAGGAGGTTGCGGTCCCGACCGCCGAAGAAGACGCCCCAGCGGGCGATCATGACGATGGCACCGGCCATGGCGGCGGCCAACGTCGAGACGAGCATGTGGCGGTGCTTGATGTGTGCCAGCTCGTGGGCGACCACGCCCTCCAGCTCCTTGCGGTCCATGAGACGGAGCAGCCCCGCCGTGACACAAACCACGGCATGCTTGTGATTCCGCCCCGTGGCGAAGGCGTTGGGCTGATCCTTGGGCGCGATGGCCACCGTGGGCATGGGGAGGTCGGCCTGTTTCCGCAGGCGGTCCACCATCTGGTAGAGCTCCGGGGCGTCGTCGGGTCCCACGGTCTGGGCCTTGTACATCTTCAGGACCAGCCGGTCACTGAACCAGTACATCGCCACGTTCATGACCAGGGCGATCCCGAAGAAGGTCATGGCCATCTGCTCGCCTCCAATGGCGCCGCCCAGCAGCACCATGAAGACCATGAGCCCGGTCATGAGAAGGAACACCTTGGCGTAGTTCATCTATTTCTGCCCTCGTGATGTCGGTTCCATGGCTGTCGAATCGCCTCCAACCTTGAGTATACCCCCGCCCCCCCTCCTGGTGCCGGGATTCAGTATCCCCATTCCCGGTAGATGGAGAAGCCCAGGACCTTGTCCAGGCGGAGCCCCAGGTCGCCGAAGCCGGAGGCCGGCTGACGGGCGAAGCGGTCTTCCAGAACGCCCTCCAGCATCCAGAGGTCGGCGAACCGCCACTCCAGGCGTGCGCCGGGGAACTGAGTCTGGGTCCGAGCCCCCAGCCCGGTGAGGGGCCGGAGCATGATGGCCATGAAGAGGTTGTCGGCCAGGTACTGTCCCACCTCGATCTGGGTCTCGGCGAAGGTGCCGCCGATTCCGCCCATGGGACCCAGGTCCCCGGCCTCGCGGGTCTGGGTGATGGTGAAGTAGTCCACCCCGAACTGCTGGGCCACCACCTGGCCGAGCTGTGTGGCAATGGCGCCCACGCCCACACCCACCCCGGCACCGGCCGCTCCTTCCAGAATGGACGTTTCGCCGGAGGCCAGCGCGTACGACGGGCGACCGAAGATCAGGTAGCTGATGAGATCGGACTCGGCAATGGGCGGCTGGGCCTCGGACGAGAGGTCCACTCGAAGGCTCGTGAGGGTGCCCCCCACGTTGGCCTGGATGTCCAGGGGCTCGCCTCCCTCCCGCCGAAGCCGATGCACGGCCTGGATATCCAGGGCCGGATCGATCCCCGGTGTGCCCACGAACTCCACCGTCCCCTCCCGCACCTGGAACTGCCGGCCGAAGGCCGAGTAGGCGCCCCGGATGGCGTTCAGCGTCCCCACCAGGAGCACCTCCCTGCTGGGTCGGTCGAAGGTGACGATGAGCTCTCCACCCATCTCCACGTTCATCTCCCGGCTCCGGAGCCAGAAATCCCGGGGGATGACCACGTCCACGTCGTCGATGCGCAGGTTCTGAATGAAGGGGTTCTGGGCCGCCTCCAGCGCCGGCCTGGTGGCCACCAACATGGTGTCGACCACGTCAAAGAAGGCGGGGTCGGTAAGGTCCACCACCTCGGCGGTGCGGGCGAACTCCTCCACGAAGATGACGCCCTGGTCCACCCGGATTCGCCCGCCGATCCGGGGGCGAGTGTACGATCCGGTGAGGGTCACCTCTCCCCCGACACGGGCATTCAGGTCCCGGCGATCCACCGCCTGGAAGTTGGAGGCGGTGACCCGGAGATCGAAGTCGGGATCGGCGAGCTCGGCCAGGGAGATGGTCCCCTGCACCTGCGCCTCGCCCCGGGCCCGGGCCCGGGCATCCACTTCCAGGGTCCGGTCTTCCCGGAGATCCAGCGTACCCGAAACCTGGGTGAGGCGCAGTCCCTGCTCGGGCACGGAGAAGGCGCCCGACCGCAGGGTCAGCCGCCCCGAGGGCCGCAACTCCCGGGGAGTTCCCCGGAGGACGATCTCCCCGTCCAGGACACCGTCCACGTCGTCCAGGACATCCAGGAATGCCAGGGCGGAAGCCGCCGGCAGCGAATCCAGCCGGAGGGTGGCGTCGACGGTCTGGTCCGGGAACCGGTCCTCCACCTGGCCCAACGACAGGTCCATGGGCATCCGCCCCTCGGCGGTGAGAAGCCGGCGTCCGTCCATGTCGGCCACGAGCTCGGCGTGAGCCATCCGGTCGGAGTAGTCGAAGGTTCCTTCCATGCGCGACAGAACCGTTTCGCCGGTCCGGAAGTCCGTCAGGACGAAGAGTCCGTTCATCAGCGGGGCGTCGTAGGGGCCCCGGACCGACACGTCCAGGTCCAGCGATCCACGGGGGGCGTCGTCAATCTGCAGGATGGAGGCCAGCCGGTGGATGTCGGCACCGGCGGCCTCGATGCGGAACTGGGACTCGCCGTCCAGGGCCAAGGTACCCTCGGCCTCCATGTACACCTCGGTGATTCCCTCCCGGTCCCCCTCCGCCACCGGGCGGGTGAGGCGCAGGAGGGTGGTCTCCACCGTCCGACCTTCCCACCTCAGCTGTGACGGTCGGTCCAGCGTCCAGATCACCTCGTCCAGGGCCAGCGCCAGATCCGCCAACTCGATGTCCACCCCCGCCGTGTCCGTGGCGAAGGAACCCACCAACTCGTAGCTCTGCGTCTCGTCACGCCGGAGACCCGCCTCAAAGGTGCCCCGGGCCGGCTCGTACGTCACTTCGGCCCAACCCGTCTCCAGCTCATATTCGCCGAAGTTGAAGGCATCACCGGCTACGCGGGCCTCCATGCCCCAGTCGTCACGGTCCCGGAGGTGCCCGGTGAAGTCGGCCCGTCCCTGCTCCAACCCCAGATCACCGTAGCGGGCCTGGGCCAGCTCCACGGACCCGTCCCCCTCCAGGTCCCGGAACGTCCCCCGCAGGTTCAACTCCCCGTGAGCTCGGCCCTCGATGACCGCCGCCTGCGCGTCGGGCAGGGTGTCGGGATCGATGCCCTGCATCTGCAGGTTCATCCGCTCGATGTCGGAGAGGGTGTCGGCCTCGATGAGGCCATCGCCGAAGAGCACCGGCCGAAGGTTGGCCAGGGATTCCGTCTCCCAGTCCACCGAGACCGCCCCGTCGGCACTGTCTTCCCTGAGCCCCAGGTCCCCCCGGCCGTCCAGACGACCCAGGGGAGAGCGGAGGGCCAGGCTGTCCACCACGAGGCGGCCCTCCCGGGCCTGAAGCGCCGCCACCAGCCGGTCTACCCGGGCGCCCGCCACATCCACCTCGACCAGCTCCAGGCGTGCGAGGCCGTCTACAGTCTCCAGGGTGATGCCCCCACCGTCCACCTCGAAGGCGCCGGTGAGCACGGTGGGCTCCGGGATCTCCGGATAGACTCGGTGCAGGTTGAACTCCGTCACCTCCCCCGAGGCCCGATACTGACGTCCCGGCTCCAGCATGTCGAAGTTCCCCGCCACCTGGAGCTGGCCTGCCGGCGTCGCCAGAGTGGTGCCGATGAAGAGATCCCCCAGGAACCCGTTCACCCGCACGGGGCCGCTCAGCTCACCGGAGACGGGCAGCTCCCGGCGAAATCCTGCCGCCATGCCGTCAAGGGAGAGGGGCTCCAGGTACCCGTCCAGGTCCAGCTCCAGGTCACCGTCCACCTCCCGCACCGTCCCCGACGCCGTCACCTGTGACCGCGCGCCCCCTTCCACCGGCCGGTGGACCAGAGTCGCCGTGAGGCCCATTCCACCGGGAAAGCCGCCGGAGAGCTCCGCCTCGACCCGGCCCACGCCCTGAAGCTCCAGCTCCGGCGCGAAGGCTCGCAGCGTCCGGTAGTCCAGCGGATCCAGGGTGATGAGCATGTCCTGGAGCGTCACCTCGTCCCCCAGCCCCAGGATCCCGGCCAGGTCGGCGGTGGAGGGTGGGATCCCCGCCTCCGGATCGTCATAGGTCACCCGGCCCGAGAGCTGGAGCTCCCGGAAGGGGCCGGCCATGCGCGCTCGCCCCTCCACCCGACCTGCCACCGGGAGTGGCTCGTCGAGCCACGGCTCCAGGCGGTCCAGGTGCAGGGGAAGCGCCTCGACGTCGGTGGCCACAAAGCTGAACTCCGGGCCCAGATCGAACCCCACCATGCCCCGAAGCCTGGATTCTCCCACCTGCAAATCGGTGTTGGTGAAGCGCCACCGGGATACGTCCAGGGGTCCCTGCACGCTCAGACTCAGTCGACCCTCCCCCCGGGGCAGACGGGGTTCGAGCCACTGCAGATCGGCCAGTTGCAGGACGGGCGCGTCCACGCTCACGTCCAGGTCCAGACCCCCGTCCTGGTCGCTCCAGTCCAGCGCCACCCGCCCGGCCAGCTCGGTGTCGGGCAACCAGAGCCGTTCCAGCTCCATCTCCAGGCGGGACCCCACCCGCTCCACTACACCCCGGAGGTCGGCCACCTGGAAGGTCTCCTCGAAGACCTGGCCCGTGAGGCTCAGGGACTCCACCTCAAAGCGCTCCCCCTCCCGATCGGGATGCAGGATCTGGGCTCGATCCAGGCGGGCCTGAATCCCGGTGAAGTGGAAGCGCTGGTGAAGACCCTCCACCCCCGCTACGGTCTCCACCACCGCCCGAGCCGGCGGCTCATCGCCCTCCACCGGCATCCGGATCAGCAGCTCGCTGTCGTGAAGCGCCACGTTCCGAAAGGCCAGGGTGAGGGCACGCGGGTCGGGCTCCACCTCCGGAGGCTCGGCCGGATCGGTGGGCGCGAAGATCCGGACCACGTTCATGTCGTCGTCGCCGTGCAGCATCTCCAGAACCACCAGGGCACCCCAGATCTCCGCCGGCTGAAGTTGGATGTTCCCCAACGCCAGCTCGGTGACGGAGTAGCGGACCCGCACGGAGTCGGCCTCCAGGAAGGGGCGCCCCCGTGTGTCGCGGATGGACACGTCGTGGAGCATGAAGCCGCGCAGGAGCCCGTCGGAACGAAGCCCCCCGACTCGGACCTCGCCGTTGACGTGCCCCGGTGCCTGATTCAGCACCATCCGCAGAACGAAGTCGTGCCCGGTCTGGGTCTGAAGAAGGGTGTAGGTCAGTCCCGCCGCCACCAGAAGGAGGACAGCCACCATCCCCACGACCCACCCCAGAAACCTCAGTACGCTGGCACCCATGGTCAGAAGGCCTGCCCAATGGAAAAGTGGAGCTGAAGGCGCCTGAGGGAGAACCCCGGCTCATCGGTCAGGGTGAGCCGGGGATCCAGCAAGAGTAGACGCTCGTCTTCGCGGACCCAGTCCAGCGCCTGCCCGTCCGGGTCCACGATCCGGTCGTCCGGGCGGTCCCGCTCGGGGTCGAAGGCCCGGAGGCCGGAGGTGATCACCGGCACCTGCTCGGTGCGGCGGGGCCGGTAGGCCAGGTCCACCCGCACCGGTCCGATGGGCGTGCTGTAACGAAGCCCGAGACCCGGCGTGACCCTCACGTCGCTGAAGGATCGGTCATCGGCGCTGTCCCAGACCTGTCCGAAGTCCACGAAGGCGGCGCCCCGAAGGTGAGGTTGCCAGACCGGGAAGCGGAGCTCGGCGCTGCCTTCCACCAGATTCGCGCCGCCGGCGGGGCGGAAGAAGAACCGATCCTCCCCCAGCGGGTCCGCATCACAACTCAGGTCCGCCACCTGGCCGGGAGCACACACGGGGTCGGGGCGGTCGCCCACCGGAAAGATGAGGTCCTCCAGGTCAATGGATACCACCTGGGGCCCGAGCTGATTCTGGGCGTACCCTCGCACCGAGTTGGCACCGCCTGCATAGAACCGCTTCTGAGGATGAGCGATCCGGCGCTCCGTGGCGTTCTGGCCGACACCCAGGCCCCGGAACTCGCCGGGCCAGAGGCGTCCGCCCCGGAGACGGGCGGCCAGGACCACGTCATCGGTGAGACCGAAGAAGCGGGTCGTCTCCACCACCAGCCGCTCGTAGTCGAAGTTGGAGCCGGTGAAACGGGACGCGTGCTCCAGGTCGGCCAGAAAGGTATAGCCCCCGGTGGGAGAGAAGGCCCGATCCGTGCGGTCCCGGGAGAAAGCGACCCCGACCGGCGACAGGAGGTTGAAGTCCTGCAGCACGTCGATCTCCTCCGGGTCGCACACCAGAAAGGTGGTGCAGAAGAAGACCTCCGCCGCCTCCAAGCGGGCGAGCTGGGGCCGGTAGAAGACGCTGAGGGGCGTGCCCCGTCCGATGTGGCGGGTCAGGCTCAGGTTCAACCCCAGCGCCTGCCGGACAAAGACGTCCTGCAACGACTGGCGCTCGGCAAACAGGGAAGCCGAGAGCGAGTTGCGGGGCGAAAAAATGAAGGGCTGGGTGAAGTCGGCGGAGAGGCTCCAGTTCAGGTCCCCGTACACCCCCGTTCCGGCACCCGAGCAGATGGAGTCTTCGAGCTGGTGGGCGCCCACGTTGGCCACCGCACTCCGAAGAACCAGCCGACGGGCCCCGCCCTGAAAGTTTCGGGACGACCACCGCGCCTCTGAGGTGAAACACTCCGCCGAGTTCCAGCCGGCACCCGTGCGCACCCTGTGCGCGTTCCCCTCGTTCACCGTCACCCGGAGGGGCACGATGCTGTCCGGCACGTGCTCCAGGTCCTCCTCCACCGCGGCGTGTCGGAAGATCTCCAGGTTGTAGAGGGCACGCTGGGCCTCGAAGACCAGCTCCCTGCTGTAGACACTTCCCTCTTCGAAGGGGATCATCCGGCGGATCACCCGCTCGGAGACCTCCTCGTTGCCCTCGATCCGGATCTCGCCGAAACGAGCCAGGGGACCGGTGTACACGTCGTACTCGACCTGAGCTTCCAGCCGCTCCAGGTCGATGTCGATGTTTCTCAGCACATCGGTGTGGGCATACCCTCGATCCCGCATTCTCCGGGTAATGGTGTCGCGGGCGAAGTCCAGGCGGGTAAGGTCCAGGGGGTCACCCACTCCGATGGGCAGATCCTGGTCCAGCCTCGCCCGGGCCTCCAGCGCGTCCACGCCCCTCACCGCCAACTCGGTGATCCGGATGGGCCGCCCCTCGTCAATCCGGTACGTCACCCGGACCCGATTCTCCTCCGTCCGGTCCAGGATGGTGTCGACCCTGGCCTGACGGTATCCCCTGATGTAGTAGAAGAGCTGCACCCGGGCAAAGTCGTCCCGGAAGCTCCTGGGGTTCAGGAACGACCGGTCCAGGGCAAAGTCGGCCCCCACCCAGCAGAAGGGCTGCACCACGAACGACCTGCAGTCGGTCTGGCGAGTGATGATGGCGTTCCGCAGATTCCGATCCGCAAAGCTCTCGTTGCCCTCGAAGCCCAGCGACACGATCTCGGGGCGGGTGGCGGTCTGACCCTCCACCGCCACCGGCACCACCAGCAGAAGCAAGACTGCCGCGGCCGCAGCCGCAGCCTTCACCCAGGTCATGCGTCCGTCCCCCCAAAACGGGCGCCTTCAAGGGGATCTTCCATCCGGAGCTCGGACCCCGGATCGAAGAAACGGCGGGTGCCCCGGGGAAAGACGTGGCCTGAGAAGGGGGCGAAGCCGCCGGCTTCGCTGAAGTGCATGTGGTGCACGACCTCGATGGCCTCGTCCCGGATCCGGAGCAGGTTGAAGGTGGTCTTGGCCCGCTCCCGGGCCCGTCCCCTCCGGGAGGTGGTGGTACCGCTCTGCACGACCACGATGCCCCGGTCCCGGTCCTCCCCGGGATACACGTCCAGCGAGTTCCCGATGTAGGCCCGGTGCAGGTGCCCCCCCATGATGAGCTCCACCCCCATGGACTCGAAGGCGTCCAGAATCCGCCGGGCGTCGGGGAGGGGGTTGTCTCCCTCGTAGTCCGGAGCCGGCGCCAGGTGGTGGTGTGCCACCACGGCCCGAAGGTCGCCCGGGGGACTATCCTGGAATGCCGCCCTGGCGAACTCCACCTGGGCCCGGTCGATGCGACCGTTCACGATGGCCCTTCGAGGTGCGGCAGAGTTCAGCGCCACCACGGTCATCCCCGGGATACGGGTGACGGTGTCCAACTCGGGGCTGATGTATTGCCGGTAGTTCCGGAACGGGCTGAAGATACGCTCGAAGATCCGGTACAGGGGCACGTCGTGGTTCCCCGGCGTCACCACCATGGGCACGTCGGGAAAGCGATCCAGGTAAGCGCGAGCGTCCTTGAACTCGGACACTTTCGCCCGTTGGGTGAGATCCCCGGAGATCACGATCAGGTCCGGTTCGATGGCCCGGCTGGTCTCCAGAAAGGTCTCGGCCGCCGCTGCGTCGTGGGGCGAACCGAAATGGATGTCCGAACCGTGCACGATGGTGATCATTCCACCAGTCCGGGAAAAGGGAGGGCCGCTCGGGCCGAAAGCTCCGGACCCGCCACCTCTCCCCGCTCCAGGCGGAAGGCGGCGGCCCGGGCCACCATGGCCCCGTTGTCCAGTGAGAGTCGCGGGGACGCCCAGAACACCTCACCCCCATCGCCGAGCCGGCTCGTCATCTCCTGGCGCAGGGCCTGGTTCACCGAAACCCCACCCCCCATCAGGACCCTTGGACACCCCGTCACCTCCACCGCCCGCATGGTCTTTGACACCAGGGTGTCCACCACAGCCTCCTGGAACGCCGCGGCCAGGTGGGCGCGCTCCCGCTCCAGCTTCCCCTGGTGGGCCACCTCCGCCACTCGGGTACTCACCGCCGTCTTGAGCCCAGAGAAGGACACGTCCAGGTAGTCGGGGTCATCGGGCGACTGCCCCCCGCGGAGCATGGGCCGGGGGAAGGGGTGTCGGCCCGGATCCCCCTCCCGGGCCAGGCGTTCGATCTGGGGACCCCCGGGGTAGGGGAGGCCCAGGAGCTTGGCGACCTTGTCATAGGCCTCGCCCGCGGCGTCGTCCCTCGTCTGGCCCAGCAGCCGGTAGTCGCCCCACGCCAGGGCATGCAGCAGCAGGGTATGGCCGCCGGACACCAGGAGGGCTACGAAGGGGGGACGGGCCTCGGGGTTCTCCAGCGAAGGGGCGAAGAGGTGCGCCTCCATGTGGTGGACCGGAACCACCGGTCGGTCCAGGGCGAAGGCGGCGGCCCGTGCCCAGCAGACCCCCACCAGGAGTGCGCCGATGAGGCCCGGACCCGCCGTCACCCCGATGGCGTCTACCGCTCCGAGACCCACGCCCGCCTCGTCCAGCGCTTCCCGGACCACGTCGTCGATGACCGCCAGGTGCGCCCGGGCCGCCAGCTCGGGAACCACCCCGCCGTAGAGGCGGTGTTCGTCCTGCGAGAGGATCACGTGGCCCAGGATCTCGTCCCGCCGGAGGATGGCTGCCGAGGTCTCGTCGCATGAGGTTTCGAGACCCAGCACGGTGGAACCCCTCACGAGCCGTCCGTCCCATCTGCAGGGTCGTCCAGCCGGATGATCCGGACCTCCTCCACCTCGATCTCCCCGTCCACGTAGTCGGGGAGTCCCTCCAGGATCACCTCCGAGACCGGAACCTCCACTTCGTCGCCGGGCTCCTGCGGCAGGTCGTCGTCGTCCACGGCCACCACCAGGCGGAGGTCCTCGGGTGACACCTGGTCCACCAGGACTCGGGCACCGCTCAGGAGCACTGGTACGCCTGCCGGCTGGATGGCATACGTCTCCTCCCAGCCCTCCAGGTCCAGGACCACCCCCACCTGGTCGAGCAAGCGCTCAACCCGTTCGGCCACCTCCAGCTCCACCTGCACCCGAGAGGGTTGGAGCTGAAGCCCCTGCAGGCCGGTGGTGTCCACCGCCACCTCCACAGCCCCGGGACCCCGGACGGCGGCCAGGTCCAGCGGCTCCAACCACAGCGAATCCCGCTCCGCAATCCTGCCCTCGGGTCCCGAGAGGCGAACGTCCGCAGGGATGGCTCGCGGCGCACCCGTCATGGCCAGTTCCTCCGGGAGCTCGCCCTCGAGGCGAGGGGCCACCGGCAGGTCCACTCGTTGAATGGCTTCCAGCCGGAGGCGAACCGAAGGGGGCTGGATGTCTTCCACCACCACATTGGGTCGGTCCGGAAGCCGGACCCAGTGGTTTCGAAGGATCACCGAGGTGTCCGCCGAGTGCACCCCGTCCAGGGGAACCACGATGCTGGGGCGGTCCACCGCCATGGAGAGGATATCCCGCGAAGGACCAGCGAAGCGCACCACCACCGTGGTGGGGGAAGGCTCTTCGGCCAGCGTCCACTGGGGATCGGCCAGGTCCACCCTCACCGGGACGCCGGAGACGGTCTGGCGGGTGGGCGCTTCCACCCGGACCGACACCCAGAGGAGGAGGGCGATGCCGAAGGCGGAGAGCTTCAGCGTCCAGTTCCGCGTCAGAAATCCCGGGAGAGCGCTCACGCCTTCACCCCTCCTCGGCCAGAAGGCGTTCGATGAACTCCACGTACTGGGGATGATCCCACTCGGTGGCACCGGCGACCCGGCGGTACATGAGCCCGTCCCGGCCGATGACGAAGGACTCGGGTATCGCGTTGGTCCGGTACTGGCGCATGATGCCCCCGTCCGGGTCCCAGAGGATGGGGAAGGTGAGGCCCAGCGAGTCGGCGAAGGCTCCGGGATCGCCGGCCGGCCTGCCCATGGGACCGGCCAACCCCCGCTGCGGCCCGTCGACGCTCACCGCCACGATCTCGAAGTCCCGGCCCTCGAATCGATCATACAGGCGCTGCATGGAGGGCATCTCCCACACGCACGGCGGACACCAGGTAGCCCAGACGTTGAGGAGCACCACCTGGTTCCGGTAGTTGTCCAGCGTCACCGGCTCACCGTCCAGGGTCACCGCCTCGAAGTTCGGCGCCGGTTCCCCGGGGCCGGGCATCTGAAACCGGTCGCGACCGGTCCACGCCACGATCACCACCCCCAGGGCGAGGAGTGCGGTGAGCACGAACGGCAGATTGGATGACTTCTTGGCCATGATCAGGGCGCCTCCGCGCCGTTACGTTCCGTCTTCCGGATTTCTCATGAAGCCCCGGCGGCCTACCTCGAGGCGAACGATGCTGCCCTGCGGCACCTCCGTCCCCGCCTCCGGGAGCTGCCCGAGCACTTCGCCCTGGTTGAAGCCGAAGCGGAACTGGGCCTCCACCTCGCCCACCTCCAGCCCCAGCGAGTCCAGGATCTGGCGAGCCCGGACCTCCTGCATTCCCACCAGGTCGGGCAGCTCCACCAGGGGCGGCCCGAGGCTCACCGTCATGCGGATCTCCGAGGGGAGCACCACCTCCTCACCGGCGGCCGGCTCCGTTTCCACCACCCGGCCCGCCGGAGCGTCGGACTCCGTGGAGTCTACCTGCACCTCGAAGCCGGTGGTCCGGAGTACCGTCAGGGCTCGGCTGGCGATAAGCCGACTCACGTCGGGAACCGGGCGGCGTTCAGGCCCCAGGCTGATGGTCAGATCCACCGTACCCCCGGGCACCCCCAGCTGGCCCGGCAGGGGCGTCTGCCCCACGATCCGGGACTCGGCGGCTTCGGGGTGCTGGATGGAATCCACCTCGCCGTATGTCAGCTCCATGTCGCCCAGCGCCGTGCGGGCCTCGTCCAGGGTCATCCCGCGGAGATCCGGCACGGTACGGAAGTTCGCCACCGGGGCCTCGTCGGCGGGAAAGACCACCTGGGTGGCGTACAAGTACCCGCCCCCGGACCCGGTGAGGAGGGCCACCACGGCCAGGAGGAGCAGGCGGCCTCGGCCGCCTGAAGGCACCAGCCTGCCCCGCCCTCCGCCACTTCGCGACGATCCGGAGCTTCCCCTCCGTCGACGCATGGAACTTCCCAGCTTCATCGATTGCTCTCCGCCATGGTGATCTTCTGTCTTTCGGATCCCCCCTCAACCCCGACGCCGGAGCCGGGCGGAGAATGCACCGTCCGTCCCCGTGCGATGGGGAAGCGCCAGGAGGAAGGGTCCGTCGCGTGCCGACTCCGGAACCCCTTCCCCCTCCTCCACCACGAACTCCGGGTGGCGCCCCAGGAACGCCTCCACCCGTTCCCGGTTCTCTTCCGGTTCGAGGGTGCAGGTGGAATACACCAGGACACCCCCGGGCCGAACGATTCCGGCAGCGCCGTCCAGGATCCGATTCTGTACCCGGGAGAGGGCGAGAATATCCCCTTCGGACAACCGCCATCTGGCATCCGGGTGCCGGGCCAGCGTACCGGTTCCAGAACACGGAGCATCCACCAGCACGGCGTCTACTGCACGGAAGGGCGGCGCCTCAGCCAGGGCCACCACCCGGGGCATCTCGAGCCCCAGACGCCGGAGGGTATCGGCCAGGAGTCGCATACGCCGCGCCGACCGGTCGGCGGCCACCACCCGCACGCCCCGAGCCGCCAGCGCTACCGCCTTCCCCCCCGGCGCCGCGCAGAGATCGATGAGCATGGTCGGGTCGTGGGGGCACCACCGGACCACCCACCCTCCCGCGGGATCCTGGATGATCCCGGGAAGAGCTTCCAGGGCCTCGGTGGGCGAAACCCCGGAGCCAAGCCGGACGGTGCCGCTTCCGGCGGGCCCCACCTCCGCCGGCGGCTGTGATCCGGTCTCCGCCCCCCCGCCTCCCAACGCCTGGAGCAGGACGGCTACCGCGTCCTCCGGATCAGTGCGGAGGGGCCGGAGGTAGGTGTCCGGGATCCGATTCCCGGCCTCCACCAGGGCGGCGGCCTCCTCTACCCCGTAGCGGGCAATCCACCGGCGCACCAGCCAGCTCGGATGCGAGCCCCAGGTGCTGAGGTGGCCCTGAGGATCCGACTCCAGCGAGGGGAAGCGCTCCACTCCCCCACCCTCCCGGGCCAGACTCCGCAGGACAGCGTTGGCCAACCCCGCCACTGCCTTCCCGCCCATCTGTCGGGCCTGGGCCACGGTCTGAGAGACGGCGGCGTAGGCCGGCGTACCGTCCATGTACAGGAGCTGATAGGCCCCCAGACGAAAGATCGGCAGGGCGGCCGGGGCGAGGCTCGTCACCCCCCGGTCCAGGTGGAGATCCAGGAGGTGGTCCAGCCGCCCCTGCAGGCGGACGGTTCCATAGGTGACCTGCTGCACCCACGGGCGCTGCTCCCGGGCCAGCTCCGGAGCCGCCTCGCCCCACGCCACGTCCAGACGGCGACCGCGACCCACCTGGCGCAGGAGGGTCAGCGCCACCTGCCGGGGTCTCGTGGGCTTCAGTCGAGCATCCCCCGGACGGGCGACGAGGGCACGGCAATCTCCCGGCGGGGCATGCGCCCGGCCAGGTACGCCAGCCGCCCGGCCTGCACGCTCAGGCGCATGGCCCGGGCCATGGATACCGGATCGTCGGCCGCCGCGATGGCGGTGTTCATGAGGACTCCATCCACCCCCTGCTCCATGGTGGCGCAGGCATCGGAGGCGGTGCCCACGCCGGCATCCACGATGACCGGGACCTCGAGCCGGTCCTTGATCTCGCGAATGTAGTACGGGTTCACGAGCCCCAACCCGCTGCCGATGGGGCTGGCCAGGGGCATGACCGACACGCAACCTGCGTCCTCGAGCCTGAGGGCGGACACCAGGTCGTCGTTGGTATAGGCCATCACCTTGAAGTCCTCCTCCACGAGGATCCGGGCCGCCTCCAGGGTGGCCTGCACATCGGGGAGAAGGGTCTTCTCATCGCCAATGACCTCCAGCTTGATCCACTCGTTGAAGCCGGCGGCCCGGGCCAGGCGGGCGTAGCGGACGGCGTCCTCGGCGGTGTAGCACCCCGCGGTGTTGGCCAGCAGAAAGAACTCGTCCGGGTCCAGGTGGTGCAGGATCCCTTCCTCGGAGCTCCGGTCCAGGTCCACCCGACGCACCGCCACGGTGACCATCTCGGCCCCGCTGGCCCGGATGGCCCCCACCATGGTCTCGTTGTCCGGATACTTCCCCGTGCCCACGATGAGGCGTGACTCGAAATCCCGCCCCCCGATGGTCAGGGGTCCATCATCAAGGCCGGAGCCGGCCTGTTCAGTTGAGGTCGTCATCTTGATCTATGTCGGGTTTCAAGTGTGAGGTACACCAGGGGCTCAGCCTCCCCCCACGAAGTGCACCAACTCCAGCGTGTCATCGTCCTGGAGCGTCACCTCGCCGTAGTCGTCGCGGGGAATGATCTCGCGGTTTCGCTCCACCACCACGGTCCGGGGCTCCAGCTCCAGCTCCTCCAGGAGCCCGGCCACGGTGGTTCCCCGCTCTACCGTCCGCTCCTCCCCGTTTACGGTGAGGCTGATGTGGTCGGTACCGCGGGCAGGATTCGTCGTCGTCTCGGTCATGTGTCCTCCTCGTGATCCGCTTCCGGTTCGGGGACCGGGCCAATCTGTCCATAGACGGCCTCCAGGTACTCGGCCACCGCCTCCTCCGGCCGAGCATGGTCCCACACGGCTCGCAGGAGCGCCACTCCGTGGGCTCCCGCCGCCATGACGGAGTTCACCCGGTCCAGGGTGACCCCCCCGATTCCCACGAGGGGAAGCCCCGGATTCTCTCGCCGCACCCGGGTGACCCGTCCGGGGCCCGCGCCCAGTCGACCCGGGTGGGAGGGGGTCGTGAAGAGTGTACCCACCAACACCAGGTCGGGTCGCTCGCGGCCCTCCAGGGCCCGAGGCTCGTGGAGGGAGCGCCCCACCACGGCGCCGTCGGGAAGCAGGCAACGGGCCTCGGAAACGGGCAGGCCGTGCTCCGGCAGGTGCACGCCGTCCAGTTCCAGCAGGCGGGCCACGTCTACCCGGTCGTTGACCAGGAGGAGGGCCCCCGTCCGCCGAGCCACCGGCGCCAGCGCCCGGCCGTGCTCCCAGAGGAGCCGGCCTCCGGAGGCCGGTCCCCTGAGATGGAGAGCCACCCTGGCACCGCCAGCCTCCAGGGCCCGGGTGGCCCGGGCCACGAAATCACCGGCGGCCAGGACCCGGTCGTTGGTGACGACGTGTAGGCGGGGGATCCTCACCGGAACCGTTCTCCGACCTCGGGACCCCGTCCCCGGAGCCAGTCCTCGGCCCCCATCCGTCGCTTGCCCGGCGGCTGTACCTCCGCCAGCTCCACCGCTCCTCCTCCATCCGTGGCCACCACCAGCCCTCGATCCGGGTCCGCCACCAGGATCTGGCCGGGCTCCCCGGGGGCGTCCGCCTCCACCACGCGGGGCACGAAGAGCTTCACGGGCTCCTCGTCCAGGAGAGTCCAGGCGCCCGGGACCATGTCCATGCCGCGGATACGGTCGGCCACCTCACGAGCCGAAAGGGTCCAGTCGATCCGAGCGGTCTGTCGATCCACCTTGGGCGCGTAAGTGGCCCGCCGATCATCCTGTTCCCTGGGCTCCAGGAGGTCCGCCTCCATGAGGGCCAGGGCCTCAATGAGCGCCTCGGCCCCCAGCTCGGCCAGGCGCAGGTAAAGGCCCGTGGCCGTGTCGTCCGGGGCGATGGGCACCTCGCGCTGCAGGAGGATGGGGCCCTCGTCCATCCCCTCGGTCATCTGCATGATGGTGACCCCGGTGCGGCGGTGTCCGCGAATGATCGCCCAGTTCACCGGAGCCGGCCCCCTGAGCTCCGGGAGAAGGGAGGCGTGCACGTTCACCGACCCCCGGTCCGGCAGCTCCAGCACCCGCGGACGAAGGAGGTGCCCGTACGCCACCACCACCGAAAGTTCCGGCTGCAACTCCCGGAGGCGAGCCACGAACTCCTCCCCTCGGGGAGCCTCCGGGGTGAGGACGGGGAGCCCCTCCGACTCTGCCGCCTCGCGCACCGCTGAGGCCCTGAGCTTCCGACCCCGTCCCGCCGGTCGGTCGGGCTGGGTCACGACCCCGACCACGTGGTGGCCTTCCCCCATGAGGGCCCGCAGGGAGGGCACGGCGAAATCAGGGGTGCCCCAGAAGAGAATCCTCATGAACCGGCGTCCTCCTCGCTGCGAAGCTTGCGGTAGCGCTTCAGGAGCATTCGTCGCTTGAGGGGTGAGAGGTGGTCAATGAAGAGCACGCCGTTCAGATGATCGATCTCGTGCTGGAGCACCCGCGCCCAGAGCCCCTCGGCCTCGATCCGAACCGGTTCGCCGGCGGGATCGGTCCCTTCCACCACCACCGACCACGGGCGCTCCACCACCTCCCGCACCCCGGGGATGCTGAGGCACCCTTCGGGCTCCTTGTCCAGCTCGGAGCCGTTTTCCACCACCCGGGGGTTCACCAGCGCCGCCCGGGCGTGCTCGCCCTCGCTGTGGCGCACGTCGGCCACCAGTACCCGGAGCGACACCCCCACCTGAGGCGCCGCCAACCCGGCCCCTTCCGCCACCACCATGGTGGCGAACATGTCATCCACCAGGGTTTGGAGCTCCTCGTCGAAGGTCTCCACCTCCCGGGCCGGCTCCCGAAGCACCGGGTCCCCCAGCAGGACGATGTCTCGAACCGCCATGGGCTCAGCTCTCTTCCTGGTCATCCACCTTCCGGCCCACCATGTGGCGGTCCACCTCCAGGCGGGTGTTGTCGGCCGTCTTCAGGGTCAGCCGGTGCTCGCGCACGTGGACGATGGTCCCCACGATCCCTCCGTTCATTACCACCTGGTCGCCCTTCTTGAGCCCCAGCACCATCTCCTTGTGTCGCTCCCGTTCCTTTCGCTGCGGCCGGATCAGGAGCCAGTAGAAGATGAGAAAGATGAGACCGAAGTTGATGAGGAGGACCATGAGGCCGCCACCACCCTCTTCACCCCCAGGGGCCAGAAGGAGTCCGACTGAAGGATCGATCACCGCTCGCTCCGTGTGTTCGTCGTGTCAGGGTTCGTCATGCAGGGTCCGTCTGCCGGGATCCGTTTCGACGGTCGTAGACCAGCCTACCCCCTCGCCGTGCGGTACCGTTCCAGCCAGTCCCGGCTCCAGCTCCCGAAGGTGCCGTCTCCGATCCGGCGGCGACTCTCCTGGGCCAGTCGGATCAGGAAGCGGATGTTGTGGAGCGAGATCAGGCGGTGGGCAAACGCCTCGCCCGCCACCACCAGGTGTCGGAGGTAGGCCCGGTCGAAGCGCCCGCACCCGTAGCAATCGCACTCCGAGTCCAGGGGCCGGGTGTCTCGCTTGAATCGGGCGGCCTTCAAGTTCACCTGACCCTGGTCCAGGGTCCAGGCCGTGCCGTGACGGGCATTCCGGGTGGGCGCCACGCAGTCAAAGAGATCGCATCCCCGGGCAATGGCTTCCAGGAGATCATCGGGATACCCCACCCCCATGAGGTAGCGAGGTCGATCCCGGGGCAGCTCGGGGTCCAGCACCTCCAGCGTCTCCCACATCTGGTCCTTGGCCTCGCCCACCGACAGGCCTCCGATGGCCAACCCCTCCCAGTCGCCCATGTCTCGGATCTGCCGGGCGTGTTCCCGCCGGAGGTCGGGGTACACGTTTCCCTGGAGGACGGGAAAGAGGGCCTGCGGCGGGATGTTGGCGGGGTCCCGCAGCGCCGCCAGTCGGGCCTCGCCGGTGGAGGCGTCGGATCGGACGTCCCCCAGCGCCTCGGGTCCCAGCCCCTCCCGGCCGATCTCCCCGAAGCGCCGACGACACCGTTCGAGCCAGTGCAGGGTGCGTTCGTTGGCCTGCCGTGCCGTGGCCCGGTCGCAGCCGCCGGGCGGACACTCGTCGAACGCCATGACCACGTCGGCTCCCAGAATCCGCTGGATCTCCATGACGGACTCGGGAGTGAAGAGGTGCCTGGAACCGTCGATGTGGCTCTGGAACTCGGCCCCCTCGTCGGTAATCCGGTTCATGTGCGCCAGGGAGAAGACCTGGTAGCCCCCGGAGTCGGTGAGGATGGGGCCGTCCCAGCGCATGAAACGGTGGAGTCCGCCCAGTCGTCGGACCTCCCGGTGACCCGGGCGCAGGAAGAGGTGGTAGGTATTGGCCAGGATCATGTGGGCCCCCGTGTCGGCGACCTCCTCGGGAGAGAGGGTCTTCACCGCCCCCAGCGTCCCCACGGGCATGAAGGCCGGGGTGGACACCGGGCCGTGGGGCGTCCGGAACACCCCGCTCCTCGCCGCGTCCTCGGTGTTCTCGAGGCGGTAGGCGAAGTCTGGGTCGGCCGCGGCGGCGGAGTCCGGAGACATGGAAGCAGAAGGCTGGCAGGGATCGAGGGGGCGGCAGGCGCGCTGGAGCCGCGCCTGCCCCTGGAATCGTGGGACCGGCCCCGTCGGCCACGACCCACAGCCGGAAAAGATAACCGCTTCCGGGCAGACGCGGGGATCCGGCCGCAGGCACGCCCTACGACGCCGGCACCACCGCCATGGCGTCGCCGTAGGAGTAGAACCGATAGCGTTCCCGGATGGCCTCCCGGTAGGCCGCCATGGTGGCGGCGTGACCGGCAAAGGCCGAGACCAGCATGAGGAGGGTCGAACGGGGAAGGTGGAAGTTGGTGACGAGGCCATCTACTACCTGGAACCGGTACCCCGGGGCAATGAAGAGCTCCGTCTCGCCCCCTCCGGCCCTGACCCCCCCGGAGCCGGCGGCGGCACTCTCCAGCGTCCGCACCACCGTAGTGCCCACCGCCCACACCCGGCCGCCCCGCTCCCGGGTCCGCTCGACGGCCTTGGCGGCCGACTCCGGCACCTCCCAGACTTCGCGGTGCATCTGGTGGTCCTCCACCCGCTCCACCTCCACCGGCCGAAAGGTGCCGGGCCCCACGTGGAGAACCACCCGCTCCACCTCCACCCCCATGGCCTCGATCTCCTGCAGGAGCTCCGGGGTGAAGTGGAGGCCGGCGGTGGGCGCGGCCACCGAGCCCGGGCACCGGGCGTACACGGTCTGGTAGCGCTCCCGGTCCAGGGGCTCGGCCTCCCGGTCCAGGTAGGGCGGAAGGGGAACCTCACCGAAGTGCTCCAGCGCCGACTCCACCCCCCGCCGGGTCTCGAGCCGGACCAACCGTCCACCTCCGGGCAGGCCGTCCACAATGTGGACCTTCAGGACCTCCCCGTCGGAGGCGGTGACCTGGACCTGCCGTCCGGGCTTGAGCTTCGAGCCGGGGCGCACCAGCGCTTCCCACAGGTGCGGATCGGAGTCCGGGTCCGCCGGCCGGAGCAGAAGCACCTCCGAGGGCGCGCCGGTGGGCTTGCGCCCCAGGAGCCGGACCGGGAGAACCCGACTCTCGTTCAGGACCAGGAGGTCGCCTGCGGCCAGGAGCCGGGGCAGGGCATGGAACCTGAGGTGCCGGAGCGGGGGCTCCGGACCGCCTCCCCGGGGCACCACCAGGAGTCGGCTCTGGTCACGCCGCTGGGCCGGATACCGGGCCACCAGCCCCTCAGGGAGGGTGTAGTCGTAGCTGGCCGTCCTCCGGAGGTCCCGGCTCATTCCCGGAAGAGCGAGGCCTGGTCCTCCAGGTCGTCGGGCGGGGTGAACCCGAAGCGCCGGTAGGCCCGGGGCGTGGCCACCCGTCCCCGGGGCGTGCGCATGAGGAAGCCCTCCTGGATCAGGAAGGGCTCGTAGACCTCCTCCAACGTGCCGGTGTCCTCGCCCAGCGCCACCGCCAGCGAGGAGAGGCCCACCGGCCCGCCCTCGAACTTCTCCAGGATCGTCCGGAGGATCCGGCCGTCCATCTCGTCCAAGCCGTATTCGTCCACGTCGAGCATGGCCAGCCCCGCCTGGGCCACCTCGGCATCGATGACTCCATCGGCCCGGACCTGGGCGTAGTCCCTGACGCGCCGCAGGAGCCGGTTCGCCACCCGTGGCGTGCCCCGGGCCCGACGAGCCAGCTCGACGGCTCCCTTGTCGGTGGTCCGGACGTCCAGGAGGTAGGCGCTGCGGGCCACGATCCGGGCCAGCTCCTCGGGCGGGTAGAAGTTGAGCCTCTGGACGATCCCGAAGCGGGCCCGCATGGGCGCGGTGAGGAGCCCGAAGCGGGTCGTGGCCCCCACCAGGGTGAACCGGGCGATCTCCATGGTCATGGTCTGGGCCTTGGGCCCGTCGGAGATCCGGATCTCCACCTTGTAGTCCTCCATGGCCGGATAGAGAAACTCCTCGATGATGGGCCGGAGCCGGTGGATCTCGTCGATGAAGAGGATGTCTCCCTGCTCCTGGTTCGAAAGCAGCCCCACCAGGTCGGCGGGCTTCTCCAGAACCGGACCGCTGGTGGTCCGCAGACCCACCCCCATCTCGGCGGCCATGAGGGCGGCCAGGGTCGTCTTTCCCAACCCCGGGGGACCGTGGAAGAGGGTGTGGTCCAGGGGCTCGCCTCGCTGTTTTGCCGCTTCGATGGCAATGGACAGCGACTCCTTCACCTTCTCCTGCCCCACGAACTCGTCCAATCGCGTGGGCCGCAGGGAGGGCTCCACCCCCTGGTCTTCCGTGAGGGCCTCGGGGGTGGTGACCTCGTGGCGTGCGCTCATGCGACCTCCCTGCCGGTGCCGAAGGGGACGGGGACCGCGCGCGCCGGCATCACTGGGCCAGGGCGCGGCGAACGAGCTCGTCGGTGCTGGGCTGGCCGTCCTCTTCCTCCAGGACCGCCCGCACGGCCTTCTCCGCTTCCTGAAACGACATGCCCAGCGCCGTGAGGGCCTGGACCGCCGCCTGGGCCCCCTCCGCCGGCGCACCGTCCGCACCGACGCCGCCCACGTCCAGCTTGTCGGCCTTGTCCGAGAGCTCCAGCGCCAGCCGCTCGGCGATCTTCTTTCCGACGCCGGACACCTGGGTGAGGGCCGGGACGTCGCGGCTGGTGAGGGCACGGACGAGCCGGGGAGCGGAGTAGGCGGACAGCAGCTTCAGGGCCAGACTCCCCCCCACCTTGCTCACCGTCAGGAGGAGCTCGAAGAGCTCTCGCTCCACCGGCTCCATGAAGCCGTACAGCACGGCCAGGTCCTCCCGCACCAGGTAGAGGGTGCGAAGCTCCACCTGCTCTCCGACGATGGGCAGCCGCTCGGCCACGGTGAGCGGTACCAGGATCTCGTAGGTGAGCCCCCCGGGTGTGGCCACCTCGATCCGCTCCCCCTCCAGTTCCACCAGGGTGCCCCGCACTCGGCTGATCATGCGTCGGCGCTCCTGGGAGCGAAGCGGTGGGGCAGGACTCCGGCCAGTCGCCCATCCACGGCCAGCGTCAGGTAGCAGAGGGCGGCGGCCACGCCGTCGGCGGCGTCCGAAGGGGTGGGGGGCTCCTTCAACCGAAGTCGCTCCTGCACCATGAACCCCACCTGGTCCTTTGTGGCCCCTCCATTGCCGACCACCGCCTTCTTGATCTCCCGGGGCGCATACTCGGCGATGGTCAGGTCCCGGAGGGAAGCGGCCACCAGGACGGCCCCCCGGGCATGCCCCAGCACCAGGGCGCTCCGGGCGTTCTTCCCCTGAAAGACAGCCTCCACCGAGACCACGTCCGGTGAAAACCGCTCCAGCACCTGGTCCACTCCCTCGAAGATCTCCCGGATGCGCGCGTGAAGGGGCGCCTTGGCGGTGGTGCGGAAGACGCCGCACTCCAGGAGCGTCGCTTCGCCGCCGGGCTCCCGGGCCACCACTCCGTATCCGGTGGCCGTGGTGCCCGGGTCGATGCCCACCACCACGATCCGCTTCCGGGGAGCCGTCACGAGTGGCCCCCCATCACGACATGGCCTCGGCCATCACCTGCTCGTCGATATTGGCGTTGGAGTAGATCTTCTGGACGTCGTCGTGGTCGTCCAGAGCGTCCAGGAGCTTCAGGAACTGTTCGGCCTCGCGGCCGCTCACCGCCATCTCGTTCTTGGGGATCATGGCCAGCTCGGCGTGGGAGAACTCGAGCTTGGTCTTCTTCAGGGCCTCCTGAACCTGGTGGAAGGAGCTCACCGCCGTGACGATGATGAACTCATCACCCTGGCGGGTCATGTCCTCGCCTCCGGCCTCGAGGGCCGCCTCCAGGACGGCCTCCTCGTGAAACCGGTTGGCGTCCACGAAGATCTGCCCCTTGCGATCGAACTGCCACGCCACCGATCCCTCCTGGCCCAGGTTGCCGCCGTGGCTCTCCAGGATGTGGCGGAGCTCGGCCACCGTGCGCTTCTGGTTGTCGGTGGTGGTGGTGATGTAGAGAGCCACGCCGTTGGGGCCGTATCCCTCGTAGGCCACGTCCTCGTAGCGGACCCCTTCCAGCTCACCGGTCCCCCGCTTGATGGCCCGCTCGATGTTCTCCTGCGGCATGTTTTCGGCCTTGGCCGTGTCGATGGCCAGGCGAAGCCGGGGGTTGTAGTCCGGATCGCCCCCGGCCTCCCGGGCAGCGACGCTGATCTCGCGGCTGAGCTTGCTGAAGATCTTGCCGCGCTTCTGGTCAATGGCAGCCTTCTTCCGCTTGATCTGGGACCATTTGTTGTGGCCGGCCACCGAGTCCTCCTGCCGCCGGGTGAGGTGTTGGCCAGGACGCGTCCCCGGCGGGGGTTCGAGCGCGTCCGGATGATCCGATGCACCGGGCCGACCGCGCTCCTGGATGAGGCGGCCGGGGCCCGACGACACCCTGCTCTTTGAAATATAGGCAGGGCCGGGGGGGCGTGGCACCCCGGGGTCCCGGAGTCTCGGGGCTGGCCCCGGTCGGGGATGGGGCCGTACGATGAATGTCAAACTCCCTTCCTCGCCTCTACGTCGAACTTCACCATGGTGCCCCCATGCTCCGTTCTCGTGCCCAGTTCCTTTGGCTGCTCCCTGTACTCTTTCTGGCGACACCGGCCATGACCATGTCCGAATCGGCCGGCCTGGAGGCTCAGACGCTCCGGGCATCGGCGGCGGGCCAGTCGGCAGTCTACGCTCCCCGGGGTGCCATCGCCACGAGCCAACCCCTGGCCACCAGCGCCGGACTGCGGGTGCTGGAGGAAGGCGGAAACGCGGTGGATGCCGCCGTCACCGCCGCCGTGGTCCTCACCGTGGTGGAGCCCCACATGACGGGGCTGGGCGGCGACCTCTTCGCCCTGGTCTGGCCGGCGGACGAGGAGCGGCTGGAGGGCCTCAGCGCCCACGGCCGATCCGGCTCCCTCATGACTCGGGACGCCCTCCTGGAGGCGGGCCACGAAAGCATCCCCAACCGGAGCGCCGAGGCCATCACGGTGCCCGGGGCGCTCCAGGGCTGGGCCGATCTCCTGGAACGCTGGGGCACCATCAGCCTGGCCGAGGCCCTCGAGCCGGCGATCCGTCTGGCGGAGGAGGGCTTTCCCGTGTCACCGGTGGTGGCCTCGGACTGGGCAGGCGAGGTGGGCGTGCTGGAAGCCGACGAAGGGGCCCGGGCCACCTTCCTTGTGGACGGCGAGCGAGCGCCGGAAGCCGGCGAGTGGTTCCGAAACCCGGACTACGCCGGAACCCTCAGGCAGATCGCCGCCGAGGGTCCTGAAGCGCTCTACGGCGGTTCGCTGGGGCAGCGGGTGGCGGACGGGGTCCGGGAGCTGGGAGGGTTCTTGACCCTGGACGACCTGGCCAACCACGAGTCCCGGTGGGTGGAACCCCTCTCGGCCGACTTCCGCGGCTACCGACTCTGGCAGATCCCGCCGCCGGGTCAGGGGATCGCCGCCCTGCAGATGCTCCGGCTCCTGGAGCCCTTCGAGCTGGAGCGCATGGGCCACAACTCGGCCGAGTACCTTCACCACCTCATCGAGGCCAAGAAGGTGGGCTACGCCGACCTTGACGGGCACGTGGCCGACCCCCGCTTCATGGAGGTGGATCCCGCCGCGCTCCTCTCCGACCCCTACATCGACGCCCGCCGGGAGCTCCTCCACCCGCACCGGGCCATGGAGACCCCCGACCCCGGCGACGCCGCCACCCACAGCGAGACCATCTACCTGAGCGTGGCGGACCAGGACGGCACCATGGTCTCACTCATCAACTCGGTCTACTACGGCTTCGGCTCGGGGGTGGTGGTCCCCGGTACCGGGTTCCACCTGCAGAACCGGGGCGCCGGCTTCACCATGGAGCCGGACCGCCCCAACACCGTGGCGCCGAACAAGGAGCCCTTCCACACCATCATCCCCGGGTTCGTGACCCGGGTGGCCGACGACGGCGGCGAGGAGCCCTACCTGAGCTTCGGGGTCATGGGCGGCGCCATGCAGCCCCAGGGCCATGTGCAGGTCCTGCTGAACATGGTCCTCTTCGGCATGGACCCGCAGGAGGCCGTCGACGCCGACCGCTTCCGCCACTACTCGGGGCTGCGGGTGGGGATGGAGGCCGGTATCGGCGACGCCGTCCGCCAGGCGCTCCAGGCCCGGGGGCACGACGTCACCCTCATTGGTCCCGGAGCGGTGGGTGGCGCCCAGATCATCCAGAAGCTGTCCCAGGGGTGGGCCGCCGGCTCGGATCCGAGAAAGGACGGCCACGCGGCCGGGCACTGATCACCCCCCACCCGCCAATCCCCTCAGCAGGAGGGGCCAGGTGGCCGACGACTGGCCCCGGTAGTCGGGCTGGAAGCCGAAGAGGATCAGCTCCCCCTGGCCCACCTCGGCCCGGAGCAGCGCGGGACCGCCGGCCACGTACTCGGGGCCCATGAGCCACCCCGACAGGAGGGGATCGCCCTCACCATAGCGGGCCAGGATCTCCACCCGGGGATCCTCCACGGTAAAGGCCCGGGAGCCTCCGCCCGCCCCTCCGCCTCGGAACCAGGCGACGGTCTCGGCCTCCAGACCCGCCACGAAGGGGTGGTCCTCCAGGTTCATGCGCAGGATGGAGCCGGGCACGAAGAACTCGGTGCTCTCGACTCCCTGTCCTTCCCGGCCCACCTCCAGGTCGAAGAGGTCGATGAAGAGGTCGGCGGCGGACTCCACCGCCACGATCCGCCCCCCCGCCTCCACCCACTCCCGCAGGTGCTCCAGCCCCTCCTGACCGATGCCCCCGGCGTAGGGCTCGGCGATGACGTCGGACGAATACCCCTCGACGATGGAGCCCGCCCCCCGGGACTGAAAGAGGACCACGTCCACCCCATCCCGGAAGTCGCCCTCCCGCACGTGCACCTGCATGAGGGTGTCGTAGGGCAGCTCGTGCCGGTCCAGCGTCCAACGGGTCCACCCGGAAGGCTGCGACTCGCCCCATCCCTTGAAGACGCCCACCCGCGGCGCTCCGGCCCCGACGAGCTCCGACGGAAGGGGATAGGTGATGCGCTCGGGGACGGGGATCACGTCGGACAGGGTCGCATCGACGGGAGTGTCCACCGCATGGGCCTCGACGCCCATGAGCAGGGGCAGGGTGTGGGCGGTAACGTCGTAGGGGGTCTGGGGCGGACCCCCCGGGTAGAGCCGCAGATCAGGGTAGTCCTGCCGCTCCAGGAGGGCCTGGGCGAAGGAGGCGAAGGGCTGCCCCATGGGGATCACGTAGCTCCCCTCGGGCCACTCCCGGACCCCTCCCTCCGAACCGGCATCGGTGGTGAAGGGGGCTTCGGCCTGGTGGATCTCCACGTCGCCCAGGTGCAGGATCCGGACCAGGTCCTCCAGCCGCACCGGGTCGTACTGCTCGGAGGCCGGGGGAAGGATCCAGGCGGCGGGCCACTCGTCCCAGCCCTCCACCGCCCGGGCCTGGATGCCGTGGAAGTTGCGGACCCAGTACTCCCGGTTCCGTGCGGCGTGGGTCAACACCGCCATGGCCGCCGACTCCATGTACTCCACGATGTCGCCGATCCCCCACTCGCCGCCAGGCCAGGGACGGGGGTGGTTCCAGGTGGGCGTGTGGGGGTCGGCCCCCCGCCGGGCACTCAGGTCGTCGGGAGTGAGCTCCACCGGGGCGGCCCAGTCGGCCCGGGCCACCTCCACCAGGATCCGCACCCCCCCGTGGTGGTGCTGGTAGGCCCGGGCCGGGGTGAAGGCGTCGAAGATGGAGTAGGTGCCCACCCCGCTCTTCCCTTCAGCCAGCAGCTCCGAGGCCACGTACGAGCCCAGCTGGTTGGTGGCGCCGATGAGGGCCGGATCGATGTTGGGCTCCCACGGATCCTGGTAGGGGGGCACCCAGATCCGCAGGTTGTCGGCCCAGAGCTGGTGGTGGTCCTGCACGATGTGGGGACGCCAGTGGTTGTGGGCGTGGCGCACGGTGAGCTCGGTCTCCACCTGCCGAATGGCGTACCAGTCACGGTTGTTGTCGTGGCCCACGTACCAGTGGTACAGCCAGGGCAGCGGAGCGCTCTCGAACTCGGTGCCCCGCCAGCGGTTCCACCAGTCGGCCACGTACTGGGTCCCGTCGGGATTCAGCGAGGGCACGTTCACCAGGACCACGTTCTCCAGGATCTCCAGTACCCGGGGCTCCTGGGAGGTGGCCAGCCGGTACACCAGCGACGCCGGCATCTGGCCCGACCCCACCTCGAAGGAGTGGATGTGGTTGGTGATGAGGACCACGGCCCTCCCCTCCGCCAGGAGCTCGTCGCGGTGGGCGTCGTCGCGGATCCGACGGGGGTCGGCCAGCGTCTGGTTCGTCTCCCGGATCTCGTCCAGGCGGTCCATGTTGGCCGGGTCCGAGATGGTGAGCTTCACCATGTGGCGGCCCCGGGTGGTGGTTCCCATGGTGTCGATCTGCACCCGGGGACTCGCCGCCGCCACTCGCTCGTAGTAGGCCAGGAGGCTCTCCCAGTCGGCCAGTTCCCGGTCGGCGCCGATCTCGTGACCGAAGTGCTCAAGGGGAGTGGGAACCTGGGCCTGGAGAGCCGAGGCCGGGGCCAGGACCACGGCCAGGAGGACGAGGGCGGCCAAGCCCACGGGAGACACGGAACGGGACATGAGCGGTTCGGGAAGGAGGTGCGCGGATGCGAACGAATCCACGCTAAGGGCCGCGGGGGCCCAACGCCAGCCCGGGAGCCGGACGGCCGGTCAGTTGGAGCGCCGCCGCCGGGAGACCTCGTCCAGCAACCCCTTCTCCTTCTCGGTCAGCGACTGGATCCCGGTCTCGGAGATCTTGTCCAGGATCCGGTCCACCTCGTCCAGGAGCTCATCATCGGGCATGCGGGACTCGCTGGAGCGACCGGACCGACGTCGGCCTCCCTTCTCCGCCTCTTCCCGGGAGTCGTCGTCCCGGGGCACGATGGCCAGCCGCTCCACCCGGGCCGCCTCCTTCAACTTGCCCAGGCGAGCTCCCAGGGTGCCGTCGGTGCGCAGGTAGAGGAGCCCCGCGAGCAGCCCGCCCAGGTGGGCGAAGTGGGCCACCCCACCGCCGGCGCCGGCGAAGGCCGACACGAAGGTGAGCACGAAGAAGAACCCCACCAGCCACTTCGCCTTGATGGGGAAGATCCCCCAGAAGTAGATGGGCGACTCGGGCCAGTACCAGGCGAAGGCCAGCATGATCCCGTAGATGGCCGCCGAGGCCCCGATGACGGAGGTGCCGAAGGCGAAGACGAAGGAGAGGGCCGCGCCCCCGAGCCCGCAGAGAACGTAGTAGCGGAGGAAGCCCTTCGAGCCCCAGCGCTCCTCCAGCGGCGGCCCGAAGAAGAAGAGGACCAGCATGTTCATGAGGAGGTGCCAGATGTCCCCGTGCAGGAACATGTAGGTCACCGCGCCCCAGGGCTTGTAGAAGGACTCGGCGGGGGTGAAGCCGAACCATTCCCACAGAAAGAGCTGCCCGCCCTGGCCGATGAGCACGGCCAGGAGATGCACCGCCGTATTGGCGATGAGCAAGCGCTTGACCCAGGGGGTCAGGCGGTAGCCGAAGGCGAATCGTGGCGAACCGTACGACATGGGGCGCGCGGTACCGACGGAAGGGGCGGATCAGGCGAAGGGCCGGGAGCGTTCATCCTACCCCTCGGCACCTGCCGGTTCAACCCGCCGGCCCGAAGGGTGTTCCCCCGACCCGCTCAGGACGCAGGGTCTCCCGCGTCGGGGCGTCGGGCCCGTCGCCGGAGGGCCAGCCGGACGATCTCCTCGCAGAGGCGGGGGAAGGGGAGATCTCCGGCCTCGCCGGCCTGGGGAAGGAGCGAGGTGGCGGTGAGGCCCGGCAGCGCGTTGGCCTCCAGGCACCAGGCCTCCCCCTGGGGATCCACGATGAAGTCCACCCGGGAGAAATCGTCCAGGAAGAGGGTCCGATGCACCGCCAGGGCCAGCGCCTGCAGCCGCCGGGCGGTGTCGGTGGAAATGTCGGCCGGGAAGATCTCCCGGGCCATCCCGGGCTGGTACTTGCACTCGTAGTCGAAGAGTTCGTTGGCGGGGATGATCTCACCTACCGGGAGGGCCCGGTCCCCCACGATCCCCACGGTGAGCTCCCTTCCCTTGACATACCGCTCAAAGAGGATGCGGTCCTCGTAACGGCGCGCCTCGGCCACCGCCGCCTCCAGCTCGGCGCGGTCGTGGGCCAGGGTGAGTCCCAGGGTGGAGCCTCCCGAGGGCGGCTTCACGATGACCGGAAGCCCCAGCTCCTCCTCCACCCGCTCCAGCTCCACCGGCGAGGCCAGCCAGTCGGGTGTGGGAATCCCGGCGTCACGGAAGAGCCGCTTCGAGACCTCCTTGTCCATGGCCAGGGTGCATCCCAGCCGCCCGCTGCCGGCGTACACGAATCCGGTGAGGTCCAGGAGGGCCTGCAAGGTGCCGTCCTCTCCGCTCCCGCCGTGGAGCGCCGGGAAGACCGCATCCACCCCCTCCAGCTCCGGCAGGCGGGTCAGGCGACTGATGTCGCCGGTTTCCAGGAGGTCGGCGCCGAGCCCGGCAGGCGGCTCGGCTCCCACGCCCCGGGCCAGGATCCGCTCTTCCTCCTCCGAGGTGAGCACGCCCCGGGCCGTATCCACCGCCACCACCCGGTGCCCCAGCGACCGCAGGGCCCGGGCCACCTGGGTGCCCGAGGCCAGTGAGACGTTGCGCTCGCCGGACGCTCCGCCCATGAGCACCGCCACGTAGAGGGGCTCGTCGCTCACCCGTCGCGCTCCCCTCCAGGCGCCGAAATCTCTCCATTCAGAGAGATTTTGTGCTCGGCGAGCCAGGTCTCGTCGTACATCTTGCTCAGGTAGTGCTCGCCCCAGTCGCAGAGGACGGCCACCACCAGGGCGTCGGGGTCGTCCAGCTCCCGGGCCCGCTCCAGGGCGGCGTGGACGATGAGCCCCGACGAGCCCCCCACGAAGAGGCCCTCCTCCCGGGTGAGCCGGCGCCCCATGCGGAAGGCCTCGGCGTCGGTGACCGTCACGTAGTCGTCCACCAGCTCCAGGTCCAGGGCGCCGGGGATCTTGTCGTTGCCCAGCCCCTCTACCTGATAGACCTGGCCTTCGGGCATCTCGCCGGTGTGAAAGTAGGTGGCCAGGACCGAGCCCACCGGATCGACCCCCACGATCTGCACCTCGGGATTCTGCTCCTTGAGGTAGCGGGCAGTGCCGGTGATGGTGCCCCCGGTGCCGGCCCCTGCAAAAAAATGGGTGATCCGCCCCTCGGTCTGCTCCCAGAGCTCGGGACCGGTGGACTCGTAGTGGGCCTGGGGGTTGGCCGGGTTGTAGAACTGATCCGCCAGGACCGCACCGGAGATCTCCTCGGCGATGGTGCGGGCACGCTGCGTGTAGTGGTCCGGATGATCGGGCCCCACGTCGCTGGGAACGATGACCACCTCGGCACCGAACGCCTTCAGGAGCTTCCGCTTCTCGTGGCTCATCTTGTCGGGCATGACGAAGATGCAGCGGTAGCCCCGGGACGAGGCCGCCATGGCCAGGGCCAGCCCGGTGTTGCCCGAGGTGGCCTCCACGATGGTCCCCCCCGGGCCCAATCGACCCTCGGCCTCGGCGGCCTCCACGATGGCCTGGCCGATGCGGTCCTTCACCGAGCCGCCCGGGTTCATGAACTCGCACTTTCCGTAGACCGGCGTGCGGATCCCCTGGGCCACCCGGTTCAGGCGGACCAGGGGCGTCCACCCCACCAGCTCGGTCACGTTGTCGTACGGCCTCCGGTGCCGTTCGCTCATCCGATCAGTCCTGGTCCACGGGGGTGGGGCGGGTGGAGAACTCCACCGGAAGGGTGGCCCACATACGGATCCGCTTTCCGTCCTTGCGGCCGGGCTCGAAGCGAAGCTCCCGGGCTCCGGCCACCGCTGCGGCGTCCAGGCCCTCGTGGCCCGACGACTCGGCCACCTCCACCGAGTCCACGTGACCCCGCTCGTCGACCCTCACCCGGAGGATGGCGGCGCCCTCGGCGCCCTCGTCCCAGAGATCCAGGGGGTACTCGATGGGATTGCTTCCGTAGAGGGGCACCGGCTGCTCCAGCTCGCCCTCGCCCCCACATGCCACCAGGAGGAAAAGGGCCGCGAGCCCCAGGAAGATGCCGCTGGACCAGCGGGAGCCGCCGGCCCCCCGCGCCTCTCCGCCCTTAAGGGTGATCTGCATCGAGTCGGACTCCGTATTGATCGTGCCGTGATTCGGTTGTGGGCGCCTGGGCCGCCGTCTATCGATCCCGGGCCGCCGCTTGCAGCTCGGCCAGGAGGTTCAGCGCCTCCAGGGGGGTCGTCCCCTCCAGCTCCACCTCCCGCAGGCGGGCCACCAGAGGGTCCTCCCGGAAGAGGGACATCTGGTCCCGCTCCGGCGCGGCGGAGGCCGGGGCGTGTCGACCGGAGCGCCCCAGTCCCTCGCCTCCCCCGGAATGGCTTCCCTCCAGCTCCCGGAGGATCTCCCGCGCCCGGGCGATGACATCGTCCGGCAGGCCGGCCAGCCGACCCACCTGGATCCCGTAGGAGCGGTCCGCGCCCCCATCCTCCAAGCGCCGCAGGAAGATGATCTCGTCGCCGGCCTCCTTCACCACCACGTTCATATTCTTGATGCCGTCCAGAAGGTCCCCGAGCTGGGTGAGCTCGTGGTAGTGGGTGGCAAAGATGGTCCGGGCCCCCACGTGCTCGTGGAGGTGCTCGGTGACGGCCCAGGCGATGGACACCCCGTCGTAGGTGGAGGTTCCCCGGCCGATCTCGTCCAGCAGAACCAGGCTCCGGGGAGTGGCGCCGTGGACGATGGCCGCCGTCTCGTTCATCTCCACCATGAAGGTGGACTGCCCCCGGGCCAGATTGTCCGAGGCCCCCACCCGGGTGAAGATCCGGTCGCACACCGGGAGGCGGGCCTCGTGGGCGGGGACGAACGAGCCCATCTGGGCCAGGAGCTGGATGAGCCCCGCCTGCCTGAGGATGGTGCTCTTGCCCGCCATGTTGGGCCCGGTGAGGATCACGATCCAGCCGTCGTCGTCCAGCGTCAGGTCGTTGGGGATGAACTCCTCGGAGGGCATCATCGTCTCCACCACCGGGTGGCGACCAGCCCGGATCTCCAGCTCGAAGCCCTCGTGCAGCCGGGGCCGGGCGTAGCGCCGGCGGGTGGCCACCTGGGCCAGGGTGGTGAGCACATCGAGGCGGGCCACCTGGCGTCCGGCGGCCTGCAGCCGTCGCACCTCCTGGCCCACGCGGCTCCTGAGCTCCTGGAAGAGCCGGGTCTCCAGCTCCAGGATCCGGTCCTCGGCGCCGGTCACCTTCTCCTCCCACTCCTTCAGTTCGGGGGTGAAGTACCGTTCGGCGTTGGAGAGGGTCTGCTTGCGCACGTAGTCGTCGGGGACCCGGTCCAGGTTCGCCTTCGTCACCTCCAGGTAGTACCCGAAGACCTTGTTGAAGCCCACCTTGAGCGAGCCGATCCCCGTCCGCTCCCGCTCCCGGGTCTGGAGGCCGGCAATGAACTCCCGGGCGCCGTCCCGGGTGGCGCGCAGTTCGTCCAGCTCGGCGGAAAATCCCGTCCGGATGACTCCCCCGTCCTGGAGGTTGGGAGGCGCCTCGGCGGAGATGCCCTCGTCGATGAGGCGGGCCACGTCGGCCAGCGGGTCCATCTCCACGGTGAGGGTTCGGAGAAGGGAGGCCCGGGCGTCCTCACCCGCCTCCTTCAGCTCGGGGAGGCGGGCCAGCGACCGACCCAGGGAGAGCAGCTCCCGGGGATTGATCCGGCCCGAGCCCACCTTCCCCGCCAGCCGCTCCAGGTCGTGGATGGGCTCCAGCGCCTCCCGGAGCCGGCGCCGCAGCTCAGGCGACTCCACCAGCTCGGCCACCGTCTCCTGCCGGCGGTGAATCTCGTCCAGCTCCACCAGGGGCCGGAGGATCCACTGCCTGAGGAGGCGGGCGCCCATGGCGGTGACGGTGTCGTCCAGCACCGCCACCAGCGTCCCCCCCTCCTCGCCGCTCCGCAGCGGCTCCACCAGCTCCAGGTTCCGGCGCGTCATCTCGTCCAGGACCATCTCCCGGCCCGGGCGACGGATGGAAGGGGGCTGCAGGTTCTCGGCCCCCGCAGGCTGCGTCTCCCGGATGTACTGCACCAGGGCTGCGGCGGCGGCCACCAGGGGGGTGTCGTGGGACTGGAACCCCAGCCCGTCCAGCGAGAGGATCCGGTAGTGGCGGAGGAGCTCGTCCCGGCCCAGCTCGGCGTCGAAGAGCCAGTCGTCGCGGACGGTGCGGGTAGCCCGGAGGGCGGGGCCCTCGGGGCCCAGCGCCTGGCGGAGGAGATCGGGCGCGGAGGCTCCGTCGCCGGAGGCCTGACCTGCACCTGCGAACCGGTCATCTCCCCCTGCAGGCGGGTCGTCCCCCCCTCTCAACCGGTCGTCCAACGATCGGGGCAGGAGAAGCTCCGCCGGATCCACCCGGCCCAGCTCCGATCCCAGCCCGTCCAGGGGCACGGCCTGCACGGTGAGCTCGCCGGTGGAGAGGTCCGAGGCGGCCAACCCCACCACCTCCCTGCCGTCAGGACCCCGGGCAGGGACCGAGAGGGCCACCAGGAAGTTGTTGCGCCGGGCCTCCAGGAGGTTGTCGTGGACCACCGTCCCCGGCGTCACCGTCTCCACCACCTCCCGGCGGACGATCCCCTTTGCCTCCGACGCGTCCTCCACCTGCTCGCAGATGGCGGCCCGCCGGCCCAACTTCACCAGGCGCCCCAGGTACTCGTCCAGGGCCTTGGCCGGCACCCCGGCCATGGGGACCTCGGCCGCCGCGCCGTTGTTCCGCGAGGTGAGGGTGAGCCCCAGAAGGCGGGAGCCCTCCTGCGCGTCGCGGTTGAAGAGCTCGTAGAAGTCACCCACCCGAAAGAAGATGAAGGCGTCGGGATGCCGGGACTTGGCCTCCCGCCACTGCTTCATGAGGGGCGTGTCTTCGGACGTCGCCATCGCGGGGGTGGATAGAGGCTCAGGAGATGCACGCGCGGTTCGCCGGCCGGGGGCAGGCCCGAGCTCCGGGTCCGGTGACGGTCCGGAGGCGGAGGCGCCCGCCTGACGAGAAAGGATACCCCCAAGGGGGGACGGGGATCAACCGGCGGGGCCGCCAACCGCTGGAACGACCGAGATGCCCTCGACCCCTTCAAAGCCAAGGTCGAAGGTGCCGACCCGGCCGTCCGCCACCTTTCGGGCAACGGTCACGACGGCCGCGTCTGCAAAGCTGAGCCCTCGTTCTCCCTCGGCTCGAAAGGTTTCGAGACTCGGCAGGAAGACGTCGGAGCAGGGAATGAATACCAGCTCCGCCGCCTCCATCATCTGGTCCGCAACCAAGACGGCAGTGGCGTGATCAATCCGCATCTGGATGACCGTGACCAGCTCGAGAAAAACGTATTCCAGCAGGACTCCATCGCCCCACTCGCCGTCCAGAAAACGCGTCATGACCTCGGCGGCGGCCTGGTGGTGCATGTCATGGGGATTCAGGTGAGCCACCAGCAAGCTCGTGTCGAGCACGATCACCGGCTTCGCTCCACCCCGTAGACCACGGAGTCCACCTCCTCGCTCAAGCGTTCGTCGTCGGCTGGAAACGGAAGGGGCCGCAGGTCTGCCAGCGTACCCGTTTTCGGCCCCTGTCCGGGACGCGACAGATAGACCTG
>SLNQ01000155.1 GCA_007132965.1 Gemmatimonadota bacterium | reverse complement strand
CTGGCCCGGATTCCCGGGCTCGGCGAGCTCTTCCTCCTGGCGCCCCCTCCCCGCATGGCCCTCCGCAAGGGCATCCAGGGAATCGTGCACGACCCCGACACGGTGGACCGGGAGCAGGTGGACACCTACCGGGAGCCCCTCCGCTCACTCCGGCGCCGAAGGGCCATCCTGCGGGCGGCCCGACAGGTGTCGCCGGAGGCGGCCGAGCGCGTCTCCCACCGCCTGGGCGACCTCCGCTTCCCGGTGCTCCTGGTGTGGGGCGCCGAAGACCGCATCGTTCCGGTGGAGGCGGGTCGGCGTCTCGAAGGGGCGCTTCCCGACGCCCGCCTGGTCATCCTTCCGGAGGTGGGTCACCTCCCTCCCGAAGAGGCGCCCCGGGCCTCCCTGGAACCCGTCCTGGAGTTCCTCGCGGACCGTCGCGGCGAGCCGCGGGTGGCCGGAGGCCCCGGCGCATTTCGCTGACCAGGACCCAGAGCATCTTCACTCCGGCCCGAAGGGACCCCACCACGCTCCCCGACACCTTTGAACGGCCTCCGCGACGGGCTCGGTGGGGCACAGGTACCTCCAGGCAGGCGAGTCCCGCATGGTGGGCCCGGAGCTGCATCTGCAGGGTCCAGCCCCAGTTCCGGTCGTCCATCTCCAGCGCTTCCAGCGCCCACCAGCGAATGGCCCGGAAGGGCCCCAGGTCCCGGAGCCGCGCACCGTGCAGGAGCCGGGCCCCCAGCCGGACCGCCAGATTCCCCAGGCGGGCGTGGAGGGGAACGCCGCCGTCCGCCCCCGACTCCCCGACCATCCGCACCCCTACCACCATCTCCGCCGCGCCGGCCTCCAGGGGCTCCAGGAGCCGGTGGGCGGCGGCGGGATCGTCGCTCCCGTCGCCGTCCAGGAAGAGGACCACCCCCGGACGACGCGTCCAGGAGCGGATCTCGGCCATTCCCGCCAGGCACGCCGCCCCGTAGCCCCGCTCCGGCTGGCGCACCACGGTGGCCCCGGCCGCCCTGGCCACGCGGGGCGTGGCGTCGGTGGAGCCGTTGTCCACCACCACCACCCTGCCGATCCCCGCCTCCTGGAGCTCCGCCAGCACTCCGGGGAGGGCTTCCTCCTCATTCAGGGCGGGGATCAGGGCCACCACGTCCGGTGCGGATTGGCCGGTGCTCACGCGCTTCCCTGCGGGTGAATGGCGGGCTCTCCTTCACACGAGGTGTCCCCGTGCGCGAGGTCTGCCCCGTGCGCGAAGTGCTCGACGCCCACGGGCGAATCGACACCTACAGGCGAAGGAGGGGCGTCGCCGGAGACGGCCTCCCTGGCAGCACCCGGAACCCGTGCTCTGAGCCCTCGTCCCGGGTCGTCCAGGAGCTCGCCCACCAGGAGCCAGGTGTATCCCAGGCCGAAGAGGAGGAGGAAGGGAAGGGTGGGCAGGTACCCCCAGCTCACCGCCGCCAACGCGCAGAGCCAGAGCCAGCTCGCCAGTGCCCACTTCATGGCCCGATCCACCTGTCCCCGGGGCGGGCGATACCTGAGACGTCGGCGCTCTCCCCTCTTGGGGGTCCGGATGAAGGGATCCCGGTTGTCCCCGCCGAGCCCCCGGAGAACCGCCCCGGACACCACCGCGTTGAGCCCGATCCCAAGGGCCAGCGTGGCGGTGGCCGTAGGCAGGAGGGTGGCCCACGGCCGTCCCCGCCGGCGGCCCGCCGCCGAGTAGAAGACCAGAAAGGAGAGGGTCGCCCCGGCAAACACCAGCAGGTCCAGGACCAGGAGCTCCTCCAGCCCCAGAGAGCGCCGGGCCACCGCCGAGGGCAGAAGCATGACCCCCAGCACAAGGGTCAGGGGCTGGGCCAGGTGGGCCATGAGGTGGGCCGCGGCCTCCAGCTTCACCTTGAGCGGCCACCGGCCGCGAAGGAGGCGGGGCAGGATCTTGCGCCCCCCCTGGATCCCTCCCTGCCCCCAGCGCTTCTGCTGCACCTCCAGCGCCCGAACCTCTTCCGGGATCTCGGCGGGCACGCCCACCTCGGGGAGGAAGACGAAGCGCCACCCCTCCATCTGGCACCGGTAACTCAGGTCCAGGTCCTCGGTGAGGGTGTCCCACGACCACCCCCCGGCCTCCTCGATGGCCTGCCGGCGCCACATTCCGGCGGTCCCGTTGAAGCTCATGAAGCGGCGGCCGGCGTAGCGCCCCCCCTGCTCAAAGAAGAAGTGGGCATCCAGGAGCAGCGCCTGGCACCGGGTCAGCAGGCTGGCCTCTTCGTTGAGATGGTCCCACCGGGCCTGCACCATCCCCACCTCCGGGTCCATGAAGGGCGGTAGGAGACGACGAATGAGGTCCCGCGGAGGCACGAAGTCGGCGTCCAGGATCAGGATGAACTCGCCCTGGGCCCGGGGCATAGCCTCGGCCAGGGCACCGGCCTTGAACCCCCGGCGGCGCTCTCGCACATGGTGCTCCACCTGGACGCCCCGCTCGCGCCAGTGGGCCACCCGGCGGGCCGCCCGGTGACGGGTCTCGTCGGTGGAGTCGTCCAGGAGCTGGATCTGCAGGCGGTCCCGAGGATAGTCCAGCCGGGCCGCCGCGTCCACCAACCGAGTGACCACCTCCGCCTCGTTGTAGATGGGAAGCTGGACCGTCACCATGGGAAGCGGGGCCTCCCACCGGGAAGCCTCTCGCGGGGGTGTCCTGCGTGAAAGCCGCAGGAGGTGCATCCGGTGCGCGGCAAAGAGGAGGAGAAGGGCCAGGGAGAGGCCGGTGACCGCCACGACGGGCCACGCCAGCCAGATCGGGAGCTCGGGAGCCATCACGACGCCTCCTGGAAGCCGGGACACCGGAGGACGGGAAGGCGCGGATACCGGGAGAACCGGTCGTCGGTCTCCGAGAGCCGGCAGAGGTAGAAGCGCGAGCCTCGCCGGGTCTTCACCACGCGGGCGTGGCGGCACCGGCCGCAGAGGCCGGGCGCGGGCCCCGCGGCGCTGCCAGCGGAGGCCCCTCCCCCGGCTGAGTCCGGGGCTCCGGCACCCCCCATCACTGGCGGGCCCCGGGGCGGCCCCGGTATCCCAGGAGCGCCACTTGCCGGCCCCCGTCCCCGCCCCGGTGCGAGAAGAAGCGGGGGTCGTCGTGCACGCAGAGGCCGGACACCGCCACCTGCTCCCGGGGCACCCCCGCGGCCTCGGCCCGGCGGGCCAGGTGAGCCCTCAGGTCCAGCGTCGCCGGCCCGCCGGGATCGGGCAGCCCCAGGGCCCGGTGCACCTCGGGGCCCACCTCGTAACGCGCCTCCGAGATGGCCGGTCCCAGGTAGAGGTACAGGGCCTCGGCCGAGGCGCCGAATCGACGGTACATGGCCTCGACGCCCCGTTCCAGGATTCCGGCCGCCACCCCCCGCCAGCCGGCGTGGAGGAGAGCCAGCGTCCGGGATCGGGGCTCCACCACGAAGACCGGAACGCAGTCGGCCACCGACACGGCCAGCAGGACCTCCGGGTCCCGGGTCAGGTGGCCGTCTGCCGACGGCGTCAGCAGGAGTCCCTCGCCTCCTCGGCGGGCTACCCGGAGGCCGGCGCCATGAACCTGTTGGCCCAGGACCACCGTGGTCATGCCCAGCTCCCGCCGAAGGCGGTCCCACCGCGCCAGAACGGCCCGACCGGCGCCGCCGCCCCGGATCCCGAGATCGAAGGGCTCAGGCGCCTCCACAGGAGAGCCGTGGGGACTATCGGCGCTGGACCCATCGGGGTCGCCGAAGCCGAACCCGTCCCGGGTGGTCACGCCCTGGACAAGCCAGGGAAATCGCTCACCCCACCGGGGATTCGTCAGGAGCGGAAGAGCGCCGCCGGTCGGCTCGTCGGTGACGAGCTGCCGTTGCACGGAGGGTTCAGCCATGGCCTCGTGAGGTGAACTGGAGAGTGTGGATGAAGGATACAGGGACGTTGCGGCGGCCCATGGAGAAACCCGTTTCCCGGCCCGGAAGATCCCCCGGCGTGCCGAAGCCCCACGACTCCACGGGTCGCATCCCGAAGAAAAATTCATACCTTATACAGGGAATCATCGGAGACGCGGAATCGGCGAACGGCGCCCAGGCCGCGGGCCCGGCCTCAGGCCGGGACATGGCTATGAATGGGGGACGCTCCCCCGGGACACAACCTTATGTCGAGCTCGAAACTCTTCGACGGCTACAACGCCGGTTACGCTCAGGAACTCTACGAGCAGTATTCCCGCAACCCCGAGTCCGTCCCCCCGGGCTGGCGGGAGATCTTCTCCCGGGACCTGGAGCAGTTGGTGGCGGAGGGGCTCATCGTACCCGAGGCCCTGCAGGGCAACGGCCGCCCGGCCGCCGCCAAATCCGCCGTCTCTCAGCCTACGGCCGCGCCTGTCGCTCCGGACGAGGCTGCGCCCGACACGGAGGGGGCCGAGGCCACCGCCGCCCCGGGCACCGAGGTGGGCCTCTTGGCGGCTGCCCCCGCGGCCGACGACCGCCTCCTTCCCCAGATCGCCCGGGCGGCGGCGCTCATTCAGGCCTTTCGGAACCACGGCCACCAGCTGGCCCAGATCGACCCCCTGGGAGGTGAGCCGCCGGGACACCCGCAGCTGGACCCCGGATTCTTCGGCACCTCCATGGAAGAGCTGGCCGAGGTGCCCACCTCGCT
>SLNQ01000132.1 GCA_007132965.1 Gemmatimonadota bacterium | reverse complement strand
TCGCTGCGGTGATCCGGGCGGATCACCGTCTTGGGCAGATTACCTAGTCGGGGCGCCCGGATTCGAACCGGGGACCTCCTGCTCCCAAAGCAGGCGCGCTACCGAGCTGCGCCACGCCCCGTGGGCCCGGATGGGTGGATGGGAAATCCACCGGCCGGATAGTGTCAACGAAGATACCAGCGTTGGCCCGGCAGGGGTACCGGTTCCTCAGAACTGGTCAGGACCCATCCGGAGGAGTGGACTTGGCGCACTCCGGGCACGAGCAGAGCCGACGGAGGAACTCGAAGGGGTAGATTCCGGTGCTGTGGCCGTCGCTCCAGCGGAAGGAGAGGGCATACCGCCCCACGTAGTTGATCTCCAGTGGGTGGACGCCGGGATCCACGTCCTCGGGTCGCAGGGTCCGCTTGCCCGTCATTTCGTCGACGCATCCGGCGCACGGGCAGGCCACCCGGAGCTCCCAGGGCGTGAACTGGGAAGTGTGCCCGTCGGCCCACTCGATTTGCAGGGCTGCTGCGTCGCTGGTGGGACCGATGTGACGTGGCTTGAACCGGTCTTTGTTCACCTGGCCTCCCCCTCGGCCTCGGCCGAGCGGAGATGTGCGCGTACCGCCCGAAAGGCCTCGCCCCGGTGACTGAGTCGGGATTTCTCCGTCTGCGACAGTTCGGCGAACGTCCGCCCCAGGCGCTGGTGGAAAAACAGCGGGTCATAGCCGAATCCGTCCCATCCCCGAGGTCGCCCCAGGATCAACCCCTCTACGGTTCCCCGAAAGAGGTGGTGTGTGCCCGGCTGCTCCACCAGTGCGGCAACGCATACGAACCGTGCCGTCCGGTCGGGGAGCTTCACGTCTTTCATAAGGGTCAGAAGATGCTCGTTGTTGAGGCAATCCCGCTCCTGGGCCGACAGGTCCTCTCCCCCGGGGGCGAACCGCTTCGAGCGCACTCCCGGCCGGCCCTCGAGGGCGTCCACTTCCAGACCCGAATCGTCCGCCACCGTGGGCAGGCCGCTGGCCTCGTGGAAGTAGGTCGCCTTTGCCAGTGCGTTATCTTCGAAGGTCTCGAAGGCCTCCACCGCCTCTTCCTCCGGCGACTCCCGGATCCCGGCATCGTTCAGGTCCAGGAGACGCAGACCGCGAACGTCCCCCAGGATCTCCCGGATCTCGCGAAGCTTGTGTCCGCTCCGGGTTGCCACCAGAAGGCGCATCAGTCCGAGGCCGAGGCCAGTTGCTCCCTCTGGGCCTCCACGAGCCGCGCGATCCCGGCGAGGGCCATCTCCACCAGCCGGTCCAGCACGGCCCGCTCGAACGGGTCACCCTCGGCGGTTCCCTGGACCTCCACCAGCCGCCCGTCCGCCGTGCCCACGACGTTCATGTCCAGCTCGGCAGCGGCATCCTCAGGGTAGTCCAGGTCCAGGACTGGCCGGCCATCCACCGTTCCCACGCTGACGGCTGCCACGGGTTCACGTACCGGAAAGGTCGGGATCCGGCCCTCTTGCTTGAGGTGTTTGCACGCCAGAGCCAGTGCGACCCATGCGCCGGTGACCGCGGCCGTCCGGGTCCCTCCGTCGGCCTGTAGCACGTCACAGTCCAGGGTGACGGTTCGAGGACCGAGGGCCGCCAGGTCCGTGACAGATCGGAGAGATCGACCGATGAGGCGTTGGATCTCCTGGGTCCTGCCGCCAGGACCGTCCCACTCCCTGCTCCGGCGAGTGTGCGTGGAGCGTGGAAGCATGCCGTACTCGCCGGTCACCCAGCCCTTTCCACTCCCTTCACGCCACTCCGGCACCCGGTCCTCCACCGAGGCGGTGCAGAGGACCCGGGTGTCGCCGGTGGCGATGAGGCACGAGCCCTCGGCGTAGGGGCTCACCCCCGTCTCCAGAACCAAGGCTCGCAGTTCGTCGTCGGCTCGTCCATTTCGTCGCACGAAGTCGCTCCTGGAATTTGATGAACACAGACCAAGAAGGCTGTTTGAAGGCTGGGGGGCGGAGGAGAACCGCTTGACCGAGCCTTGCAAGATGATTGGAGAGTCGGAGCGCGCCACCGCTGGGAGCCCCAGTTCCTCAACACCCTTCTCAGTCCGACGTTGACCGGGTCTTCTGATCGACCTGGGCGAGTATCTCGTCGGCTCCCATGGCAAGGAGGCGCCGGGCCACCGCACGCCCCAGTGCCTCCGGGTCGTCCTGGGCACCGGTTTCTTCAGCCCGTACCGCGTGTCGCCCGTCGGGCGACGCAACCATGCCCCGAAGGCGCATGCCGCCGCCGAAGGGAAGTCCCAGGGCACCCACCGGAAGCTGGCACCCTGCCTCCAACGTGTGCATGAGCGAGCGTTCGGCGGTGGTTGCAGCGCGGCTCGGCAAATGGTCCAGGGGGCGAAGTGCAGCGTGGAGCTCAGTTGAGTTCTGACGAATGACCACGGCCAGCGCCCCCTGCCCCGGAGCCGGGAGCCAGCTTCCCAGCTCCATGTGCTCGTCGATACGGTCCGTCCAGCCCAGTCGCCGAACTCCGGCGGCAGCGAGAATCACCGCATCGTATTTGCCCTCGTCCACCAGGCGGAGACGCGTGTCCAGGTTGCCTCGTATGCCTCTCAGCTCCAGATCCGGACGGAACGCCCGAGCCAGCGCCTGTCGCCGAAGGGACCCCGTGCCCACCACGGCCCCGGGAGGAAGAGCACCCAGGGTGCAGCTCTCGTCCCGAGGACCCATGAGGACGTCCCTGGCGTCCTCCCGTTCTGGCACCGCCGCCAAAGCCACGCCGTCGGCCAAGACCGTGGGCAGGTCCTTCAAGGAGTGCACCGCCAGATCCACCTGGCCATCCAGCAGAGCCCGGTCCAGGGCACGGGTGAAGACGCCCTGACCTCCGATCTCCGAGAGGGGCTGATCCTGAATCTGGTCTCCCGCGGTCTCGATCGTCACGAGCTCCACCTGTCGATCGGTCAACCGTTCGATGCGGCGAGCCACCCATCGGCTCTGGGTGGTGGCCAGGACGGATCCCCTGGTTCCCAGTCGCAGTGGCGGGGCGTACCGTTCGCTCACCAGTTCGACTGGATGCCGTCCACGACGTCCCGGACCAGGCGGTTGACGGCCACCCGACGGCCATCCTCCTCCACTTGCGACGCCTCAAGGTACTCGCCCCGAGCGGACAGGTTGGAATTGTCCCAGAGGATCATGTTGTTTTCCCGGTCGATGATCTCGATCTGAACCGTGATGGTCACCTGACGCTCAAGCACCTCGGCGGACTGCCTGTCGTCACTGGCTCGATACGAGGGAGCATCCACCCTGTAGTTCCGGATCGATCCTCGGACGATGGCGTCGGCGTACTCCTCGCTTCCCGCGTTGACCCCGAACTGCCGAGGTAGCTCGTCCAGGAGCACCTCGTGCAGCTCCTGGGTGAGTTCGAACCGGCTCGTCTCATTCTCGAAGGGAATAACCGCCAAGGTGCGGACGTGGGGCGGAAGCCCCGCGCCGGCCTGGAAGGTGTAATTGCATGCGCCCAGCATGAAGGCCAGGATCAGGATCCCAGCCAACCGGCCATACACGCGTAGAGATGCGGTCGTGATCATGCCCGAATCATCTCCGAGGGGTCCAGGTGTCGGACGGATACGCTTCAACATGCTCCACGGTGTCCAGTGTGAGCCTCAGTTCCCGGGTCTCCCTCAGGTCGCGATACGTGGCTTGCCGCGGGAAGCGCTCCCCTTCCACCATGTCGAGCCTCAGCTCCTCGACGGCACGCCCGTTGGAGCGACGCACCATCTCCTGTACCCTGGAGCCGGCGAGGCGAACCAGGAGTTCCGAGTTCCCGGTTGGGAGGTATCTCAACTCGGCCAGGCCGTCGCGCTGCCATCTCCCGCCGGCCAGGCCCATGGAACGATCAGGTCGAAACACCCCCAGGGAGCCCCAGAAGAAGGTGGACTGGGGCAGGAAGCTGGGCAGCCCCTCGGGGACCCGCAGGTCGCCATCCACCAACGCGGCGGAGGTGATCCGTTCTCCGTTGCGCGCGAAGAGGTCGAGGCGGGCCCGGTAGGGAGGCTCGATTCGGGCCACACCCTGACCCTGCAGCCGCATGCCGGGCTCATTCAGTGACCACTCGAAGACGAGCCGGTAAGGCACGTCCAGCTCCGACGCCCGCTGGGCGTTCTGGGCCAGTTGGCCTGCGTCCAGGGGGCGAGCGTCCTCGATGGGTTCGCTGCTGGCGCAGGCCGTCATTGAACCCACCCCGACGCTCAGCAGCACAGCCCAGGCGGCCAAGGTCGGTCCAGGGGCCCTTCTGCGGGAAGGTCCGAACATCGGATTTCGGGGCTGCGTGATCAAAGTGAACTGGGCTCCGGTCGGTTGGTTCGAAGGACTGGTCAGCGTCGAGGCCCGCGCCACCGCCGGTGTGGGCGACACCTCGGCATGGTAAGACCCCGAAACGCTAAAGGTAGATCCACCCCGGCCTGTAGGAAGGCGGCGCGGCGGGGGCCCGGGGTCCCCGATCGGGCGGCCCGATCCTGTATCCACTGCCGATCATCCAATCGCCCAAAAAGGCCGTTGAAGAAGGGCAGGGACCACCGGGACGGGGTCTTGCGGTGTCAGGGTAGGAGGAGTGTCGAAAGCGATGCCCCAGTGCATCGGTGAGACGCTCCGACGCCGCCTGACGCCG
>SLNQ01000359.1 GCA_007132965.1 Gemmatimonadota bacterium | reverse complement strand
GGGTAGGTGCCCGAGAGGCCCAGGAACCAGTCGTCGAAGGTCTCCTCGGTATAGTAGAGCGAGCCGAGCTCGTCGAGGCTCCGGGCCAGATACGGGGCCAGCCGCTGGGTGAGCTCCAATGTGCCGGCCGACTGGTGGGGGTTCTCGCGGGTGGGGATCCCAGGCTCGAAGAAATAGGTGGCGTCGGAGCCGAACTCGTGGTAATCGCTGTGAAGCTGCGGCCGCCAGGCGTGCCAGAGCTCCAGACGACCCTGGCTCTCGGGGTGCTGCGCCGGCCACCACTGCCGGTTCAGGTCGAACATGTAGTGGTTTCCGCGACCGCCCGGCCAGGGCTCGTTCTGCTCCCGATTGTAAGGATCCGAGGTGGCCACCCGGCCCCGGTTGTCGTTGGCCCACTGGACGAAGCGGTCCCGGCCGTCGGGGTTCAGCGCCGGGTCGATGATCACCACGGCGTCGTCCAGGACCTCCTCCACCGCCGGTCCGGTGCCGGCGGCCAGGTGATGGAGGAGAAGGAGGGCCGCCTCACTCCCGCTGGCCTCGTTCCCATGGACCGAGTAGCCCATGTAGATCACCAACGGCATGCCCTCAAGCTCCTCGTCACCCACCTCCTCCGGTGCGTCCGATAGCCGGAGGTTGGCCTCCCGAATCTCCTCGAGGCGCTCGTGGTTGGCCTCCGAGGTGACGATGGCGTGCACCAGGGGCCGGCCCTGGTGGCTCGTGGCGTGCCGTCCCATCACCACCCGGTCGCTGGCCTCATCCACCGCCCGGAGGTAGTCGATGATCTGGCGCACGCTCGTGTAGGTCTCCCCGATGGTGTGGCCGATCACCTCCTCGGGGGTGGGCACCTGATCGGAATGGCCGGTGACCCCGGCGGGAAGCTCCATGGGGATGGCCAGGGGCGGCTCCTGGGCCGCCCCGTGGGTCGGCGCCCAGGCGAGGGCCGCCACCACGGCGAGGCCGGCTGCGGCCCGGAGAAGGGGGCCGATGCAGGGGAGCGCGGGGCTCGGGGACGTTGGCTGCGGCATCATGGCTCTGCACTCCGTCGATTCAGGCCGTTGGGTTCGTCGGGCAACTTGCGCCGGGATCGGGGAGGTGGCAAGAGCCTGGTCGGGAGGCCACACCCTACCTGGCGGTATACCCCCCATCAATCACGAGCTCGCTCCCGGTCACGAAACTCGACTCGTCCGAGGCCAGGTAGAGCACGCCGTAGGCGATGTCGTCGGGATCTCCGACCCGACCAATGGGATGCAGCTCTGCCAGGCTCGCCCTGCCTTCCTCGACAGAAAGCCCCTTGCTCGCCATGAAGTTCTCCACCATGGGGGTCCAGATGAAGCCGGGGTGGATGGAGTTGACCCGGATCTTGTCCTCCGCGTAGAAGAGCGCGTCGGTCTTCGCCATCAACCGCACCGCACCCTTCGACGCGTTCATGAAGGGCGGGCTCTTCCTCTGCGCCGGACTCCTCCTGCACCAGCTCGGCGTCCGCCGGGTGAGCCAGATGGCAGGCGTCGCCCGCCGAATGCCCTGGACGATGGGTACGTTCACCCTCCTGTCCCTGGGAATGATCGGGATCCCCCCGCTCTCGGGTTTCGTGACCAAGTGGGTCATCGGCACCGGAATGGCCCAGGCCGGCGCCTGGCTGTCCCTGGCCGTGCTCCTCACCGGAGCCCTCCTGGCGGCGCTGTACCTCATGCCCATCGTGCACACTGCATGGTTCGGCGCCCGGGCCGAGGGACCGCGAGCCGATCCCCCGGCCCGGACGCTGATCCCGGTCCTGGCCGCGGCGGCCCTCACGGTCCTCCTGGGCATCGGCGCGGCCCTGCCCGGCTTCCCCCTCCAGGTCGCCCGCCTCGCCGCATCGGGATTCGGAGGCTGAGATGTCACCCCTGAGCTCCGGCGCCATCGGTCGGCTGACCTTCGCCGTGGACCCGATCTCCGTTCACTTCATCGCCTTCACCGTGGTGATCTGGCTGGCCGTGACGCTGTACTCGGTGGGGTGGTTCGGGGGTGCGTCGAAGCGCTTCCTCCTTCCCGCCCTGGCGGCGCTGGGAGCCGTGCTCGGGGTCTTTCTGGCCGACGACCTTCTCACCCTCTTCCTCTTTTTCGAAGTGCTGGCGCTTCTCGGCTTTCTCCTGGTGCGACAGGGCGAGGGGGCGCGTGGGGCTTCCATCCGGTACTTCTGGACCATGCTCGTGGGGGGCTTGTCCTCCTGGCAGGCATCATCCTGCACTCAGCCGGAGCGGACTCGCCGGCGTCGGTTCTCCTGGTGCTGGGCTTCGGGGTGAAGGCGGGAATGCTACCGCTGCACGGCTGGCTTCCCGCCGCACACGCGAAGGCCCCGGCCCCGGCCAGTGCCCTCCTCTCCGGGGTGATCATCAAGACGGGGATCTATGGGATCGTCCGGGTTCTGGCCGACCACCCCTCGGCCGATCCGCTCCAGGTGGTCGTCCTCACCCTGGGCCTCGCAGGTGCCCTGTACGGCGCCGCCCTCGCCCTGGTCCAATCCGACGCGAAACGGCTGCTGGCCTGGTCTAGCGTGAGCCAGGTCGGCATCATCCTGGCGGGGATCGGGGCCGGCGCCTGGGGCGGAAGTCTCACGCACATCGCCGGCCACGCCTCGGCCAAGGCGATCCTCTTCCTGGCGGTAGGGACCATTGTCCAGGCCACCGGAACCGCCCGACTCGCCAAGCTCGGAGGACTGTGGAAGGCGATGCCCGTCACCTTCGGCCTCTCCGTGGCCGCTGGAGGAGTGCTCATGGGCCTTCCCATCCTCCGGGCCTCGACGGGGAAAGCGGAGATCCACCACGCGCTGGCGGGTGCGCCAATCGCCGAGGGCGCCTTCTTCCTGGCCGCGGCGGGGACGATCGCGGTGGTCCTGAAACTCCTCATCGGCGTGTTCCTCGGCCCGGCAAGGGTGTCGTCCAGGGCCCCGGCGACGATGACGCTGGCTATGGGCATCGTGGCGCTCCCCATCCTCCTTCCGGCTGTCCCCACAGACATCTTCTACTTCACCGCCACCGCAGGGCTGGGTGGACTGCTCTACCTGGCCGCGCGAAGGTGGTCCGCCATCGAACTCCCCGTTCGCATGCCCACCCTCCCCACCCGCATCGCAGGGATCGCCGCCCGACGGGCGACCTTACCTTCTCCCCTCCCCCCACTGCCCATCGGCCGGTTGCGGGCAGGCCTTCACCGCTACACTCGAGAGACCGGGGCGAACCTCGCCCTCCTCTTCGCGGTCCTCCTGGCCGCAATCTTCCTGCTGTGGTGACGCGGATGACTCTCCGGGCACGAGGCCATGCCTGCCGGAGTCCGGGTGGCCCGATCCGACGGATCCGGAACCGGTCCCCTCAGAGGCTGAGAGCGTCGGCCGCGAGCATGGCCTCCTCCACCCAGTCCCGGTCGTGTTCCTCCGGGGGACGCCAGTCCCCTCGGGCCCCAATCCACTGCAAGGCCAGGTGGAGGCGGGCCCAGTGCAACGATTCCAGGAAATCCGACCTCGAGCCCGGCGGCCAGGGAGAAGGAGGAGGAACCGCACCCCCATAGGCCAGCGCCAGCTCCAGCCGCCGCTCCTCGGGCCAGTCACCGGCGATGAGGGCAGCCAGATCCAGGAGTCCGGAGCCCCGACCGCACAGCTCCCAGTCCACGGGACGCACGTCCACCGTCTTCTTGGCTTCCGCTCCAGCCCGGGCTACCAGGATATTGGACGGATAGAAGTCACCGTGGACCAGGGTGGGCGGACCGGACGTGAGACGGTCCACCATCGTATCATGCCGGGACCAGATGAGGTCGAAGCGGCGGCGCACCGACGAGGGGATCCCCTCATCGGCTTCCACCACCTTGCGGGCCCTGGACGCACAGGCCCGCAAAAACCCGGCGTCATAGGGCAGAAGGTGCGCTTCCGCCGGACCGGTGGAGTCGACGAACCGGCGGTGAAAGCGCGCCAACCATCGGGCCACGGCAATCCACATTGAGAAGTCCCCCTCCTGGAAGAGGGGCCGCCCGGATACCCTTTCCAGAAGGAGCCAGGCCTCCCCTTCTCCCCCGCCGGTGGCCAACACCTCCGGCCCGATCCCACAGGGACCGAGGAGGAGGCGGTACACCTCCACCTCCCGCAGCGGCACATGGGTGAAGGGGCTCCGGGCCGCCCTGGACCCCGAGCTCTGGGCACCGATGGACACATCCTTCAGGATCGCCTGGATACGGGAGCCGTCATCCAGCGATGCGTCCACCTCCTCCAGGGGAAAGCTGCTGGCGTAGGGTGAGCTGCGCCGCACGAGGCGGGTGACCCGGCGGCCGGCGGCCGACCTGGGCGTCGGGGTTCCCTGGAGGGCCTTCGCCAGGGCCTTGTCCTCCACACCCGACCTGCCCGGAGCTCCGAAGTCGGCCTGCGGCCCTCGCACGTCCGCGGCCCCGACCAGCTCGCTCCCCCCCACCAGATCCAGCAGGCGCGTCAGCACCCGCCGCGAGTCGAACCAGGCTTCGGCCAGCTCCCGGGCCGCCCGGGCATGCCTGTCGGGATCGGACTGGATCCGGTCCGCCGCGGCGACGGCATCGTCCAGGGTGCCGAACGAAAGGAGTCCTTCGCCCACCGGGAGGCGCGTCTCGAACCCCGTCTCCTGAGCCAGCACGGGACGCCCGG
>SLNQ01000254.1 GCA_007132965.1 Gemmatimonadota bacterium | reverse complement strand
AGGGCGACGGCTCCATCATGATCGTGGTGGCCACCGACGCCCCCCTCTCGGACCGGAACCTGGAGCGGCTGGCCTCCCGGGCCATCATGGGGCTGGCCCGCTCCGGCTCCTTCGCCGGAAATGGCTCCGGCGACTACGTCATCGCCTTCTCCACCGCCGAGGGGGTGCGCCGGGTGTCGGGCCAGGGCGTGCCCACTGTGCAGGACCTGCCCAACAGCGCCACCTCGGCCCTCTTCCAGGGCGTGGTGGAGGCCACCGAGGAGGCGGTGGTGAACTCGGTTCTGAAGGCCACCACCGTGACCGGCCACGGCGGCACCACCGCCGAGGCCATCTCCATCGACGAGGTGACCCGGCTGCTCAGGGAGGCGGGGCGGATCCCCTGAGCCGCCACTCGTCTCGCCACCGGTGGTAGTGGACGGCGGTGACACCGCCCCTGGCCAGGATCTCCAGACCCCGGGGCCGACGGTACGCAGTCCGGTAGAAGAGGTGCCGGACCTTCGCCTGGATCACGAGCTTGGCGCACATGGGGCACGGCGAGGCGGTGACGAACATGACCTTGTCCGAGAGATGCCCCGGCGCCTTCACCAGGGCGTTCATCTCGGAGTGAATGCACCCGCAGGCCCCAGGGGTGGGGCTGTCGCAATCGTTGGGAAAGCCCCGCGCGTTCCCGTTGTAGCCGATCCCCACCACGTTCTCCAGGGCGTGATCGGTGATGACCGTGCCCACCGCCAGCCGCCGGCAGGTACTCCGCTTCGCCAGCTCTTCAGCCATTCGCATGTAGGCCTCGAAGAGGGGCGGACGGTCTACCGTCCAGGCGTCCACCTCGGCCTGCGACGCCCCCTCCACCACGTTGAGGGGGTGGGTGTTCTCCGGAACCTGATCCTTGAAGAGGGTGGGCATGGAGGGAGGATCCGCCGCCGCCACCCCCGCGTCAAGGGCTGACGGCAGGCGGGCTCACACACTGTCGAGCGCCGGCGCATCGCCCACACGCCCGAAGCCGTCCCGGAGTTCCAGTTCGATCAGTCCTCGCCTCACGACCGGGATGCCTGGGGCCCGAAGCCGTTCCCTCCCGCCCCTTCTATGGGGCAGGCTGTCAAGACGCACCTCCCCTACACGCTGTCCGCAGTTGTCTTGACGGCCAGCGTCCGTTGTCTCCGCCGCCGGGCGATGGTCAGCTTCGCCAGGTTCGGCTTCGTGCCTCCGTCCAGGAGCCTCAGGTAGTGCCGATAGATCGGCTCGTCTTTCCTGCGGCCGATGACCGTCGTAGCCGCTCCCTTGAAAATCGCTTTCAGCGTGTGATTGAAGTTGCGGTTCAGGCCCCGGGTCTGCTTCACCTCGGCCTTCACCCATTCGCCCGTTTGGGTCCTGACCCAGTCCGACGAGCTCCGGGTCACGATCCCCAGTCCACAGTACGACCAGAACCCGCGCTTGCTCTGGAACCGGTACGGCGTCACCACGATGGGAAGCAGCTCGGCCGTACGCACCGGACCCAGGCCGGGGCAGCTCTTCACCAGGCGGAACTCCGGATGCCGCTTGGCCTCGGCCAGCATCGCCTTCTTCGCCTGGCTCTTCAGCGCCTCCAGGGCGTCCAGTTCCTCGTACAGGAACTCGGCCAGGGGTTGGGCCGGCTTCGGAAGTCGACCCAGGAACTCCCCGCGCTTCGACGCCGCATAGACCCCCCCCGAACGCATCTCGCCGGTCGTCCTTCGACCCCCGGCTCTCGCTCACCGCCGCCACCACCACCTTCTCCGCGTGGGGCGACAGCACCTCGTACAGCCACTCCGACAGCGTGCCTTCCTCCAGGCAAATGTGCCGGGGCTGCGGAATCTGCCGCACCGCTTCGATCAGGCACCGTGCGTTCGTCTCCACCACATGGGATCCGATCCGCTTCCCACCCGGCGTCATGACCCCGAGCGTGCAGCTTGACGTATGGGCATCCAGCCCGATATACCTGTCCATGGCCGTTCTCCTGTTGGGGTGGGCACTCCTGGACTCTCGTACATCCCAGGTTCTCCCGCCCCTCGGGAGAAGGCCAGCTCTTTGCCGGGGCCAGCCTTCCCATCGTACCACCTCCGGTTACGGACGCGCTGCCCCTATGATGCCTATCCTCGCCCAGCACCTGGACCCGGCCGACATCCTGAGGTTCGGCGAGCTCGGGGTGATCGCCTCGATGCAGGCGATCCACGGCACCTCCGACGGCCCCTGGGTGCCCCCGCGGGTCGGCGAGGAACGGGCACGCCACGGCGCCTGCGCCTGGCGCGCCCTCATCGACTCGGGAGCGGTGATCTGCAACGGGACCGACGTGCCCGTCGAGCCGATCTCCCCCATCGCCTCGTACTACGCCTCGGTGTCGCGGATGATGAACACGGGCGGGCGTTCGACAGTTCATCGTACACCCCGAGAAGGCCGATGGCTTAACCACGCGGTTTGTCGGACCTCCGGACCTCGGATTCGGCCTGAACGCCTCGTACATGGATTGCTCCTATTAGCGTTGCGATGACTGCGGTCATGATGTATATTCTCGGACATATACATTCGAGAAGTGGTCTCCAAGCGCAAGCGCGGGCCCGACGTCACCTACGTGCAGCTCTGCGAGAGCGAGTGGGACGCCGAGCGGGGCTCGGCGAAGACCCGCATCCTGCACTCCTTTGGTCGCAAGGACGCCCTGGACCTGAAGCAGATCGCCCGCCTCCAGGAACAGCTCGCCGCCTACCTGGAGGGTGAGGAAGCGGGCCGGAGGGCGGGCGGCATCGACCTGACGGACACCTGGGACTTCGGCGGCCCCCACCTGCTGGACGGCCTCTGGCGAGAGCTGGAGCTGGACCGGTTCTTCGGCCAGGCTCTTGAAGAACGGCGGTTCGAGGCGCCGGTGGAGCGGGCGCTGTTGGCCATGGTGGCCCAGCGGGCCCTGGCTCCCGACTCGAAGCTGGCCGGGGCTCGGTGGGCCGGGGGCCGGGCCTGGATCCCGGGCCTCGAGCAAGGCGGCGAGGAGCTCGAGGTCCAGCACTTCTACCGGGCCATGGACTTCCTGGCCGAAGCGATGGACGAACTCCGGGAGCACCTGTACTTCCAGGTGACGGACCTCCTGAACGCCGACGTCTCGGTGCTCTTCTACGACACCACCTCGGTGAGCTTCGAGGTCCCGGTGCCCGACGAGGAGGAGGGACTCAGGAGGCTCGGCAAGTCGAAGAAGAAGCGGGGCGACCTGCCCCAGGTGGTGCTCGGACTCGCCATCAACCGGGATGGGCTTCCGGTCCGGCACTGGGTCTTCCCGGGCAACACGGTGGACGTGACCACCGTGGAAGGGGTGGTGGGCGACCTCCTGGGCCTTCGGCCGCGCCGGTTCCTGTTCATCGGGGACCGGGGCATGGTGCGCCAGGACAACCTGGACTTCCTGGAGAGCCGGAGGCTCCACTACCTGCTGGGCTCGAGGCTCCGCGACGGGGCCGTGGTCCAGGAAGAGGTACTTTCCCTTCGGGGCCGCTACGGGAAGGTTACCGACACGCTGGGGGTCAAGGAGACCCGTATCACCGACGGAGGCCGGGAGGTTCGCTACCTGCTCTGTCGGGACACGGAGCGAGCCACCGAGGACCGGGCCCTGCGCCGGGAGATCGTCGCCCGACTGGAGGCAGAACTGGAGGGCTCCCGGACGGCGAGCGCGCACACCCGCAAGGCGTGCAAGCTGCTGGCCCGGAAGGGGTACGCCCGCTATCTCCGGGAGACCGACGGCGCGGGCCTCGAGATCGACCGGGCCCGGGTGAAGGCCGATGAGCGCTTCGACGGCAAGTACGTGCTCATGACCAACGAGCTCGACCTGGAGGCCGGGGAGCTCGTGCTGGGCTACCGGGACATGTGGCGAGCCGAGCGGGCGTTCCGCTCCATGAAGAGCGTCCTGCGCATCGAGCCGGTCCATCACCGGGAGGAGCGGCGGATCGTGGCCCATGCTCACCTCTGCGTGCTGGCCTACCTGCTCATGCGGATCGCCGAGAACCGGACGGGCGAAAGCTGGTCTCTGCTCAGGGAAAAGCTCGAGCGGGTGTCGGTGGGCAGGATCGAGACCGATCACGCGACCTTATTCCGGGTCAAGCGGCTCAAGGACTCCGAAAGTAAACTTTGGAATTCCTGCGGGGTCGAGACACCGCCCAAAACGCTGCAAGTCACCACGTAGCAACCTGTTCCGCTGTTTTCGTACCGGAGCGGACCCTCGTACACGCCCGATTCGCGGGTGCGCTGCATCTCATTGTTTGTCAACGCCTTCCGGCATCTGCGTAAATGGCTACTGTCGAACGCCCGCCGGGCAAGTACGCCGACATCGTGGTCCTGGACCGCGACATCATGACGATCCCCGAAGAGGAGATCCCCGACGCGCAAGTCGACCTCACGATCCTGGCGGGCGAGGTGCGGTGCCGGCGGTGAGATTCGGGATGTGCCGGTTCGCCCAGGATCGACCGACCTGACTCAGACCTGGCTCTCCACGACGAACGAGTTCGAAAAGATTTCGAACACGGGAGTGCGGGAGGTGCCGACGTGTCTGGTCTTGAATCGGTACTCGCTCCCCGCCTCGAAGTCATCGCCGGTGACCACGATCCATCGGCGAAGCTCCTCACCGGGTTCGAGCGGATTGAGCCCCCTGCAGCTGAGCCTTCCCGGCTCGGAAAAGAACTCCCAGGCT
>SLNQ01000063.1 GCA_007132965.1 Gemmatimonadota bacterium | reverse complement strand
GTCCGACGCCGGGCCGCAAATGTGGTCGGGCCCTCGAGGGCCGTAAACACAGGATCCTCATTGTACTCACGGGACGGAATGATCCACATGTCGATTCCGTGCTCCCGCATGAGGCGGGGAAGCACTCGCTCCAGGCGCAACCGGAGCCACTCGGTCTGGATCTCGGCCTGCTCCCTCAGAGTGCCGAACGGTCTCTCCTGGGCCTGGAGGCTGGCTGTCCTCCATTGGGTCGGTGCCTCAGTGGACCAGCTCGGAAGCAGGAGTAGAACCGCCAGAGCGCCGATCGCGCAGCTGGGGATCCGGTAACGAAAGTACTTGACCATACCATACCTCGAATTGGGTCAGGGTCAGGTTCGGGCCCGAAATCTCGGACCGCGCCCGCCGGAGAATGAAATATGGACCGAAAAGCGTTCCGCTCGCATCAGAAGCCAAAAAACATAGCGAGATGGCGGTTACACCGCACGCCTCCTCCCCCCACGAACAACCCGATCTTCTCATGACCCGGTCCGTGGATGGAAATGAGACCTTTGGTGTGACCTCCGGGGCGCCACGCCCCAAGAGACGGCCTTGCAGGGAGGTCCCTCAGCGCACCCGCTCGAAGCGGACGTCCCGGGTGCGGACGTTGCCCATGTAGAGCCCAATCACCCGGCCGTGACGGTCCCGTTCGAAGGAGATCTGGAGGTTGCCGCCGGAGAAGGCGTCGCGCTCGCCTGCACGGAGGGTCGCATCGGCTCTCCTGGCATGCTTCAGAACCAGGAAGTCGTCCTCCAGGGCGATGGTGTAGTAGGTTTCGATCTCCTCGCTGAAGTAGCGTCCCTCGAAGGCCCGTAGCTCCGCCTCCGTGGGCTCCCAGGATTCCTCGTCATCGTCCAGGCGGCTGGCGCGCTGGTCCGTCCCGCCCTGGTGCAGCGTGAGGGCGGTGGCGCGCCCGTCCTCGTCCAGGTGGAGGGTGATGGATGCATCCACCCCCGACACGGTGAAGGTGGAGTCGGAGGTGGGGGTCAGCTCTATCTGGGGCTGGGCCGTGGCCTGCGCCAGGAGTCGAGACTCTTCCCTCGCAAGGGTGATGACGAAGGAGGGATTCTCGTCCATCGCGTAGCGCCCGGTGTGGGCGTCGAAATCCGCGGGATCGTAGTCCTCGGCCACGAAGGGGGCGTCCGCCGCCGGGTCCTCGTCCTCCGGTTCCATGTGCTCGTCGAAGAAGGCTCCCGCCAGGCGGAAGGCGACGCCGGAGTCGAACGAGGCATGATTGCTCTGGGTGGTGATCCCGGCGCCGATCTCGGGGAAGTAGGCGAGCATGGAGCGATGGGCCACGTCGGCCCCCCCGTGGTGGATCCGTTTCAGGCCCCGCTGCTCGTCGATCATGAGTCCGAGGCCGTAGGTCGTCGTGTCGCCTTCGGTGGTGACGAAGGGAGTCATCATCTCCTCCATCGTCGCCCGGCTGCCCACCCGCGGCTCGCGGTAGTTCTCCACCCAGGTCTGGAGGTCCTCGATGGACGCATAGACGGTCCCGGCACCGGTGGCGCCTCCCAGGTCCCGGATCTCCCGGTAGCCACCCTGCTCGTCCGGGGCGTAGCCTACGGATCGGCCCGGCACCACCGCTTCGGGGTGGGGACGTGCCATGGACCGGGTCATTGCCAGGGGCCCGAAGACGTTCTCCTCCAGGAACTCGGTGAAGCTCTTTCCGGAGATCCGCTCCACCACCAGGGCCGCCAGGCCGTACGCCGTGTTGTTGTAGTTCCACTCGGCTCCGGGCCGGTTCTGGAGAGCGGGCTGGTTCTGCACCACCCGGATGATCTCGGCCCGGGAGATGTGGTCGCCCCGGTCGAGCCGGCGTCCCGCCATGGTCAAGAGGTTGTAGATCTCCCTGTACCCCGAGGCGTGGGCCAGGAGGTGGCGCACCTGGACCGGCTCCCCGAAGTCGGGAAGCTCCGGGACGTACTCCCGCACGTCGTCCTCCAGGGAAAGCTCACCCCGCTCCACCAGGAGCATGACGGCGAAGCCGGTGAACTGCTTCGAGGTGGAGCCGATGTTGGTGGGCGTATTCGCTTCGAAGGGAATCCCGTGGGTCAGGTCGGCCATTCCGTACGTTCGGGAGAAGAGGGTCTCGCCGCTCCGCCAGACCCGCACGGCGGCGCCCGGCGAATCGGGTCCGTCATAGGCCGAGAGGAGCTGCTCGGCGAGCTCCTCCGGGTCGGACGACAGAGGCTCGAGCCGATCCAGGCGGATCTCGAAGTCCCCTTCCTCCTCGTCCACCGGAACCACCTCCAGCTCATACGCTCCTTCCTTCTCCGTCTCGAACTGGAAGGGCTCCGCACCCCGGACCCGGACGTCTACGGATTGACGCTGGCTTCGGTCGGGCCTCAGGACCCGCACCGCCACGTTCACCGTCCGTTGATCCACCACCCCTCGCACCAGGTAGTCCGGCTCGGTGTCCAGGGTGTAGCGGAGCGTGTCTCCCGCCGAGAGGCTTCCGGTCAGGGACTCCCCCACGCGCAGGGGCACGGGTTCCTGGGCCTCGAGGTCCGTGCCGGAGGCGAGGATGCCGACGAGGAGGACCGCGGCCAGGGTTCTGGATACGGAGTCGAATCGAGGTGTCGGTATGGATCGCTTCATCGCCGAATGGGGCCGGGGTGATCTGGAGGGGAGCGGCCGAACGCTTCGACGGAATGTTACACCGCGACCGCGGGCGGAGAAAGCCGCCGCTCAACCATCCCGCCGTTCTGGAATCAGGGCTTGAGTCGGATCCGCTCGCTGCCCTCACGGGAAAGAACGGCCCAGTGACGAGCAGTGCCTCACTGAGCCCTCTGAGCATGGAGTATCTGGCGAATCGGTAACCCAAGGGGAGGCGGCGGTACTCAGGCCAAGGAGTCTCCGGCCAACCCGGGACGGTTCAGTCTGGCGTGCGACGTCTGCGGCGAAGGTGGCCACGCTGGCGTAGCGGCGCTCCGGCTCCTTGCGAAGCGCCTTGAGCACGACGCGGTCCAAGTCCTCGGCTTGCCCCGTCGGCGCCGGTGCGTCTTCCATGATCACGCGTCGAGCCTCGGCCGTCGTGCGGCCGTCGATGACATACGGCGTGCGGCCCGTAACCAAGCGGTAGAGAAGAACGCCGAGTTGGTAGACATCGGAGGCATACGCGATCGCCTCTCCCGACATCTGCTCAGGGCTGGCATAGGACGGCGTGAGCGGGCTGCCTCCCCACTGAGTCAGGGTCGACGCGGAGCCAATGTTGCCGTCCAGGACCTTGGCGATTCCGAAGTCCAGGAGCTTGACCGCGCCATCGACCGTGACAAGGATGTTCGCCGGCTTCAGATCGCGGTGGACGACGAGCGTGCCATGTGCGTACTCCACCGCGCCACACAGCTGCAGGAACAGCTCGACTCGCGCGGCGATGCCTAGATTCCTTCGTTCGCAGTACCGGTCGATCGGCTCGCCCTCAACGTACTCCATCACGAAGAACGGTGTACCGTCTTCCGCGATCCCCGCATCGAAGAGGCGCACGATGCCGGTGTGTTCGAGCTGGGCGAGAATCTGGCGCTCGGCCAGGAAGCGTTCCCGGGCGGCTCCAGTGTTCAGCCCGAGCGGAAGGAGCTTGACGGCAACCTGCTTTCGAAACTCGCCGTCCGCACGCTCCGCAAGGTAAACGGCGCCCATTCCTCCCTCACCGATCAGCCGCAGCAGGCGGTACGCACCGAGTCTTCGGCCTTCCGCAAAGAACCCACCGCCCGCTTGTGCGAGAGGACCGCGTGCGCAGCGGGCGAGTGACCACAAGACGTCGTCCGCATCCGTTTGGGCGCCCAGCAGTTCCCTCACCTCTCGCCTTAGCTCCGAGTCCGATCCGCAGCACGTCTCCAGCACAAGGTCCTGCTCCTCAGGCGCAGCGTCGAGGACCTTCTCGAAGATCTCGCGGAGCCGCTTCTGGCAGGCCGGGTCGGAGCCGTTCCACTCGTTCACGAGGCCGCCTCCCCCTCGCTGAGGAGAGCGCGTCGCAGCCACGCGCTGGCAAAGGTCCAATCCCGCTCCACGGTCGCATGCGACACCCGGAGCGCCTCCGCCGTCTCCCGAATTGAAAACCCTCCGAAGAACCGGGACTCCACGACCCGACTCGCTCGCTCGTCCACCCCCGCGAGCTGGTTCAGAGCCTCGTTCAGCACGAGCAGTTGTTCCGCCGCCTCGGGCGCCACGAGGTCTGCGTCGCGTAGGGAAAGGTGCACCGCCCCACCGCCACGCTTGGCGGCCACCTGCCGCTCGGCGTAGTTGATCAGGATGAACCGCATCGCCTTGGCGGCGACATTGAAGAAATGGGCTCGGCTCTCCCAGTTTGCTTCCTGCTTGACCAGCTTGAGGTAGGCTTCGTGGACCAACGCGGTGGTGTTCAACGTCTCGTTTCCAACCCAGCGGCGTCGCTGGAGGCTGGCAATCTGGCGCAACTCCTCGTATACGAGTTTGAACAGTTCGTCGGCGGCATGCGGGTTTCCGTTGCGCGCCGCCTGCAAGACGGCGGTTACGTCCGACGTAGTAGCCATGTGAGCCACTCCTGGGATTCAGGGAGCTAGAAGGCCGTTGAAGAAGGGCAGGGACCACCGGGACGGGGTCTTGCGGTGTCAGGGTAGGAGGAGTGTCGAAAGCGATGCCCCAGTGCATCGGTGAGACGCTCCGACGCCGCCTGACG
>SLNQ01000348.1 GCA_007132965.1 Gemmatimonadota bacterium | reverse complement strand
TACCAGTGGCGGCGCTCGTCCGCTCCGAAGAGGGAGCTGCCGTCGTTTCGGACCAGAACGTCGAGGACGTACCGGTCATACATGTCGAACGACGAGATCACGAAGTACCCGTCGGCCAGCACCGTCTGCTGTGAGGACGAACCGCTGACCCGGTCCGGGTTCAGGTTGTTGATCCGCGGCACGTTCCGGACGGCGAACTCGTTGCCGCCCACCGAGGTAAACATCTGGTCCTCCTGCTCATACAGATACCGCAGGCGCGTCCGGTTGGTGATGTTGTCCGTCAAATCCCGCCGGAAGGTGGCCGTGACGCTGGTGTTCAACGACTCGCTCACCAGATTGTTGAGGCTGAGCGCGCCTTCGTTGGCCAAAGAGGGGGTGAGGGTCCGATAACCCTTGGGGTTCATCGACCACCGCTCCCGGTCCAATCGGTCAAAGCTGACGTCGGCCTCCAGGTCGATCCAGTCGGTCAACGAATAGCTGATGTTCGAGCTGGCCAGGAATCGTCCCCGCGTCTCGTCGCGATCCCAGACCAACATGGGGTAGAGCGGGTTGGCGCTCTCCTCGTTCGTCGGGTTCACGTTCAGGAGGAGGTTCTCGGGGTCGTTCAGGCACGAGCCGTCGCGCCGCTGGTAGGTGCCGTCGTCGCGCCGGATCGGCTCACACATCGTGAGGTCCACCCCGGGCATCATGCGCGTCAGGTCGAAGATCGTCCCCTCGGTCATATCCTGCTTCGAGCGGGCGTAATACGCGCTGGCCTGGATATGGATGTCGGGGTTTACCATCTGGTCCACGTTGACCCGGAACGAGTTCCGGATGTTGCCCTGCCGGCCCAGAAGCGGCCCCTCGTCGTGGAGCCGGCTGAAGGAGGTGTGGAAGTTCGTGGCTCCCTGGCGTCCGGAGGCCGAGATGTAGTGCTCCTGGAAGAGGCCACCGTCGAAGAAGCGGTCCACCTGGTCGAAGGTGCCGTCGGGCCAGGGGTTCGTGGCGAAGGAGTTCCACTGGTCCGGTCCGTCGGCACCTGCCCTCTGGCCTGCCTCTCTCAGGACACCCGAACACTCGTTGTTCGGATCCCAGCTCGGCGTGCCCCGGAAGGTGCATGGGGTCCCGTCATCGTCGATGAACATGCTGCCATCGTCGGTGAGGGCCCAGAAATGCCGCTGAAGGATCGGGAACTCACCGGGAAGGTCGGAGACCCCGAGGTCGGAACGGAGGGTATACCGCACCTGCCCGTCGGCGATTCCTTGACCCCGCTGGGTCGTGATCTGGATCACACCGGCGGCGGCCCTGGAGCCGTACAACGATGCGGCAGCCGCACCCTTGACGACCTCGATGTTCTCGATGTCGAGAGCATCGATGTCCACGACGCTGGCGCTCAGGATCACGCCGTCCACGATGTAGAGAGGGTCCTGGCTGCGCCCACTGGCGCTGATGCTGGTAGCACCCCGCAGAAGGATGGAGGGCGCCGAGCCCGGCCGGCCGCTGGCGTGCACGACCTGTGCCCCGGCGACCTTCCCCTGGATTGCACTGGCTACGTTGAGCCGGCTGACCGGGAGATCGTCGGCGGAGAGCCGGTCCACAGTGAAGGGCAGCTTCGCCCGCTCCATCTCTCCGGCAACGCCGGTCACGATGATCTCACCGAGGTCCAGGACGGTCTGCTGAAGTTGAAAGTCGAGGGTGACGCTCTCGCCCTCCACGACAGTGACGGTCTCCGAAACCGTCGTGTATCCGATAAACTGGACGCGGACCTCCCGCGTTCCTGCGGGAACCTCGCGGATGGTGTACACGCCCTGGGCATCGGTCAGCGTACCTCGCTGCGTGCCCACGACCGTGATCTGTACTCCGCTGAGCGTCTGGCCCTGTGCACCGAGCACAGTGCCTGTGACGGTTCCTCCCTGCTGCGCATGCAATTGGGCCGGTGTGCCCCAGGCAATGAGACACCCCATCGCCAGCATGAGCGCAGCCATCAAACCATATTGCGGTCTCATGTGTTTGCTCCTTGAACGTGATAACGACTGGCCCCGGGCGACGAGCGCAGCGGGGCTGAGGACGGGCGGACAACCCGAAAAAGCAAATGGACCTCCCATCAAGGGGTTGGACTGAATTGCTCGGCACGCGCCGAGCGAGGATCCGGACCGCGGCACCATGCAGCCGCAAGTCCTCTACAGGCTCCACCAGGGAAGCAACCTTCCCGCGGAGCACTCGGCGCAGTGTTGTAGCGACCGCAGTTCCAACTCATCAGCGTCCAGAGATGGAGTAGCACGGGACGTAAGGCGCCGGGTAGGTGCACGTTCGAAATTCGGTGATCTTCTAAACCTCATGCGTGTCAGACACGTGCGATCCGACTCAAGGCTTACACTCCTCTACAAATACGCCTTGCGGCAAGCTTACGCAAGTCAAAGCCACCTGTGAGGCCGCCTCGGCCTATACAGACGCAACGCCAGGGAGCGTTCCCTTCAGGCGGGTTGCGGCCACTCGCGATCTCCGTTCGAACGATCGATCGATGCCGGCAGCACACCATTCTTGGCACATCATACCACCTGAGGAGCCGTTCACGCCAGCCACGCGTTACAGCCTGGTAAGTTTCCCTAAACCCACAGTACTGCCCGCCCCTCCAGGCTCGACGGGCTCCTGGCCGAGCCTCATCTCCAGGCCGGAGGTCCGTGACGGGCCAACTCCGGCTCCTGCTCCTGCTTGCAGGGGCACCAGCTCCCCATTACCGTCCGTCGCATGTATTCTTCTGTCCGGTTCTTATTGAACGCGGTCAGGCTCGGGAGGCTGAACGTGACACAGGAGCTGGCCCTTCACCCATGAACCCCCTCGTCTCCGGCGCCATCTGGCTCTCCTTCTACCTGGGCATCGTCCTGGCGCCGGTGGCGATTCTGCTCATCGCCCCGACTCCACCAGGCGGAGGCTTCTGGTGGGACGTGAGCATGGGGCTGGGCTTTGCCGGACTCACCATGATGGCGGTGCAGTTCGTCCTCACCGCCCGGTTCAAGCGGGCCACGGCCCCTTCGGCATCGACGTCATCTACGCCTTTCACCGCTACCTGGCGTACGCGCTACTGGCTATCATCCTCCTGCATCCGTTGATCCTGGTTCTTCGAGATCCGGCGCAGCTTTCCGCCATCATCACTCCCTGGGATGCGCCACTCGAGGTGTCGGCCGGGACGGCCTCGCTCTTCCTCCTGCTGGTTATCGTAGGCACGTCCGCATTCCGGAAGCCTCTGCGGATCCCGTACGAGGGCTGGCGGGCCACGCACCTCTTCTTGAGCATCGGCGCGCTGGGGTTCGCCTTTTATCACCTGTGGGGCGTCTCGTACTACACGGAGGCGCCCGCCGTGCGCGGGCTGTGGATGCTCATCGGGTTCTCCATCGGCGCGGTGGTCTTCTACGTGCGTCTCCTCCGCCCCTGGCGACTCCTGCACCGCCCCTTCCGGGTGGTGGAGGTGCGCCCGGAGCTGGCCGACTGCTGGACCCTGGTGGTGGAACCCGTGGGCCATGACGGGTTCTCCTTCGAGCCGGGTCAGTTCGCCTGGCTCACCGTGGACCGCTCGCCCTTTTTCATGCAGGAGCACCCCTTTTCCATTGCCTCGCCCCCCGATCCCACCGGGAGACTCGAGTTCGTTATCAAGGAGCTCGGCGACTTTACCAGCACCGTAGGACAGATTCCTCCCGGCACGGTGGCCTACGCCGATGGTCCTTACGGGTCGTTCTCCATTGATCGCCATCCGGAAGCAGCAGGCTACGTCTTTCTGGCCGGCGGGATCGGGATTGCGCCCATGATGAGCATGCTCCGCACCCTCGCGGACCGGGGCGATGAGCGCCCCCACCTGGTCTTCACCGGACACAGCACCTGGGACCGCGTGCCGCTCCGGGAAGAGCTTGCCGCCCTTCCCGACCGGCTGAATGTCGAAGTCGTCCACGTCCTGGAAGAGCCCCCGGACGATTGGGACGGGGAGGAGGGGTGGATCACCCGGGAACTCCTGGACCGATACCTGCCTGCGAACCGCGGCGACTTCCACTACTTCATCTGCGGTCCGGTGCCCATGATCCGAGCCATGGAGGCCTTCCTGAAGGAGCTGGAGGTGACCCCGGGGCACGTTCACACCGAACTCTTCGACATGGTCTAGCGACACCTCACTAGGAGGACCACGTGAATCGGGAAACGGCCGCCGCGGTGACGGCGTTGAACAGCGGGCTTCTCATCTTTCTGGCGGTGGTCCTGTTTGCCCTGGTGAACCACCCTGGGCCCACCGCCACGGCGGCGGCGCCTTGGGTTGCCGACCCGGAGCTGCTGGACGACCCGGACGAAGCGGTGGACCCTGTGGTGGAGCGGGGCTGGGGGGTCTACCAGGCGGAACGTTGCTCCGCCTGTCATTCCGTGGCCGGAGTCGGAAGTCCCCGCTACCCCCTGGACGGTGTCGCCGATCGGCTCACCGCCGAAGAGCTCCGCCTCTGGGTGGTGGCTCCCCAGGAGATCCGTCCCGGTGTCCGAAAGCGCCCCTATGATCATCTCTCGCAGGAGGACGTGGAGGCCCTGGTGGCCTTCCTGGAGATCCTGGTGGAGCCTTGACCAGGGTCGGCCCATGACGGCCCCAGGCTCCGGGTTCCGGACATGACCGTTACGGGGAATCGTCAGGGGTGACGGTGGAACCCGTGGTCTGGATCAGTCTTCTG
>SLNQ01000267.1 GCA_007132965.1 Gemmatimonadota bacterium | reverse complement strand
TGGTGGAACAGGCCATCGATCCGGCCCGGGGAGGACGCCGGTGGATCTGGGTGGGCGCATTTGCGGGCACCCTCCTGGTGGTCCTCGCTCCAGGTCCGACGGTGGGCTCGGAGTGGTTGGCGGGACTCACCGACCGATGGACAGCGGTGGAGTCGGCAGAGGCGATGGTGGGCCCAGCGGTGGTGCCCGGGATGGCGGGTGGCGCGCTGGCACCCGCGCAGGCGAGCGGGGCGACCTGGATGGGTGGGGTGGACGGACTCGTCATGGCGGCATGGCTCGCAGGAGCCCTCCTCCTGTTGGTTCGGTGGTTGTGGGCGGCGCACAGAGTGGGTCGCAAGGTGCAGTCCTGGCCCACGGTGGAGCTTCCCGAGGGCCGGGTGATGGTCTCGGCCGCCACGGGTCCGGCGGTGGTGGGTCTCCTGCAGCACCGGGTGGTCCTTCCCCGGTGGTGCCTCGAACTCCCGGACGCCGAACGTCGGCTCATCGTGGCCCACGAGCAGGAGCACCTCCGGGCCCGGGACGGCCTCGTGCTGGCGGGAGCCACCCTGCTCACCCTCCTGATGCCGTGGAACCTGCCGTTCTGGGGGTATCGGACACGCCTCAGGGAGGCAGTGGAGACCGACTGCGACGCCCGGGTGCTCCGCCGCCGGCCGGCGGCCCGGCACGCCTACGGAAGCCTCCTCCTGACCGTGGCGGCCCGGTCGGCCGCCGGGAGATCGGCCCTTCTCACGTTCTCACCCCGCACCTCTGCTCTTGGAAGGAGAATCGACATGTTGACAAGCGATACACGCGGCATCTCGGGCATTCGGACCCTCTCGCTTCTCGCTGGAGGTGTCATGCTGGTGGCGGTCTCATGCCTGGTTCCGGGACCGGACCGGGACGGAGCGCTCCCCACGGACCCCGACGTGGAGGCGGCCATGCAGGAGGAGCAGGCTGCGGAGCTGGACGAGGTGGCCCGGGAGCCCACCTTCACCCCCTTCACCCAGGCGCCGGAGATCACCAACCGTTCGGAGGTGAGCCGGGCACTGGTATGGGCCTACCCGGATGAGCTCCGGGATGCCGGGATCGGGGGCACGGTCCTCGTGCATGTCTTCGTCGATGACGAGGGAACGGTCCGCAACGTCCAGGTTGCCGAGTCGTCCGGTCACGAACGCCTGGACCGGGCCGCCGAGCGAGTGGCCGGGGAGTTCAGCTTCTCACCGGCCATGAACCGGGACGAACGGGTCCCGGTCTGGATCCAGCTTCCGGTGACCTTCCAGGCAGACGAGGGTGCCGCCGACGAGCGGGTCTCCCCGGCAGATGCCGACCAGGTGGACGAGAGGCCTAGGGATCTTCCTCCGCCTGAGCGGGCGGGAGACGATGAGCCCGCCTTCACTCCCTTCACCGTGGCTCCGGAGGTGCAGAACCGGGGCGAGGTGTCCAGGGCGCTCCAGGCAGCCTACCCCGACGAGCTCCGGAACGCGGGAATCGGCGGGACGGCCCTCGTCTACCTCTTCATTGACGAGGAGGGCGAGGTGCGAAACGTGCTCCTCTCCGAGTCGTCCGGCCACGAGGACCTGGACCGGGCCGCCCAGCGGGTCGCCCTGGAGTTCGACTTCACTCCGGCTCTGAACCGTGATGAGCGGGTGGCGGTCTGGATCCAGCTTCCCATTACCTTCCAGGAGCGATAGGCTCCACCGACGAGACGGACGGCCGGGGCGGGGAACGACCGCGCCGGTTGCCTCGAGTGCTCCGGCGGGCCATCTTCGGCCGCCATGCACTCCCACTCTCCTCGTGCCTGGTCCATGCTGGCTCTCCTGGCCGTGGCGGAGCTGGCCGGCATGTCGGTCTGGTTCGCCCAGTCCGCCATCGCGCCGGAGCTCCAGGCGGCCTGGGGGCTCGACGCCTCCCAGGCCGGCTGGCTCACCTCGGCGGTCCAGGTGGGGTTCGTGGCGGGCACCCTCACCGCGGCGATCCTGAACGTCGCCGACGTCATCCCCAGCCGAAGCTACTTCGCGGTCTCGGCCGTACTGGCGGCGGGGGCCAACCTCCTCCTCCTGGTGGTGCCGGGCTACGAGGCCGCGCTGGCGACCCGCTTCTTCACCGGTGTCTTCCTGGCCGGAGTCTACCCGCCGGCCATGAAGATGGCGGCCACCTGGTTCGTGTCGGCCCGGGGCCTGGCCATCGGCACGGTGGTGGGCGCCCTGACGGTGGGGAAGGCCATGCCCTTCCTGGTGCACGCCCTGGGGGGCGCGGAGGCGGCCCCGGTGGTGTGGGTGACCAGCCTGGCTGCTACCGGGGCGGCCCTCCTGATCCTCCTGGGCTACCGCGACGGCCCTCACGCCTTCGAACGGCGCCCGTTTCGCTGGGCGTTGGTGCGGGACGTGGTGCGCGTGCGGGAGTGGCGGCTGGTGACCGGGGGGTACTGCGGGCACATGTTGGAGCTCTACAGCTGCTGGACCTGGCTGGCGGCCTTCCTGGCGGCCAGCGCCGTGAGCGAGGCCAGCCTGTGGGCCTTCGTAGCCATTGCCCTGGGAGGGGTGGGGTGCGTCTGGGGGGGGGCGGTGGCGGACCGGATCGGCCGGGAGCGGCTGGTGAACGGGGCCATGGCGGTCTCCGGAGCCTGCGCCCTTCTCATCGGGTTCGTCTTTCAGGTGCCGTGGGCTCTCGTTGCGGTGGCGTGCGTCTGGGGAGTGGCGGTCGTGGCCGACAGCGCCCAGTTCAGCGCCATGGTCACCGAGTCGGTGCCCTCGCACGCCGTGGGTACGGCTCTCACCCTCCAGACCTCGGTGGGCTTCGCCCTCACGGTGCTGACGGTACAGCTCGTGCCGACCCTGGCCGAAGCCATGGGCTGGCAGTGGTCCTTCGCGGTCCTGGCTGCGGGACCGGCGCTTGGAATCCTGGCCATTCGAAGGCTGGCTCGGGGACGCCGATAACGGGCCGCCTCAGAGCCGATCCCACCACCGAGGGTCCAGCGAGAGCAGCAACTGCCACTCGCCGTCCCGCAGGCCCCGGGCTCCCTGGACCCGAAGTAGATCCCATGCAACCCCGACGCCCAGGGTGACGGCAGGTCGGACGCCCCGGGTGGGACCGGCGTCCCAGGCCTCCATCACGGCGGGATGCGCGCGTCCGGCCCATCCGGCGTGGAGGCCGCCGCGGAGGCGCAGGAGGGGGGTACCGAGATCAACGGCACCCTCCAGGTGGCCCACCGCCGCGTCCCGGCCCACCCACTGTCTAAAGGGATAGCCGGGGACGGTTCCCCGTCCCCCCACAAGCCGATGGGCCTGGGGAAGGGGATCTCCGAGCCAGGTCCGAGCTACCGCCCGGGCGTCCAACTCCCGTGCGCCGGTGGGGCTGGCCCACCGGCCGCTCACTTCCACCGAGGGAGCGCCGCCGCCGCCTTCACTGCCGGCCAGGAGATCGGTGGCCAGGAGGACGCGTCCACGCCCGCCTCCAGGCCATTGGAGCGTGCGTTGGAGGCCGGCGTGGGCGGTAAAGAAGGTGCCGTCGGCCACAGGGCGCACCTCCCGGAAGGTGCGCCCCCGATCCAGCGGGGCTCGCTCGGCCGTGAGCGACATGGAGCGGTCCCGCCGCACGCCGGCGTGCACGTCCACCCGGGTGTCGTCGGTCCCCAGGGAGAGGCCCGCCGTCGCGCTGGAGACTCGCCACGGATCCAGGTAGTCCTCGCCCAGGAAGGTGGCCGCAAGTGACGACACGACGGGGTCGGAGCCAGGGCGAAGCCCCAGGTCCCGAGTCTGGTTCACCTCCGTGGCCAGCTCCCACCCGTGCCGATCGCGCCAGACCCCGTCCAGGCGGAGGGAGCCGGTGGGCAGGTCGGGGCCCATGGCCCAGCCACCGTGGCCCCTGAGCCGGAGTCGGGCCGACGGGCGAAGGGTGCCGCCCATGCCGGCCGCCAGCCCCTCGGCCCGGTTGTAGCGGAGAGCCGATGAGACCCGAGGGAGGTGCAACCGGAAGGGACTGAGACCGGAGGCCGGCTGGTTGGCCAGCAGCTCGGCGGCCTGCGCCCGAAGCTCTCGCGGGTCGGCGCGGGTGCGGATCTGGGCCAGCCCGTCTCGCTCGAGTCCATCAAGGAGGCCTTCATCGAAGGCGTACTCGGCCCGATCGTCCTCAGGGGCGAAGACCACGGGGGGCAGGTGGGGGAACGCCGCCGGCAGGGGCACGTTCAACTCATAGTCGCCGACGCGGAGCATGGCCCGGATGACCGTACCCACGCCCAGATCCACCTCCGGCAGCTCCCGACGCACCTCGATGCGCTGGGTGTGGGGAAGCCAGTAGGCCCCTTCCCAGAGCCCGTAGTCCACCTCCACCTCGATCCGATCGGTCCGTCGGTCCACGTACGACGCCGGGGTGAAGGAGAGCTTCATGCGAACGATGGATCCGGTGGCGCGCTCCAGGAGGAGCGTGCCCAGCGCTCCCGGCGCCGCAGGGTCCCTGGGTCGGACCTCCAGTTCGGTAAGACGGATGGGATCCGGCTCGCCGGGGAGGGTAAGGTTCAGGGAGTCCACGATCCGATAGTCGTAGTGCGGCTCATCGTCGGTCCCCCTCGCAGCCTCCGCCAGGGGATGGGGGACACCGGCCACATCCATTCCCGAGCCCACCTGGATCTCGTCGCCGAAGCCGTACTGCACCAGGGTGAGCCGGTCGAGGTAATAGCGGAACTCCCGGACTGGAAGCCGGGTCTCGC
>SLNQ01000381.1 GCA_007132965.1 Gemmatimonadota bacterium | reverse complement strand
CCGGCCAAAAAGAGGTCCAGCGCCTGGTCGTCCGGGCGCGCGTCCGGTGACAGAAGGAAGCCCCCTCCCACCGAAGGCCCCACCGTGATGGCCGTGAGCAGGGTCTTCCCCGTCCACCGAATTTCCTCGCCGGTGGCACTTTCGGCTTCCACCGACACCGGCAGGGTCCGAAACGTGACGGCGGCAGCGGCCAGCGCGGCCAGGTACTGCAGGAGTCCCGGAAGGAGCAAGAAACGGGAGCGGCGGCGAAGCACCGCCACGTCGATCCCCAGGCCCAGGAGGTTCACGAAGTACTCCTGACCTCCGGCCCACCGCACCAGACCCACGTCAAAGGGTCGAACCACGCCGTCGGTAAGGGTGGAAAGGACCCCGGGGAGCTCACCCGACCCTCGAACCATACGGTGGAAGTCGTTTCCCGTACCCACCGGAAGCACGGCCAGCGCCGGTGCCTCGCCGCTGGTGCTCAGGAGGCCGTTGACCACCTCGTGCAGGGTGCCGTCACCACCCACTACCAGGAGACGGTCTGACCCATCTCCCTCCCAGTCCTCCGCCATCCGGCGGGCATGCCCGGGGCCCTCGGTGAGACGAAGCTGGTAGGCCAATCCCCGGGCGTCCAGGAGCCGACGCAAGTCGGGGAGGACGTTCCCACCCCGCCCGCCGGCGGCGTTGGGGTTCACGATGATCTTGATGGACGCTGGCACCACTGACACTCCGCCGGACCGAGGGGCGGCTCGCACGTAGGGGGCGAGCCCGCAGAACGGCGGAAAAGATGACGAGGAGCCCCGGAGGAGGCAACGGGCGTCGAGTTTCCGGGGTCCCGGACCCTCTCAGGAGCCGGAATCCACCAGGCGAGCGCGACGCCCGGAGATCTCCTGGACGGCCACCCCGAAGAGCTCCGTGCGCGATGGGGCTGGATCTCGTTCGGTGAAGGCCAGGGGATCCCACTCCTGTAACGCCTTCCGGGCCCGCACCCGCAGGCTACGGTGCTCGTCCGAGTCGTCGTCGGCCAGGAGGTGGAAGGCGCCTCGGACCACGACGCTCACCCAGTTGTTCTGGTCGGCGACCTCATCAACCTGAAACGCCACCCATCGATGATGGTGAATCGTGGCCAACTTCTCACCGGGAGAGGTCCGTCCGAAAAGCCAATCTCCGCCACTCACGAAGTTGAGGGGCCGGATATCCACCCGGTCCCGAAACGAGAACGCCAGGCGTCCCAGATGGCTTCGGTCCAGGATCTCGAGGCATTCGTCCTCAGGAAGCGGGACGAGCTCGACGCGGGGATGGCTCATGCTTGCCTCCTCAGGGACGCCGAGCCCCGGAGCTCAGCGCCCACCCTGATCGGCCTCCGGCAGGACCCCCTCTTCTCGATAACGCTTCAGCTTTCGGTACAGGGTCCGGCGGTTGATCCCGAGGACCTCGGCGGCCCTGGCCTGATGCCATCCCTCCTGGTCAAGCACGTCCAGGATATACTCCCGCTCCAGGCGATCCAGGTCCCACCGTTCCGTGCGGGCGTTGGCCAGGAGGTTCCGTGCACCGTTTCCTCCGGGGGCTGTCTGGTCAGTCGTAGGTTGGAATGGAAGGGACCGAGCCCCTGCGTGGAGGATCAATGAACGTTCGATGACGTTCTCCAGCTCCCGCACATTCCCGGGCCAGGGATAGGCCATCATCCGGTTCAGCGTTTCGGGAAGGATGGGAGGAGGGTCGATGTCGTTCTCCTCCGCAAAGCGCAACCGGAATGCGTTGGCCAGCAGCGGGATGTCCTCTCGACGCTCCCGGAGGGGTGGCACGCGGATGGGGAAGACGTTCATTCGGTAGTACAGGTCTTCCCGGAACTCCCCGTCCCGAACCCTGGCCTCCAGCTCCTCGTTGGTGGCGGCCACCAGTCGGAAGTCGACCGCAATGGGCTCCGTTCCCCCCACCGGCGTCACGACCCGCTCCTGCAGGACCCGGAGCAGCTTCACCTGAGTGGCTGGACTGATGGTGGCCACCTCGTCCAGGAACACCGTGCCTCCCTGCGCCGCCTCGAAGAGTCCGCGCTTCGCGTGCACCGCGCCGGTGAAGGCTCCCTTAAGGTGGCCGAAGAGTTCGGATTCCAGGAGGGTCTCGGTAAGAGCCGAGCAGGTGACGGGGACGAAGGGTTTGCGTGCCCGCTCGGACACGTCGTGGATCGCCCGGGCCACCAGCTCCTTCCCGGTCCCGGTCTCTCCGGTGACCAGGACGGTGGCGCGGGTGGGAGCCACTCGTTCGATGAGATCGAAGACCCGCTGCATCGCCGCCGTCTTCCCGATGATCTTGTCGCGGGGCCCGCCTTCGGTCCTGGCCCGCAGGTGGGCCACCTCGCGCCTCAGCTCCGTCTCTTCCAGAGCCCGCTTCAGGATGAGCAGGAGCTCCTCGGTACGGAACGGCTTGTTCACGTAGTCGAAGGCGCCCAGCTTCATGGCCTCCACCGCCGTGTCCACGCTACCGAAGGCGGTCATGACGATGAACTGGGCGTCGGTCTGGGTGGCCGGCGCCGCCGAGAGGACGTTCATGCCGTGCATCCCGGGGAGATTCAGGTCCAGGAGGACGACGTCGTACAGGGTCCGCTCGAGGTGCTTCAGGGCCTCCTCGCCGGTGCTCACCGCATCGACCCGGTACGACTCCTCTCTGAGGGTGGGCACCAGAAGTTCCCGGATCACCTCTTCGTCCTCGACCACGAGCACGCGTGGGGCCGGCTGGGTCGTCGTCTCGTTGTCGGCGCTTTCCTTTTCCGGCCGACGACGAGGCTCGTGAGTGACGCGGCTGGATGGACTCATGGTCGTGGCTCCTCGTGGTCGCCAATGATTCGGATGTCGTTGGGGAGCACCATCGTAAAGATAGCTCCCCCGGGTACTTCCTGCTGGTCCTCCAGTAGCAGATCCCCGCCCTGTTGAAGGAGCGACAGGCGCGTCAGAGCCAGCCCGACGCCCTCGCGGCCCCATCCCGAGATGAAGGGGAGGAAGATCTTCGCTTCACGTTCCTGCGGGACCCCCGGCCCCGAATCCTTGATCCGGACGTAGACCTCCTGGTCGCTCCAGTCTCCGCACGTCACGTCGATTCGACGCTCACCGGGCCAGTTGTCAAGGGCCAGGCGGGCATTTCCCAGGAGAGCCAGGAGGGCTTGCCGGACGTCGTGAGGATCGGCCCACGCGGTCAGTCCACATCCTGCCACCGGGCACACCAACTCGATGTTCGCCCTCTCCAGGTCCGGTCGGAGGGTCTCCACGACACCCGAAACCAGCCGTTCCAGCTCCACCGCACGCTGCCGCGGGGTGTTGGGATGGGCGACGGCCAGAAGGGTTCGCGCCAGCCCTGCGAGCCGATGGCTCTGCTCCAGGATCAACCCGAGCTCGTTTCGGTCTTCGGATCCGTTGTTCACCGTGGCCTCGGTGTCTCCCGTGGCCGCCGTCGGCGGAGACGGGCGGCACCGGCCCAACCGGTCCACCGCCACCTCGATGGCGGTGAGTGGACTCCCGATCTCCCGAGCCAGCACCCCCATGACTTCTTGCACGGCCTCCGGGTCCCAGTCGGCGCGCTCCCGTGACGGATCCTGCGCGGAACGGGCGTTGCCCGCCGCATGAAGCCGCTCTTCGTCGCCATGGAGGGAAGACGATCTGCGTGGATTCGACATCAGACGTCAGGCGTCATGCGGCAGGCTTCGGGAGCACGGCGGGGGCGGGGGCGGTCACACGCTGGCATCGCCCGCCACCACCCTGAGCACGTCAAAGGCCGTCACGATCCCCGTCAGCCTGCCCTCTTCCACCACCAGCGCGCGGTGGATCCTTCCCTGTACCAGGAACTCTGCGAGTTCCCAGATAGCCATCTGGGGATCTACGGTGAACGCCACCGGCGTCATGATCTCGTCCACTGTGGTCTCGTCCAGGGCCAGTCCCTCCAGGCCGGAGGAACCGGGTACCAGCATGACACTGCTTTCCGGAGCCAGGAAGTAGGCGTCAGGATCGTCATCGTCGCCGTCCACCGAGCGGCCGATTCCCTCCCAGAAGGCTTCGGCCACCGGAATTTCCCGGTCTCGGGCCGCCAGTCGGATCACATCGGAGCGGGACACCACGCCCCGGATTCGACCTTCGGAATCCAGAACCGGCACGCCGCTTACGCCCTCTTGGTCCAGGAGCTGAACGAGCTCCTGCACACTGGCGCCCTGACGGACGGCAATTACGTCGGTCTGCATGATATCACGGACGGTTCGCATGTTTGCGGTCTCCATATCGATGTCTGGAGGGTGGGCGGGAGCCCGGTCGGACCTGCCGGAGCCCTCAGGCCGACCCTGCATGGGGTTGTATGCCTGCCTCGTATGTGGAAGCGGGATGACCCGCCTCGCTTGCCGGAAGGAAACAAGGAGCGTGCCGCAGCTCGTAGACACGCCGGGGAAGGAGTCGGTTTCCCCGCCTGCGTCCGGGTGGCAGTGATCCTGACCGCCTTGTTGGCATGCGGGTTTGCAGGACCTCCGCGGCTGGCGTGGCAATGCGAGAAAAGGTGTCTCATTCTCGCAGACGGCCAGTCGGAAGGGGGGCTCGGGAGGACATAGGGTGGGTCAATATGGCCCATCCAGGGACGGGACGGCTCTCTCATCCGCTGCTTCCGGCTTCCCATATCGATTCCACCCTTCTACCTTCCGGGACGCCATGTGCACCTACGGCACTGGTCCCTCAAGCGTTGACGCCCGATGGAGTCCATCCCGGCACATCTGAATCGTGAGCTTCTCCCGTCGATCCTTCGGATCGTGGGGGCTCCGGTGATCGTACTGGACGAGGAGGCCCGGATTCAACTCTTCAACCGGGCGGCTGAGCGCGTGTCGGGATACTCCGAAACCGAGGTCATGGGCCGTCCCGCCTGGTTTCTCCTGCCCGAGGACGAGGAGCCCCGAGCCCGCGAGGTCTTCCATGACCTCTTCAGCGATGAGCGAGACGACCTGGACGGCCTGGAGGTGGCGTGGGTGACCCACACGGGTGACCGGAGGCCCATGGCCTGGACCTCGGCCCTCATCTGCGACGATGTCGACCAGCCGGCTCGGCTGGTTCTCACGGGTCTGGACCTTACCGAGCGGCGCGACCTGGAAGAGCAGACGCGGGAGTTGGTGGCGGAAGACGCCATCCGAGAGGCACGCGAAGCCGCCCTCAGGAGCTCCGAGGCCCGCTTTTCTGGCATCGTGGAGATGGCCTCCGACGCCATCGTCTCCATGGATTCGAACCAACGGATCGTCCTCTTCAACCGGGGAGCCGAGGAGATTTTCAAATGGAAGGCCTCGGAGGTGCTGGGCGGGCCTGTCGAGGTGCTCCTCCCGGAGCACGCCCGAGACGGCCATCGGGATTACGTGGAGGAATTCGGACGCGGGGAGGTGCGTGCCCGTCGCATGGGCGAGCGGCAGGACATCCTGGGCCGGCGAAGGGACGGCCAGACGTTTCCGGCCGAGGCGTCGATCATCAAGACCGAGGTGGAAGGAGAGTGGTTCTACACGGTGGTTCTCCGGGACGTCTCGGAGCGCCATCGCACCCAGAGGGAGCAACGCTTCCTCCTGCGGGCGGGAGAGCTCCTGGCGTCCTCCCTGGATCTGGACACCACCCTCTCCACCCTGGCCGATGCCGCTGTGGGATTCCTGGCCGATTACTGCGTGGTGGACCTGATCGAGTCGGATGGCGAGATCCGGCGGATTCGGGTGTCCAGCCGGGAGGACGCCGACCCGTGGCCGGCCCAGGTCCTTCGGGACGTGGAACTGGATCGCAGGCGGCCCCACCTCGTCCACCACGTGCTGGAGACCGGCAAGGCCCAGATCGTGTCACCGGTCACCACGGAGCACCTGGAGGGAGTGGCTCAGGGAGAGCAGCACCTTGAGGCCCTGCATCGCATGGACCCCCGTTCCTACCTCGTGGTGCCCCTGGAGGCGCGCGGCCGCATGCTGGGCGTACTTCTCCTGGTGGCCTCCACCGGACGACGCTCGTACGACGAGCAGGACCTGGAGCTGGCCCGGGAGGTGGGACTCCGGGCCGGCATGGCGGTGGACAACGCTCGCCTCTACCGCGACGCCCAGCGGGCCGTCCAGGCCAGGGACGATGTCCTGGGCGTGGTGTCGCACGATCTGGGTAACCCCCTGCAAGCCATCTTCATCGGCCTGGAGGCCCTGGAACGGAGCCGGCGCCGAGCCGACGACGAGGAGACGGATCAGTACTATTACCTTTCGGCCATTCGCCGCTCAGCGGAGCTCATGCAGCGGTTGATCCACGAGCTCCTGGAAGTCCGGCGGATGGAGGAGGGACACCTGAGCCTGGAGCGGGTTGAGCAGTCGCTGAGTCCCCTGGTAGAGGAGGCCCTCGAGCTCATCGACCCCCTGGCCCGGGTGAAGTCCGTGACGCTCCGAAGCGAGTTGACGGCCACCGAGTTGCCTCCGGTCCCGGTGGACGCCGATCAGATGCTCCAGGTGCTTTCCAACCTGGTGGGGAACGCCGTGAAACATACCCCGACGGAGGGGTCCGTCACGATTCGAGGCACGTGCTTTTCGGACGAGATCCGAGTTTCCATCGCAGATACGGGTGAGGGGATCGCCCGGGAAGACCAGGACCAGGTCTTCGAACGGTTCTGGAGAGCGGAGCGCACCGGAGGCAAGGGACTGGGGCTGGGGCTCGCCATAGCCAAGGGGATCGTCCGTGCCCACGGCGGCCGGATCTGGGTCGAGAGCGAAGTGGGTCAGGGTAGTACCTTCCACTTCACCCTTCCTCGCACTTCGGCGGACTGAGGAAAAGCGGTGGAGGGAGAACTGGCCGGAATCCTGGGTCGCCTGGGGATCGCCGCCGGGATTGGCCTCCTGGTGGGGTTGCAACGGGAGCAGGCCGATAGTCGGATCGCCGGGCTGAGGACGTTTGCTCTGACGGCGCTGCTGGGCGCCATCACCGCCCTTCTTTCGTTCGAGTTCGGGGGTTGGGTGGTGGCTGCCGGATTCCTGGCGGTCGGTGCCTTCGTCGTCACCGGCAACATCATGAAGATGAGGGCCGGGCTCCCCGATCCGGGACTCACGACGGAGGTGGCGATCCTCCTGACGTTCGGAATCGGGGCCTACCTCATGGTGGGCCACATCGAGGTGGGCATCGTGGTGGGCGGGGCGCTGGCCGTTCTCCTTCAGCTCAAGGCCCAGGCCCGCAAGATCGTCAGCAAGCTGGGCGACCGAGACGTAGCGGCGGTCATGCGGTTCGCCCTCCTCACCCTGGTGATCCTCCCCGTCCTCCCGAACCAGGCGTACGGACCCTTCCAGGTCCTGAACCCCCGCCAGATCTGGCTCATGGTGGTCCTCATCGTGGGAATTGGATTCGCCGGATACCTGGCTTACCGGTTCCTGGGCGCCCGGGGGGGCACCGCCCTCTCCGGCCTCCTGGGCGGGACCATCTCCAGCACCGCCACCACGGTGAGCTACGCCCGGCGGGTTGGGCGAGCCGAGGGGGAGGCGCCCGCTTCAGGGGTGGTCATCATGATCGCCTCCAGCGTCGTCTTCGTGAGGGTCCTGGTGGAGATGGGCGTGGTGGCGCCTCAGGCCTTTCCCACGGTGGCGCCGCCGGTACTCACCGTTCTGTTGGTCTTCTCGGCGCTCTCATTCTGGGCGTGGCGCAGGGACGCGCGCGATGCGGGTCCTATGCCCGAGCAGGAGAACCCCACCGAGCTGCGTCCCGCCCTGGCCTTCGGGCTCATCTACGGGCTCATTCTCCTGGCCGTGGCCGCGGGAGAATCGTGGTTCGGGAGCGAGGGGCTGTACGTCATCGCCCTCATCTCGGGCATGACCGACATGGACGCCATCACCCTGTCCACGGCCCAGCTGACCCGTCAGGGTCGCGTGGAGGCCGACATGCTGTGGAGGGTGGTCCTGGTGGCCTCCATCTCCAACCTGCTCTTCAAGCTGGGGATCTGCTGGATCATGGGCGGACGCGCCCTCGTCCGCCGGCTCCTCCCCCTGTACGGTGCCGGGGCCGGGGCGATCCTGGCCATCATCTTTGTCTGGCCCTGACGGTTCGCAGGCCGTTGAAGCCCCGACCCCTTCCGTAAGCGGAGGTCAGTCCTGTTCCGGGGGCCTCCGCACGGCCAGCACGGGCAGGTCGGCGCCACGGACCAGCTTGTCGGCCACGCTCCCCAGGACGAACCGGCTCACCCCTCCCCTTCCCCGGGTGCTCAGGGCCAGGAGGTCCGCCTCTTCCTCTTCTACCAGTTCAAGGAGGGCCTTGGCCACGTCGTCGGCACCCATGACCCTGGTGTCGACCTCGGCGCCCAGGGGATTCCAGGACTCGGCCACCCCCTTCAGGTATTCCTCAGTCCGCCGTTCCCTCTCCTCCATCATATTGCTTTCCTCGACGGCGTGGGGAAGGTAGGTGGTAGCCAGGGGGAAGGGTCGCAGGAGCACCGACACCAGGGTCACCCGGCCCCCCTTCGAGGGGAGCAGTGAGGTCAGGGGCGAGAGGATCTGCTCGCTTGCCCTGGATCCGTCCAGCGGGACGATGATCCGAGACGGAGACGTCTCCTCGCCGAAGAGGTGTTGGCTCCGGTCGCCCCCCCGCAGAAGGAGCACCGGCCGTTCCGCCTTCCGCACGAGCCCGTCCGCGACGCTTCCAAGCCAGGCACGCTGCCATGCCCCCCGGCCATGGGTGGTGATGGCCACCAGCTCGGCTCCGGTTTCTCCGGCTTCGGCCAGGAGGGTGCTCACCACCGGACCCATCTCGACTCTGGTCTCCACCTTCAGCTCCGGATGATCCTTCTGAACCTGCGTTTTGATTCGGTCGAGGTAGGTGTTGGCACGCTCCTTCTCCTCGTCGAACCAGGTGGCCACCAGGTCACCATCGCCGGACGCCAGCGGCACGGGTGGAAGGTCCGAGACCACCGAAGCCAGGACCACGCCGGCGTCGTGCCGCAGCGCCAGTCGGATGGCGGGGTCCAGCGCCACCTCGGCCAGTTCGGAACCATCGAGGGGAATCAGGATCTTGTTCATCGGAGCGGTCCTCCCGGGGGACGGAGACTGAGTTCAAGAGACTGGAGTCGATTCAAGCTGGGAGTCGAAGGTATCAGGGTCTCGGTGTCAAGGAGGACCCCTTCGCTCCCGGGTTCAGGCCCCGACGACGGGACGGCGGTGAGGCCTGTGCCCATCGCTGGCCGATTGGGGCGGAAAAGCTCAATGGGCCGCCTCCCCCCTCATGCACCTGTCGTGCCAGGAAGAGAGGGGCTCCGACTGGCGCGTTACCACCTGCGCGAAGCTGTCCTGGCGAGCCAGGGAATCCCGGGGTGGGACATTTTGACCCCATCCGCTCCGTGCCGGTGGTCCTACGGCAGGAACCTCACCCCCTCTCATGCGTTACACGGACAGGCGCGCATCTCCCTCTTCCCCCATGAGCACCGTGACCTCTTCCATTCGCCTCCGCCTTGCCGGGCTCGCGTTGCTGGCCCTTGCCCTGGTCGGCCTCCTCCTCGCTGGGGACGGTGTGGCACATGGCAGTTCCGGAGCGATGGGCGTCGATGAGCTCCGAGGCACGGTGGTGGATACTGCCGGGGTGCCCCTGGCGGCGGCCACTGTCCAACTCCGGCACGGAGGGCGGGTGTTGGCCGCCGCCACCACCGACGACGACGGAAGCTTCCGGATCTTCGTCTCCCAGCGGATCCGCGAGGCGTTGGACGCCGGTGGCGTCAGGGTCCGGGTGGAACGGCTGGGCTACCAGGAGCAGGAGATCCCGCTGGATTCCCAGACCACTGCGTTGGAGCTGGTCATGGTGCCCGCACCGCTCCCCCTCCCTGGCCTCCACGTGGAGGGGGTGAGCGCTGAGTGCGACGCCGATGACGACGAAGAACTCGGTCGTCGGCTGTGGGAGCGGGCGTCGGATCGCCATCCAGGCGGACTGGACACCCTGGGTGTGGCCACGTACACCCTCTCCAGAACGGACACCATCTCGGACCCGTCCCTCCTCACCGCCGACGTGGAGGGCGTGGAACCGGAGATGGGTCAGCGAGGATCCGCTCCCATCCTGCGGCTGGGGTGGACACGGCGGATCCACCGAGACGGTTACGCCTTTCCGGTTCGCCGCACCGACCGACACGGCTCCTTCAGCTCCTGGTCCTATCCTCCGCTCGAATCGGACTTTGCGCCCCACTTCGGCTCGGAGCAGTTCGGCGCGCTCCACTACTTCCAATACCTGACGGAAGCCGGCGACGGGTGGCTCGTACGATTCTGCACCCGCGACGACCGTCGCCCGCACCTGGAAGGTCAAGTCACCATCGCGTCGGACACCCTTATCCGCCGGGTGGAATGGTACATTCGGACCCCGGAGCCCGACGAGGGAGCCGGAGGGGTGGCCGTTTTCCCGCCCTCATCCGCCGACGGCTCACCACCGCCCCTGCTCCCCGCCGAGAGCATGGCGTGGAAGACCCCTCGGGGCGAACTCACTATACGGAGAGTGCACTGGTTCGAGGAGTGGACCACGGCGCCGGGAGACTCGGTGCCCTTCCTCCCACGGCGCAGCGCGGAATCGTCCGACGGGGAAGATCTCCACCCGGGGCTCCGCTGACGCTCCCGTCCCAGAACCGCAGCGGCACGGCGTCCCCCGCCCCCGGGGCCTTGCCCCCCTTTCCGGCCAGACGGCTGAGATTCTATGTTCTCAGGCGTGGCCACCGAATTCGTGATCTAGCGCTCATCACACGATCGGGATCCTCGACCGCACCATCCACCTCCTTCGGGGAAAACCAGCTCATGCCAGACACTCGCGAACGTAGCTCCGGCTGGGGACGTGTCGACGTCCGGCCCCCGGCCGATGCCGCCGGCCGCAATCCCGGTATTCCCCTGGACCTGGACCGGGTCGCGACCATTCGACTGAACCGAAGTGCGCTGGAGCGGCGAGCTGCCACCCTCGGCACCAGGCGAAGCGTGAAGAAGGAGTGGCAGGCGGGCTGGCTCCTCCGGGCTCTGACCCTGATGGACCTGACCACCCTCTCGGGCGACGACACTCCGGGTACGGTACGGCGTCTGTGCGCGAAGGCACGCAGTCCCCTCCGGCCGGACCTCCTGGATGGGCTGGAAGTCCGGGATCTCGCCCCCACGGTGGCTGCGGTGTGCGTCTACCATTCCTTCGTGCCGGTGGCTGTGGAGAGCCTCGAGGGATCCAACATCCCGGTGGCAGCGGTCTCTACCGCCTTTCCCCACGGCCTGACCCCGCTCAGTACGCGACTGGCCGAAATCCGGGCATCGGTGGACGCCGGAGCCCGGGAGATCGATGTGGTCATCAACCGGATGCACGTACTCACCGGAGACTGGGACGCGCTCTACGATGAAGTGCGGGCCTTTCGGGACGCCTGCGGTGAGGCGCACCTGAAGACCATCCTGGCCACTGGCGAGCTGGCCACTCTGACCAACGTGGCCCGGGCGTCGGCGGTCTGCATGATGGCCGGCTCCGACTTCATCAAGACGTCTACGGGAAAGGAGACGGAGAACGCAACGCTCCCTGTAGGGCTGGCCATGGTGCGGCAGATCCGGACCTATGCCGAAGAGACCGGCCACCGGGTGGGCTTCAAGCCGGCCGGTGGGATCCGCACCGCCCGGCAAGCCCTGACCTGGCTCATTCTGATGAAGGAGGAGCTGGGAGATGCCTGGCTCGCTCCCGAGCTTTTCCGCTTCGGGGCTTCGTCCCTCCTGGGGGACCTGGAGCGTCAGCTGGAGCACCATCTCACCGGGCGGTATTCCGCCTTCCACCGACACCCCATGGCGTAACTCCATGCCCACCATCGCTGAAATCTTCGAGACCATGGAATACGGGCCGGCACCGGAGAGCCCCGATCCGGCGAAGGCCTGGCTCGAGGCGCACGGGCGCCGCTTCGGCCACTTCATCGCCGGAAATTGGACCGACCCTACCGACGACCAGCTCTTCGAGAGCCGTTGTCCCGCCGACGACACCCTCCTGGCCCACGTGGCGCAGGGAACTCCCGACGAAGTTTCCCAGGCGGTGGCGGCGGCCCGAGAGGCCTTCGGGGAATGGGCCACCATGGACGGCCACCGGCGGGCCCGGCACCTGTATGCGCTGGCCCGGGGAGTCCAGAAGCACGCCCGCCTCTTCGCGGTCCTCGAGTCCATGGACAACGGGAAGCCCATCCGGGAATCCCGGGACCTCGACATCCCCTTGGTGGCCCGGCACTTCTATCACCATGCCGGGTGGGCTCAGGTCCTGGACCGGGAGTTTCCGGGGCGACCTCCCCTTGGCGTGGCGGCACAGGTGATTCCCTGGAACTTCCCCCTGCTGATGATGGCATGGAAGGTGGCTCCGGCCCTGGCGGCTGGAAACACCGTGGTCCTCAAGCCTGCCGAGTACACCCCGCTCACTGCCCTGCTCTTCGCTGAGCTGGCCCGGGAGACGGGCCTTCCCGCCGGCGTCCTGAATGTGGTCACCGGAGATGGCCGTACCGGAGAGGCCCTGGTCTCGCACGACGACGTGGACAAGGTGGCCTTCACCGGATCTACCGAGGTGGGACGCCGGATCCGCGAGGTGACGGCGGGTTCGGGGAAGGCGCTCTCGCTGGAGCTGGGTGGGAAATCTCCCTTCCTGGTCTACGACGACGCCGATCTGGACTCGGTGGTGGAAGGGGTGGTGGATGCCATCTGGTTCAACCAGGGGCAGGTCTGCTGTGCTGGATCCCGGATCCTGGTGCAGGAGGGAGTGGCGGAGACGCTGGAGCGGAAGCTGCGCAACCGGATGGAGACCCTCCGGATGGGACACCCCCTGGACAAGGCCGTGGACATGGGTGCCATTGTGGCGCCGGTGCAGCTCGAGCGAATCGAGTCCCTGGTGGAGCAGGGACGGCGCGAGGGCGCCCACATCTGGCAGCCCTCATGGGCCACTCCCGAGGAAGGGCTCTTCTATCCTCCCACGCTCTGCACCGACGTGGCTCCGGCCGGAACCCTTGCCCGGGTGGAGATCTTCGGGCCGGTGGTGGCCCTCATGACCTTCCGCACCCCCGACGAATCGGTGGCGCTGGCCAACAACACCCGCTACGGGCTCGCCGCCAGCGTGTGGACGGAAGATGTGAACCTGGCCCTGGACATCGCCCCCCGAATCAAGGCCGGGACGGTCTGGGTGAACTGCACGAACCTCTTTGACGCAGCCTCCGGGTTCGGAGGGTTCCGGGAGAGCGGTTACGGCCGCGAGGGCGGCCGGGAGGGGCTGGAGGAGTACCTGGGCGCCCGCAGCGATCCCGAAGCGGAAGCGGTGCCCCCGACGGGCTCCCGTACCGAGAGCGCTCTGGCCGGCGGCATCGGGGCAAGCTCGGACGGCACGTCCGGAGGCGCGGCCTCCGAGACCCCGGATACCCCGTCGTCCAGCTTCACTGCCGACGGCGTGGGGGTCGATCGGACCGTCAAGCTCCTCATCGGTGGTCGGCAACGGAGGCCCGACGGGGACCAGGGCCTGGTGGTCGTGAACCCCGCCGGCGATCCGGTGGGCGTCGTGGCCCGGGGAAACCGAAAGGATGTCCGGAACGCCGTGGAGGCTGCGCGCAAGGCGGCAGCCGGATGGCAGGCGTCCCCGGCCCACCTCCGGGCCCAGATCCTATACTACCTGGCCGAGAACCTGGAGCTTCGTCGCCACGAGCTGGCCCACCGGCTGGCTGAACATACCGGTGTCGCGCCGGAGTGGTCTCATCGGGAAGTGGAGCTTTCCCTTCGCCGTCTCTTCGACTACGCGGCCTGGGCCGACAAGTGGGACGGCCGGGTTCACGAAACGCCCTTCAGGAACGTGACGCTGGCGATGCACGAGCCGGTGGGTGTCCTGGGAATGGTGGCGGCCCCCGACGCGCCCCTGCTGGGCTTCGTCTCCATCGTGGCTCCTGCCCTGGCGTTGGGCAACGCTGTGGTGGCCGTCCCTTCGGAGCGCTATCCGCTGGTGACGGGAGACCTGATCCAGCTCTTCGAGACGTCGGACCTTCCGGCCGGAACCGTGAACGTGGTGACGGGTCGACCCGGCGAGGTGGTGCCGACCCTGGCAGACCACGACGACGTGGACGGCATCTGGTATTTCGGGGGGGACGAAGCGCTGGCTCGAGAGGTGGAGCTCCGATCTACGGGGAACCTCAAGCGCTGCTGGGTCGACCGGAACGCGGCGCGCCGATGGGCGTCGCCGACGGAAGGTGCCGGCCCTGCCTTCCTCCGGGCCGCCACCGAGGTGAAGAATATCTGGGTTCCCTACGGGGCGTGATCCCGTCGGTAGCGCGACTCCACGACAGATTCGACGGCGAGAGGCTTGTATCCCCTTCCGGTGCGGCGGTCAGCGCCTCACGAAGGATCGGGTGATGGGATCCTGGACGATGACTTCCAGGTGCTCGCCGGGGCCCGCCGAGAAGGGAGTGGTGGTGTGCGAGCGGGACCCCAGGGGATCCAATCGGAACCGCACTTCCTGACTGCGGGACCAGGAGACCCCGAACGTGTTCCTGGACCTGGGATTGACGGTGCCCAGGTTCTCCCGCCGACCGGGCGCCAGCACGGTGACGGTGACGTCCATGTTCGTCAGGTTCTCTACGGTTACCCGAAGCTCACGCTCTTCGGATCCACGGAACGGATCCCAGTCTCCCCGGCCCGCACCCACCAGCCCACACCCGGCGAGCAGCATCACGAAGACGAAGACCACCGGAAAGGGGAGTCGATTCATTCTGACCTCCGCATAACGCCCACCTCAGGGGATACCACTTGCGACTCCCATGTCATCCGGCCACCCGGGCAATGGCGTCGATCTCCACATCGACCCCCTTGGGCAGACCCGCGGCCTCCACGGTGGAGCGAGCGGGACGATGGTCTCCGAAATACTCGGCGTACACACCGTTCATCTCCTGGAACGTCTGCATGTCGGACAGGAACACCGTGGTCTTGACCACGGTGAGCAGCCCACCTCCGGCCTCCTCCAGCACCGCCCGCAGGTTCTTGAACACGCGGTGGGTCTGCTCGGCAACCGAGCCTGTTTCCTGCTCCCCGGTCTCCGGGTCCAGGGGGATCTGGCCGGACACATAGATCCAGGCGTCCACCACCACCGCCTGGGAGTAGGGTCCGATGGCGGCGGGGGCGCGGTGTGTCTGTACGGTCTGAATGGCGCTCATCTGCGGAGGTGCTCCTGAAGTCGCTGAAGTTGTTTGGTGGTTTCGTCCGTTCGTCCCGATGCGGTGACATAACCCGCGGTTGGCAAAACGAGCCGAATCGTTCTCCTCAGGCCCCTACCCCGAACCGGGACGGAAGATGTCAGCCACCGTCCGACTCAGCGGTTCGAAAGAGGGGTTCGGCCGCGCCCCTCCAGGGCAATGACCCGAAGTCCGTCGATGCGGTCCGGCCCGTTTGCTTCTTCGGTGAGCAGATGGTCCTGCAGGTTTACCGATACACAGACGTGATTCGGGATCACGGAGACCCGGTCTCCCACCCGGGGGTGCCAGTCGCTCTCGGACAGGTCCAGGACCCCGTGCTCCTCCGACACCCGGGAGACGAAGACCTGCGGGTGCTCCATGACGATCCCGTACCCGCGCCCCCCAGCGCGAAATTCCTCCCGGGCAAGGGCCTTGGAGCCGGCGTCCACCACAGCCTGACCGGACACGGCTGTGCTCACCACCGTCGTCTCGACCCGATACGCCACCTCCGACGCATCGCAGACCCCCAGGGCCAGGGTGTCGCGATCATGAAAAATACAGGTGCCGGCACGGATCTCGGTAACGCCGGGAATGTCATGGCTTCGCCAGAGCGTGGGCGTCGACCCACCGCTCACCACCTCGGGTGAGAGGCCGGCGTCCTCCAGGTGGTCCAGCACGTGCTCGACCAGCCGGCCCACGGCGTGGAGGTCCGCATCCTGTTCAGCGGCGGGCTTGCGAATGTGGCCCGGGTAGAAAAGAATACCCTTGAAGGGGGTCAGCCCAGAGGAGACGGCGGCTTCGGCCAGGCTCACGACATCCGCCGACGTCGTGAGCCCCACCCGCTCCATCCCCACGTCGATCTCCACCAGCACGGGGACGGGTCTCTCTGCGGCAGCGGCGGCCTCCCGGACCGTGGCCAGCGCCTCCGGCGAGTCCAGGGCTACGCTGAGGGACGTTCGCTGCAGGACCCGGGTCAAGCGCTCCCTCCGCGCGACGCCCACCGGTGGGTGGGCCAGGAGGAGGTCGGCCTCCAGCGGGGCCATGGCTTCCGCCTCCCGGAGCGTGGCCACCGTGAGCCCGCGAGCTCCGGCTTCCAACTGGATTCGGGCCAACGTCCGACTCTTGTGCGTCTTGACGTGGGGGCGCCAGGCGAGCTCGTGCTCGGAAAGATAGCGGACCACCTTTTCACTGTTGGCACGGGCTTGCCCAAGGTCCACGACGGCTGCCGGGGTTTCCACCAGGTGTCGGGGAATCAGTTTTCCTGGACCGGATGATATCATGAATTCAGCAGTTGCGGAGGTTCGAGGCAGGATCGCCGGCACCACCCCCTATTCTGAAGAAGGGGGTGCCGCCAGGCAACGGGACTGGCATTTTTCTGGTGCGGACTCCCTCCTAGAAGGCCGTTGAAGAAGGGCAGGGCGCCACCGTTGGGAGCCCCAGGGGCCCTAATCGTAGGCGGTTCGTCGAAGGCATAGCCTTGCGCTACGTCGAGGCGAACCAACGACCGAGT
>SLNQ01000354.1 GCA_007132965.1 Gemmatimonadota bacterium | reverse complement strand
CTCCCCCCGGATCTCGTCATACTCCTTGTCGAAGGTGCCGCCGGTGACAAGAACACGAATGGCCATGACAGGGACGCAGGAGTGGAAGGTGGATGGACGCTCGCGGCCGGTGGCCACCTGATGTCGAAAGGTACCGGATCAGCTCCGGAGCGCACCATCCGGACCCCTCAGGGGTAGGTGAGGCTCGCAGCCTGGAGGCGGTCCGGCTCACGGCGACTTGCCTTTCGGCCAACGTACGCCAAGAATGTAAACTGACGTCAACATTTCACGATTGGGCCCCGACCCACCAACCCCCTTCGGTGGGGGAGGCCCGGCGTCTACCCCAAGCAGGGAGCAGGACCTATGAAGCCCTCGATCCTGGCCATCGCCCTCCTGGCCACGTTCCTGATCTTCGTGCCGAGCCAGGACGCGGCGGCGCAGGTGGCCGTCTCCGGCGACGCCCGGGTCGGCATCACCTTCCCCCTCGGTGACCTGGCCGGCGACGAGCTGGAAGCCGGTCTCGGCCTGGGCCTGAGCGGCAACGTGCACCTTCGCTCCGACCTCCGTCTCTACACCGGCCTCAACCACCACTCGTTCCGCTGCGCGGAAGGCTGCTTCCAGCTGGGGACGAACCCGTCCAGCACCGGGCTGAGCGCCGGGCTCCAGTACCGCTTCCTCAGCCCCCAGGAGGCCACCTGGTGGGTCCGGGCCGGTGGTGTGGCCCACCGGTTCAGCTCAGACGTGGTCTCCGGCGACTGGAACGTGGGGCTGGAGGCCAGCGCGGGCATCGACATGCCCCTGGGAGACACCTACCAGCTGACCCCCCACGTAGGCATCGTGAACCACGGACTGCCCAGCGGGCTCACGGCCCAATACCTGACCTTCGGCCTGGGGCTCCACCGCCAGTTTCGCTGAAGTGGGCGAGGCGGACTCGCCGCGTTTGCAGGAGTCAGCGGCCGTGTTGTCGTGTGACCAGAATGGGCTTGCTGCCGGCCCGGATCACCTTGTCAGCCACGCTCCCCACCACCAGCCGAGCCACACCGCCATGGCCGCGGGTGGCCATGGCCACCATGTCGGCTCCGCCGGACCGCTTGTGCTCCAGGATGGCGTCAGCGGGGTCCTCGTGCGTTACCACGGTCGTGTCCACCTCGAACCCGTCGTCACGGAGCTCTGCGGCCACCTCCTCCAGGTATGCCCGGAGCTCGTGCAGCGCCTTCTCGCGCTGGGCCTCCTCCTGGGCGGCATGGGGGATGTAGGTGGACCCCAGGGGAATGCTCCGCTGAAACACGGTGAGGAGGGAGATCCGGGCACCCAGAACCCGGGCCAGCGACCTGGCGGGAGGAAGGATCACCGCCGACGCATCGGATCCGTCAAGGGGGATGAGGATCTCGTCGATCTCCGGCGGCGGCGCCGTCCGGTCTTCCTCCCGGGGCCGCCAGAGCAGGATGGGGCACGGCCCACTCCGGACGAGCCCGTCGGCCACGCTGCCGATCCAGAGCCGTTCCAGCCGTCCCCGCCCATGCGTGGTCATGACCACCAGGTCCGCCTCCACCTTGCGGATCCGCTCATCGAGAGCGGCCACGGGCTGTCCCGCCAGCACCCGGGTGTGGATGGGGGCCGCCACGCCCTTCTCCCGCAGCTTGCTCTCCATGTCGTCCAGGTAGCGCTTCGCACGGACCCGCTCCTCCTCGAACCAACCCTTCACCGGCCCCTCCTCACCGCTGGCCGGACTGACGGCAGGAAGGGTGGGAACCACCGTCACCAGGTGGAGCTCGGACTCGTCCTTCCGGACCACCTCGAGGGCCAGGGGAAGGGCCGCCTCCGCGAACAGGGATCCGTCCAGGGGAACGAGGATCTTACGGTACATGGGCTACTCCATGATTGGGTGTCAACGACCGCGGGCACGGGGCCCCGACGAGGGTCTGGAATTACCGCATACCGAAAGCCGGCCTCCAGGATCCTCCCACCCGGGCCCGTCCATGATTCCTGAGAGCCAGGACTCGACCCAGCGCGTCCTCCGATGGGTGGTCCTCTCGGTGCAAGCCCCCCCTCCGTCGGAAGCCATCCAGCTCGCAGAGGCGCTCCGCCGGCTGGGCGCCCGGGCTCTGGACCGACGCCAGGGGCAGGTCCTGGCCTGGATTCCCGATCCCCCCTCCCCGGAGGAGCTTCTCCGCCAGGCTGAACTGGCCGTTCGAACCCATACCTCCCTGACGGGAGTCCGGGTGCGCTGGCGGTGGTGCTCGCCCGCCGAGATGGAGCGGGAATGGCGAGGTGCCGGCGGCCCGATCCGGACCGGCGCAAGAACCCTCATCGCCCTCTCCGACCAGGAGGGCGATGCTCCGCCCGATGGGATCCTGGTCCGCCTTCGTCCGGGTCCGGCCTTCGGCGACGGGAGCCATCCCACCACCCGAAGCTCGGCGGCAATGCTGGAGCGGCTGGTGAAGACGGGCGACCGGATCGCCGACGTGGGGTCGGGCTCCGGGGTTCTGGCCATCGCCTCGGCCCTCCTGGGCGCCGGCCGGGTGCTGGCCTTCGAATCGGACGAGGTGGCGGCCGCGGTGGCAAGAGAGAACATCCGGCTGAACCAGGTTCAGGACCGGGTTCAGCTCCACCATCTGGAGGTGGACGCCGGGGACCTCGCAGCCATGGGACCCTTTCAGGGAATCGTGGCCAACCTCGAGCCCGGGATCCTCCTGCCCCTGGCAAAGGGCTTCACCCCAGCTCTGGCCGACGACGGTGGATGGCTCGTGGTCTCGGGAGTGCCCCGCGGGGAAAGGGCCGCCGCCCGCCATGTCCTGGAGGAACAGGGGCTCGGACTGCTCGCCGACGAGCTCCAAGAGGGTTGGTGGACCGGAGTCTTCAGACCTCTTGTGAATGCCCCGTGAGGAACGGAGAGAGCCCCGGCGTGTTCAACGTCGTGGAGTGAGGTGAGAGGGGATGCCGAGCCGCCCCGCAGTCCCGGCCCACCCTCATGCCCCCAATCCGCACTCCCCACGAGGGGATCCTTCCCCATCTGAACATCAAACGACAGGAGATGGAACGACCATGGACGTCCCCCCAGAAATCGCGTTCCGCGGCGTCGAGCCCACCGATACGCTCAAAGAGCGAATCCTGGACGGAATCGATGACCTCGAGGAGGTCCACGACCGCCTCGTGAGCTGCCGGGTCATGGTGGAGGACACCACCCCGGGCCGCTCATCGGGAAAGATCTATCGGGTCCGGCTGGACATCGGGGTTCCCAACCGGACGGTGGTGGTGGATTTCAAGCCCGACGGGGGCGATGAGATCCGGGACGTGTTTCAGGCCGTCAAGCAGGCCTTCGACATCGGTCGGCGACGGCTGGACCAGGTCCGGGAGCGTGACCGGGATCGCTCCCACGGCCGTGACCTCCCCCCCCACGGCCGGGTCATCAAGCTCCTTACCACCGACACGGGCACCCGGTACGGATTTCTCCTCTCGGGAGACGGTCGGGAGATCTACTTTCACGAGAACGCCGTGGCCGACGCCGATTACGACGACCTGGAGGTGGGCACCGAGGTCCGTTTCACCGAGCGCCGGGGCGACGAAGGGCCCCAGGCCAGCGCGGTGACACCCCTGGATCCGGCCGAGGTGGGCCCTCGTCAGGAGAGCTCGGTTCCCCTCCGCAGCCCGGAGTCGGGAGACTGAGCCTGGAAGTCTGATCGGTCCCAGAGCGTCCGGGCCCGACGGAGGCCTTCCGGCGTTCCGATATCCAGACGGCCCCCGGAGGCAGGGTAGGCCAGGACCACCTCCCGGCGAACGAGCCAGGCCAGAAAGCCCCCCAGGGCGTCGGCACCGTGTCCATCGGCAAGGTAGTGGGGCACCAGACCACAGGCCTGACGGGTCATGAAGTACAGGGGAAGCGCCGTGAGGCTCGATGGTGGATCCTCCGGCTTCTCGTGCAGCTCGATGATGCGGCCTTCGGCGTCGGTGCGCACCACCCCGCGATGCCGAAGGGCCTGGGGATCGGGCTCATTCATGACCGGGACCACTGCCGCCGCCTCGGTACGACGATCCAGCAGGGACGCGGGCCCGTTCGGGTCGAAGCGGACCAGGGTGTCCGCGGCCGCTACGAGCACTGATCCCGCGGGCGGGAAGCGTTCCAGCGCCAGCGCCAGGTCTCCCACGGCGCCCAGGCGGTGGACCGGGTCCGTGGTCCCGTCGTCTACGAGTCGGACAGGTGCCGATTCGCCATCCGGACCCCATCGGGCTTCAAGCCAGCGCCGAAACACGGGAGCGTACCGGGAGTTGGTCACCAGCACGATTCGGTCCACCTGAAGCCGCCCGTCAATCCAGGCCACCAGGTGATCGAGGAGGGGTTGTCCCCCCACCGACAGAAGGGCCTTGGGGCGTTCTTCCGTCAACTCTCCCAGGCGAGTACCGTACCCTGCCGCCAGGAGAACGGCAGACCACCCCGTTCCCCGACCACCCGTCACGCTGACCGGCCTTCCGGGCCCTCCTCCCCGGCGAGCTCTCTGAGCACATCGGCGTGCACGTCCAGGGCACCACGATCGTAGAGGACGAACCGGATCCGCTCCACCGATTCCAGGTCCGGGATCTCGCCCAGGACCGTCGCCAGCGCCACCCGGGCCGCCGCCTCCAGCGGGTATCCGAAGGCACCGGTGGAGATGGCCGGGAAGGCCACCGTGCCGAGTCCGTTCTTCTCGGCCAGGGCCAGGGCCTCGCGGTAACACGACGCCAGGAGCTCGTCGGCGGGCTCGTCCTGTCCGTACACGGGGCCGAGGCAGTGGATGACGTGCGGGTTGGGCAGGTCGTGTCCCGAGGTGATGACGGCTTCGCCTGGCCGGATGGGCGCCATGGGACGGCACTCCTCCGCCAACCCGGGGCCCGCCGTCCGGTGGATCGCCCCCGCCACACCCCCGCCGATCTGGAGCTGGGCGTTGGCGGCATTCACCACGGCGTCAAAGCCGTCCTGGGCGGCAATGTCACCGACGACGCACTCCAGGTCGACCCCGTCGATCTGGACCCGGGTTTCTTTGCTGCTGCTCATCCGATTCCTCCCGTGGCTCGGGTGAAGGGTGGCTACGCGGACCTTCCTCTCATGTCCCTACTCCGCACCCGGCGCCGCGCTCCGCGCCCCCTTGATTCCGACCTGGGCGCCCTCCACCTTGTAACGGCCTTGTTACAGAGCGGCCCGGTTCGTACTGGACCTCCCGGGGTGCCCCGAACCCACCATGCGACTTCCTCGTGAATGAGACCCTGACCGCCCTCATCCCGATGGCCCTGGCGGCCATCGGGGGGCTCGGCATCTTCATGCTGGGCATGAAATACATGTCCGAGGGGATGCAGGCGGTGGCAGGGAACTCGCTGCGCCGCCTGATCAGCCTGGTCACCGACAACCGGATCACGGCCACCGGGGCGGGCACGGCGGTGACCCTCCTGGTCCAGTCCTCCACCATCACCACCGTCATCGTGGTGGGGCTGGTCAATGCCGGGCTCATGCAGCTCCCCCAGGCCATGGGGGTGATCATGGGCGCCAACATCGGGACCACCATCACCGGGTGGATCCTGATCCTGAAGATCGGCGAGTACGGCCTCCCGCTCCTGGGGGCGGCGGCCCTCTTCTACATCTTCAGCCGCCGCGACCGACCCCGCTTCATCGCCATGGCCATCATGGGCCTGGGGATGATCTTCTTCGGGCTGGAGCTCATGAAGGAGGGGTTCGCGCCCATGCGCGACATCCCGGCCTTCGTGGAAGCCTTCGCATGGTTCGAGGCGGACAGTTATGTGGGCGTGCTGAAATGTGTGGTCCTGGGCGCCGTCTTCACCTTTCTCCTGCAGAGCAGCAGTGCCACCCTCGGGATCACCATCGGGCTGGCGAGCACCGGTGTCATTCCGTTCACCACCGCTGCGGCCCTGGTGCTGGGAGAAAACATCGGCACCACCATCACCGTCCTGATCGCCTCCGTCGGCGCCAACACCAGCGCCAAGCGAACGGCCGCCGCCCACGTCCTGTTCAACGTTTTCGGGGTGTTCTGGATCACCCTGATCTTTGCCTGGTACATCCAGCTCGTGGCGGGACTGGTCCAGGGGTTCCACGGCGCCGACCCGCTGACCCTCACCCTCGTCGAGCTGGACGACCCGGTCCGTTTTGCGGTAATCATGACGGCGGGGATCGCCCTCACCCACACCCTCTTCAACGTCACGAACACCCTGCTCTTTCTTCCCTTCCTGGGGCCGTTCGCGAAGCTCCTTCGTAGGATCGTCCCCGACCCGGGCGTGAAGGAAGTCAGGCACCTCAAGCACCTGGACGCCCGAGGCTACGATGCGCCGGTCCTGGGGGTGGAGCAGAGCCGAGGCGAGGTGGTGCAGATGGGGCTGGGCACCGTCAAGATGATCGAGTGGATCCACCAGTTGGGGTTCAACGGCCCCCGGGACGAACGGCTCATCCAGAAGACCTTCCACCGGGAGGAGGTGCTGGACAACGTCCAGCAGGAGATCATGGCCTTCCTCACCGACCTCCTGGACGCCACGGTCCCCCACTCCATTGCCGAGGAAGGGCGCAAGCAGCTTCGGATCGCCCACGAGTACGAATCCATGAGCGACCGCCTCGCCAGCGTGCTCCGGGCCTACCTCAAGATGAAGGAGCGGAAGCTGGAGCTACCGGCAGACCAGCAGGCCGAGCTCCGGGAACTGCACGAGCTGGTGGCGGACTTCCTCCGGAAGGTCACCGACGCCTACAAGCGGAGAGAGACGCTGAACGACACCGAGGCCCAGAGCTTGAACGCCACCATCACGCGGCGGATCAAGGAGTTGCGCAACGACCACCTGCAACGCATGACCGAAAGTCCCATCGATCCCACGCTGAGCATGCTCGTCACCGGGGTGCTCACCGACTACCGGCGGATCCGGGCCCACACCATGAACATCCACGAGGCCATGACTGGCTCCGGAATCCCGGCCTGAGTCCGAGGCCACCGGGCTTCTACTGATCGCCCTCCCGGTAGCCCTCCAGCAGCGCACGCCAGCACGCCCTCCAGGGAGGACTCTGCCAGACCTCCGGGCCCAGGATCTTGGCCGCCGACCGTTGGAGGCGGGCCAGATTCCTGCGTTGCCATCCTCCGGGTCTGCGAATCCGACCCCGGTCGAAGTCGATGAGGGTCACCTGCCGGCCGCTCACCAGGATGTTTCCGGCTGAAAGATCGGCGTGATAGACCCCGGCCCGGTGGAACCGGCGAAGCGTGGTACCGACCCGACGCCAGAGCGGTGGGTGGGGATGATTCTCCGTCAGGTCCCGCCTCAGGGGCCGGCCCGGAACCCGCACCGTGATGATGTCTCCGGTATGGGTGAGGCCACGGGGCCAGTAGCCGGCAGCCACCGGTGGGGGCACCGGCAGCCCCTCTTGCCGCAGTCGCCGGAGGAGCCTCAGCTCGCGAAAGGGCCGACTTCGCCCAGCACCAATTCGGAGATACCGATCCTCCACGATGCGGGCGGGGACGCCTCCTCGTCGAAGGTGGCGGACCACCCACTCCTCTTCCCCCGCATCCACCACGTGCACCGTCCCCCGGCCCTCGTGGGTCGCCACCACGTCGCCGCGAGCCAGCCAATGGGCCGGATCGAACACCTGGGCGGCGGGGTCCGGTAGCCTCCCGGCATCGTGGAGGATCACTCCGGCGGGAACTGCGCGCCGCCGAAGGGGCTCATCTGGTGCCATCGCCGCCGCCAGCCGGGTCGGGGATCCTCTCGAAGCGCAGGTCACGCACCCGGCTGCCCGTGGCCCGGAAGCCGTTCAGCTCGCCCTGGTCATCGCGGGTGAACTCCAGGAGCCGCATGTACCACGCCTGGCCCCGGAACCGGTCTCCGCCCAGGGGGATGAGGGCGGCGTCGGGGTGCCGGTGGTGGGTCAGCACCAACCCGTCTCCCTGGAGCCCCACCCGGTAGAGGGTGTCCAGTTCGCGGCTGTAGTAGGCTCCCTGGTAGCTGGCCAGGGGATCTTCGGGTGTGGGGGGCGCAGCTTCCTCCCCGGCAGTGCCGCCGTCGCCCTCATCCCCTGCCCCACCCTGGTCGGCCACCCGGGGACGCGGATCCATGGCCTCTTCCAGAAAGAGTTCCGCCACCCGACGAGCCATCCCCCCGGAGTTGAAGCTGGAGGCGTTGCCCATGACCACCACCCCGAGGCCCTGGTCGGGGAAGTGAAGGAGCTGGCTCCGGAACCCGGCGTCGGCGCCCCCGTGGCCCACGGTCCGGAGACCCCGATAGCTCCCGACACTGAGCCCCAGGCCGTAGCCCACGGTGTCGCCGTCGGTGAGCACCGCCGGCGTCCGCATCTCGTCCCACAGGGCATCGTCACCCACCTGGGGCTCCTCCATCTCGCCGAGCCATCGGGCCAGGTCCTCGGCGGTGGTGAAGAGGCTCGTGGCCCCCTGGTTGGCGTAGCTCAGCACGGCGTTTTGCCACCGTCCCTGCCCCGCAGGCCGATACGAATAGGCCCGACCCGGAACCACGTGAGTGTGGTCATCGTGGACGTGGGTCCGGTTCATCCCCAGGGGCACGAAAACCCGGTCCTCCAGGAAGCGGCCGAACTCCATCTCCGCCACCCGCTCCACCACCTCGGCAAGGAGGGAGTAGCCCATGTTGGAGTAGAGGTGCTCTCGGCCGGGCTCGAAGTTGAGTTCCTCCTGCCGGGCCATGAGCGCCAGGATCTGGTCACGGGTGATGACATCGTCCAGGCGCCAGCCGGCCATGGCCAGCAGCTCCCACTGGTCCCTCACTCCGCTGGTGTGGGTCGCCAACTGCCGGAGGGTGATCCGGGCGCCCAGGTCGGGAAGCTCCGGGAGGTGATCCCGAACGTCGTCATCCCAGTCGAGTCGGCCTTCCCGGGCCAGGAGCGCCACCGCGAAGGCGGTAAATTGCTTTGAGACCGAGGCCACGTGGAAGGGGGTGGAGGGGGTCACCGCCACACGGTACTCGAGCTGGGCCGAGCCGTAGCCCCGGGAAAAGACCGTCCTTCCGTCGCGCACCACCGCCACCGCGGCGCCTGGTCCATCGGGCTCGTCCCACGGGGCGAAGGCGGAATCGATGGCCGCCGCCTGGGCGGCAGTCGTGGCCTGGGCCGTGGCCACCGTGGGCAGACCCACCGCCAGAACCAGGAGCAGGGCCAGGAGAAGGACCGCAGGGGGCTCCCGGTGAGCGGGCGGAGTGGGTTGGGTCGTCATGGGCATGGGCATGGTTTGATCTCTCGGGCGGGGGTTCGGCAAGATCCGGTGTGCCGGCCGGTGGGTCAAGGCAGGGCGATGGAGACGGGAGTCACGAGGATGGCCCGGTCTCCCAGACCGCCCCTCGCCTCGCCCCACACGACCCCTGCCGGCCGGTATCCCCCCATGGGCATGAGGTGCGACGGCCGCTGGTAGGCCGCATCCCCCACCAGCTCCCACGGCCTCAGGTGCTCCTCGGTCACCTGCAGCGAGAACCCCTCCACCCCGGCCTCCACCTGCAGCTCCAGGGTCAGCGGCCCCTCGGGGGTCCCCTGGTGCAGAATGCGGGTCACCGGTCTCCTGGCTCCCGGAGCGCCGGCCTGAGCGGTGGGAAGCGCTTCTCCCCCCAGCGACCTGGGCTCAACCCCCTCCTCTTCCGACACATCTACCCGAAGCAATTCGGCTCCAACCCTGGACACGATGGCCAGCCGCACGGTTCGTCGGCCATCACCGTCGGGTCCCTCGACGCCCAGGACCCGGACGGCGGGCCTCGGCGCCGGCACTGCCGGAGCCGCGGCGCTCCGGTAGTCGTCCGTCAGACCGTAGATCGCGGGCGGCGCACCGTCCAGGAGGGGGGCGACCTGCGACTCGACCCACTCCTGTCCGGGATCGTCGCGGCCGATCCAGTGCGCGCGGGCGTCGTCCTCCATGGGGTCGTCCCGCACATCGGCAGATTCCATCTGGTCAAGGATCTCGGCAAGGGTGGGAAGGGGGTGGGGGATCGGGGGTCCGGGCTCCGGCAGGACCTCCAGGGTATCCAGCACCGGCGGCGAGGGGGCCGGTTCAACCTCCAGCGCCATGACCGACCGCTCGAGACCATAGATGAGGGTCGACGGGAGGGGACGCTCATGGGACGGCCCCCCCAGCCAGATCCCTCCAACCAGAAACGCCAGCGCCGCCCCTGCCGAAGCCACAGGAGCCCACCACCGATTCGGGGTCCCCATGGTGTCCAGCAGGGGAAGAAGGCAGAGGAGGGTCACCACCACCAGCACTCCCAGCGCCGCCGCCAGCCTGAAGCTCATGGCCACCCAGAGGAGCTCGATGACGGGCACCAGGAGGGCCAGTACGGGGAGGGCGAGCAGGACTCCGATGACCCAGACCCACGCCCCGGCAACCTCACCGGCCTGAGGCCGGCCGGTCACCGCCGACACCCCCACCGCAAGCAACCCGGCGGCAGCCGGGCCCAGGAGCACCACGGCCGCCATGGGGACGGTCACGGCCAGCGCCACACCCCCCAGCACCGGAACCAGGAGCGCGCCAGCAGCGAGACCCGGCAGGCTGAACCAGCGCCTGAGCCATCCGAAGACGGCTGTCACCAGGGCCAGCGCGGCGGCGGCCAGCGCGAGCATGTACCAACCCTCGCCGTAGAAGGCCGGCGTCAGGTAGCCGAACTCGGGATGGAACCGGGGCAACCACTGCATCGCGGCCCACCCCATGGCCGCCGCCCCCAGGCCGCAGACGGTGGCGGCCAGCAGGCCCACGCCCAAGGCCGGAAACCCCATCCCCCGCACCAACCCCACCACCACCACCAGGAGCCAGAGGAGCCCAACCCCGGCTGCAGCAGGGGAGATCCAGTCCAGGGAGAGGTCCACCAATCCCACACCGGGCACAACGAAGTGCGCCCGATCCGGCGCGTCCACCTGGCCCAGGTCGCGGTGGCCCAGCTCCCGGACCAGGGCCAGGACCCGCATCCCGTGGTGCTGAAGGGTCGCCTCCTGGACGTTGGCCGGGGTGTCGGTGGCCTGGTGGTAGACCCAGGCGTCACCGATCCCCGCGAAGTTGAGCCCCTGGACCCCAGCCTCCCGGAAGACGGTGAAGTCGGTGTAGTTGGGCATCCGCCGATACACTTCCACCGAGAGGGAGTGAGCCATGGGCCGGGGATCCGCCGAGGCCATGGCCTGCACCACCCACCCGTTCTCGGGCCCGGTCTCGAACATGATGGAGGGACCGCCCCCGCCTCGCATCTCCACATTCAGCGCCAGGGCCACGTCGTCCATCCAGGGGTGGGCCTCCACGAAGGCCCGAGCCCCCAGGAGCCCGGCCTCCTCCCCATCGGTCAGGAGCACGATGAGGTCGTTGGCCAGCGGTGGACCGGCCTGCAGGGCCCGGAGCACTTCCAGAATGGCGACCACCCCCACCCCGTCGTCGGCGGCGGCTGGGGAGTGGGGGACCCCGTCGTAGTGGGCCATGAGGAGGACGGCCCCGGTGGACGAGGCCCCCGGGATCCGGGCCAGGACGTTGCGGAGAGTAGCCGCGTGCACCGACTGGCCGCTTCGAAAGGTCGAGAGGGAGGTCTGCACCTGGGGCTCCAGGTCCAGGCCCCGCAGCCGATCCATGATGAGCTCCCGGACCCGGGTGTGCTCCGGCGCCCCCAGGGGCCGGGGGCTCCGGGCCAGGTCCACGAGCTGCGTCATGGCCCGGCTCGAAGAGAAGGCGGTATCCGGGGCGTTGGCCGGCACCGGCGCCGGGAGGGTGCGTTCGGAACTCGACCCCCAGGCGCCCACCAGGAGGACCAGGACGGCGGCCAGAGCCGCAAGCCAGCCCGCCGCCCGTTCGTCGGCCGAACCCTCCTCTTCGCTGTCGTCGATTCCCAGCTCTTCGTCGGAGGGCAGCTCGGGCAGGTCCCGGTGGGGCATCAGGGCATCTCGGAAATGGGGGAATCGGAGCAGGACACCTGCAAGATCAATTGAGCTGGGGAACCTCCACCGGCTGAAGCCCCGTGCCGTACTCCTGGTTGATGACGTCCACCAGCTCGTTGGTAATCAGACGGTGCGTGAGGGCGCTGGGATGCACCCCGTCCAGACTGAAGATCGGGCCGAAGAGCTCGGTGGGGGCCGCCAGGTTCGGAAAAGGTGGAATCAGACCCTGCTGCGAAAGCTGCACGAAGATCGGGTTCGGGTCCAGGTAGGCCCAGCCGCGAGCCTGCGCCTGCGCCTCCAGCGCCTGGTTGTAGCCCGCAACCGTCGTCACCAGGGTCTGGATCTCCTGTCCCGAGAGGACCCGCTGGTCCTGGGCGCAGTTGAGAGTCACCGGAACACCCGCCAAAGCCCGGCCCAGGAGTTCGAAGATCCCGTAGCCGAAGGGCACCAGGGTCGCCTCTCCCACGCCCCCCAGATCAGCGGGGGCGCAACTCTCGTGCACTTCGAAGGGATCCGGGAAGCCGCCCTCCTGGTCCACGAGCCAGTAGGCCACCCCCGGAGACAGGTGGGGGATGAGCGTGACGTCGGCCACGCCGATCAATACACCTCCCTGGACACCCGCCGCTTCCAGACCGTCCAACACGTCCTGAAGCCGGGTTTCGAAGGCAGCCACCGGTGTCACGTTCTGCTCGGTGACGACGCCGGTGATGGCAGGTTCAAGGACGTCGTTGTTTCCGATCCAGACCGAGGCGAAGGTGGCCTCGGCATCGGCTGCGGCTTGGAGCTGCGTTCGGCCGCCCAGGATGAGCGTGGTCAGCGGGTTGGGCCGGGATTCCTCGTCCAGGTTCGAGAGAATGTCCAGGCTCGCCGCGCCGGGGACCGCCACATTGTTCACCACCGGGGGAACCGGGGTGGCCCGGATGGCGCAGGTATTGGGCTCGCCGTCCCCGACGCGCTGGCCGGTGAGGGGGTTCACCAGGGGGGGAGGACACCCGGGCATGTTCAGTGCCGGGGTGTCGAACCGGGTTCCCATCTGTCCGGCCAGCAGGACCGCGTAGGACTCGTCCTGAGTGGTCAGGTTGATCCCGTCGGACTGGAAGCCCGCCGTGATGCTGTTGCCCAGGGCCACGTAGCTGGTGAAGAGGTCGTCCTGGGTCTGGACCGCCACCAGCCCCTCATCGTCACAGGCCGTCAGGCTCAGCACCAGGAGTCCCGCTGCGATGACGGCCAGAAACCGAACCAGGGCCTCGTAGCTGCGGGGCCGACACGTACGCTTGCCGCTCATCAGAACTCCAGGGTCAAGGTCAGGCCGAAGAGGTGGGCGTCCACCTCGTAGAGGCCGTTGTTCAGGTCGGTGGTGGGCGCTTGCCCGTCGGGAGCCGGCTGGGTGCGCCCCCGACGGTCGTTCTGCACGAGTCGGTGGTAGGTGCCGTGCACCGCCACCCGGGAGGTGGCCTGCCAGCCCAGCCCTGCCGTGAAGTGGTTCCGGTCTCCCTCAGGCACCAGCGGGGTCATGGACTCCGGTGGCGAGGCGGCGGTGTTGTGAATGTACCCCAGGCCCAGCGCCCAATCCGGGGCCAGCCGGTAGCGGCCGCCGACCCGGATGGCCCATGCGTCCTCGTAGTTCTGCTCCAGGACGTCGTCCAGCGCCGGATCGGCGAACCGGAGCTCCACCTGGTCGAAGGTGGACCAGTTGAACCAGTGCAGGTCCAGGGAGAGGGCCAGCTCGGGACTCAGCTCGTAGCGGGCCCCGCCGACCACCTGGGCCGGAAAGGTGATGCCGGTGCGCCCCTCCTGGTCCACCAGCGGGCCGTCGTCGAAGGCGTCTTCCACCAGTGCGTCCACGGGCGTGCCGGCCGGCACGCCCAGGGGGTTCTGCCCAGGAATGACCAACCCCGTCTCCAGTTGCCTGAAGGTGGCCGCTCCGTCGTAGTTCATGTTCACGGGGGTGAGAAACCGCAGGCCCAGGTCGATCCGGTCGTTCACCTGGGCCTGGATGCCGAAGTGTCCCCCCCATCCGGTTCCCCAATCGCTCTCGAGCCCCACGCTGGCAAAGGCGGTCCCCCGGGGAATACCAAGTTGCCCCCAGGTCACCCCGGTACCCGGCACCGACTCCTGCGAGAGGTCCACCGTCCGGTTCAACTCCACCCTGCTGAAGGCCGCCACCACCCCTGCGCCCACCGAGATCCGGTCGCTGACCTGGTACGAAGCGGTGGGCTGGACGTAGAGCGACTCCAGGGAGCTTCGAAACGAGATGAAGGCCCCCTCGAAGTCCTGGGGCCACTCGCTGGAGAAGCCGTAGGGCGAGTAGACGCCGAGGCCCAGGGCCAGGCGGTCGCTCGTCCCATGGTGGACGAAGAAGTGGGGGATCACGGATGGATCCGGCTCCATGTCGGTGCCGGTCCGGGTGCGGTCGGAGGTGAACCGGCCGTCTGACGCGATGACGGCGGTGCCCACGCTGGCCTTCCACCCTTCAGAGCCCGCGAGGGCTCCAGGATTGAAGAAGACTGCGGACCCGTCGTCGCAGGGCCGTGCCACCACGGCGCCTCCCAGCGCCATGGCGCATGCGCTCTGCTGGTAGAGTCCAAAGCCCTGGGCCTCCGCCGCCTGGGCCGTGACCAGATGCCAACCCGGCACCAGGGTCACTGCCACGAGGAGGAGGGTGGCCCCGGGAGGGCCGCCAAGCAGCCAGGCAGGTCGTCTCATGGAGCTGACCTCGTAGCGAGGGAATCGGTGTCGGACAAGAGCTTATCCCGGCAGCGGAGAGAAGGATCCTCGCCCCGGGCGCACTCCCGGGACCCAGGCGGGTATGGCTCCCGACAGGCGAGCCGCCTCCGCCTTCCGTTCCCATGACCCAGACCTCCCTCCATTCGATCCATGGCCGCCGACACCGACACCATCGACGAGCTGATCCGACTGCTGAACCTGGAACCCATTGAGCACAACATCTACCGCGGGCAGAACCGGGACATCGGCACCGGCCGGGTCTTCGGGGGCCAGGTGCTCTCGCAGGCGCTGGTGGCGGCCCGGAGGACCCTGGATCAGCCCCGGGAGGCCCACTCCCTTCACGCCTACTTCATCCTGGCCGGAGACCTGGCGGCGCCCATCGTCTACTTCGTGGACCGGCTCCGGGACGGCGGGAGCTTCACTACCCGAAGGGTGACGGCCATTCAGCACGGCGAGGCGATCTTCAACCTCTCCGCCTCGTTCCACCAGCCCCAGGAGGGGGTGGAGCACCAGAGCGACCCCCCTGACGTGCCACCGCCCGAGGAGCTGACCCCGGAGCTGGACCGGATCCGGGAGGTGGCGCACAGGATTCCGCCGGAGATCCGGGGTGTGCTCACCCAGGAGCGGCCCATCGACTTCCGGCCCGTGGACCCTCCGGATCTCTTCGACCCCGAGCCCACCGCGCCGGTGCGGAAGACCTGGTTCAGGGCGCAAGGCCGGCTTCCGGACGATCCCCTCCTCCACCAGGCCGTCCTGGCCTACGCCTCCGACTACGGGCTCCTGGCCACGGTGCTCCAGCCCCAGGGCCGCACCGTCCGGGATCCGGAGCTGCAGGTGGCCTCGCTGGACCACGCTCTCTGGTTCCACCACCCCTTCCGGGCCGACGACTGGCTCCTCTATGTGGCCGACAGTCCGGTGGCGGCCCACGCCCGCGGATTCACCCGGGGCAGCATCTTCACCCGGGAGGGCGTCCTGGTGGCCTCGGTGGCCCAGGAGGGCCTCACCCGCTTCCGCCGCGACAGGCCCTGAGAGGGCACGCTCGCAGCCACATTCACGCGGCCCCGTCACGAAGCCCCATCCAGCGGATCGTACGCCCCCTCCTGAGCGGGCTGATTGGCGCAACACCCTTCAGGACACTATTATGGCCGGACTGAAAGACAAGTGTCAGGCGCCGCGGCGCTTCTCCCTCTGAAGGGGCGCACCTCGCGCCGGACCGCTCTTTGGTACCTGTCGGTCATGAATCCGGGCAACCCCCGATGGCCGGGGCGCGCGGCGGATTCCGGAGGAGAACACTACCATGATTTCACGACTCGTCGCACAACCCTTCCACGGGCCCCACCTGCTGGTGGCCCTCCTCGTCGCCTTCACGGTGGCCGCCTGTGGCGACCTGGGCGAGGAATCTCCCCTCGCCCCCGAGAGCGCGCCGGAACAGGTCACCGCGCCGGCTCCCCTGGGAATGCAGGACTTCGGTCCCGCCATCGCCGCGGCGGACCGCTACACCGCGGCCCTCATGCGGAACCCCAACATCGTGGGCACCGGCGTGGGGCTGAATGAAGACGGCAAGCCCTCGGTGCGGCTCTTCCTGGTGACGGAGTACTTCGAGGGACTCCCCGATGAGCTGGACGGTGTCCCGGTGAGCACCGCCGTCACCGGACAGTTCTGGGCCAGGAGCGTAGACCGGACCGCCCGAGCCCGGCCGGCGCCCATCGGCTTCTCGGTGGGCCACCCCGACATCACCGCCGGCACGCTGGGTGCCCGGGTCACGAGGGGAAGCAGCGTCTTCATCCTGAGCAACAACCACGTCCTGGCCGACAGCAACGACGGCAACAAGGGAGACCCGGCGCTTCAGCCGGGAGACTTCGACGGGGGAAGCGAGCCCGATGATATCATCGGGCATCTGGAGGAATACTACGAGATCGACTTCGATGGCGGAGACAACACCATGGACGCCGCCATCGCCATCGTGGACGGCGCCGACGTGAGCGGCTCGACTCCCGATGAGGGGTACGGGGCTCCCAGCACCAATCCGGTCGATCCTACGGCGGACATGGGCGTGCAGAAGTACGGCCGAACGACCGGGCACACGTT
>SLNQ01000312.1 GCA_007132965.1 Gemmatimonadota bacterium | reverse complement strand
TCCGGGGGGAGGTGTTCCGGAACGGAAGCGCCCACGGAGAAGTGGGGGCCCCGGGCCTCCAGCACCGCCACCCGCAGATCGTCCTGTCCTGCCAGCTCCTCGAGTCCCTCCCGGAGGGCTGCCATGGCGGCCCGGGTGAGGATGTTGTGGGGCGGGTCGTCCAGGGTCAGCCGTCCGATCCCGTCCGTTGCCATCACGTGAAAGCTCATGGATCTTCTCTCATTTTCGTGTTCTCCGGGGCTGTACCGCCCGGGACGTGCCTACATGTACTGTCCACCGTCCACCCTCAGGATCTGTCCGGTGATCTGTCGGGCAGCCCGGGATGCGAGAAAGGCCACGAGGGCGGCCACGTCCCCGGTTTCAGTCAGCCGACCGGTCGCCGTCTCTTCTTGGGCCTGGGAGATGATCGACTCGGGAAGCGCCCGAGTCATGGGGGTCCTCACCAGCCCCGGCGCCACAGCGTTCACGGTCACGCCGGCGGAGCCCAGCTCCCGGGCCAGGGTCTTCACCAGGCCATGGATGCCGGCCTTCGAGGCCGCGTAGTTGGCCTGGCCGAACTTGCCCCGCAGCCCGTTGATGGAGCTCACTGCCACGATCCGTCCTCCATTCCCTCCCTTTCTCATTGCGGCCCCGGCCGCCCGGGCGCAGGCGAAGGTCCCGGTCAGGTTCACCCGGAGCACTTCCTCCCACGACTCCGACGTCATCTTCCAGGAGACCCGGTCCCGGGTCACCCCGGCCGAGCAGACCAGCACGTCCAGCCTCCTCCACTCCTCCGCCACCCGGGCCACCGCGTCTTCCGCGGTCCCGAAGTCGGCGGCGTCTCCCTCCAGGGCCAGGGCAGATCCACCCATGGCCTCCACGTCGGCGAGCACGCCTTCCGTCTCCTCGTCCCAGACCCGGTCCAGGATCGCCACCTGCATCCCTTCGGCGGCCAGGGCCCGGACCACCCCGGCCCCAATCCCCCTCCGACCCCCGGTCACCAGGGCGGTCCGGCCGGTCAGACCCAGGTTCACGGTGCTCTGCTCCTTCAGTCCGGTCCGGCTCCGACCCCCACCTTCTCGTCCCCATACTGGGGCGAGATGGCCCGGACCAGGTCGTCGTTCCAGGGATGCCCCTCGGCCAGGAGCTGACGGAGCTTCACGAAGTCCACGTGCCGGCTGCCCTTCGGTCCATCGTTGAAGGCCTGGAAGCCGGCCCGGGCCTCGGTCATCATGTTCAGGGCAAGCCACTCTCGGTTCGTGCCGCTGTTGGTGTCCCAGAACAGTTGCTTGTGCTTCCTCAAGCTCTGGATCGTCTTCGAGGTGCAGTTGGGCATGAGCATGAGGAGCTTGGAGCAGAACGCCTCCACCTCCCGGTCCAGGAGGGAGAGGTCGGTCTCGGCCCGGGCCATGACTGCCTTCCCCTCCTCCCGCGCCTTGCCGGTCTTCCAGGCCCCGAACACCAGGTTCCCGAACTCATCCACGAAGCGGTCGGTGACCACCAGGGGGTTCGGGATCCACGCCCCGTCCAGCCGGAGGCCCGGGACAATGGTGCTCAGGAGCCCGTAGTGGAGGGCGCGGTGGGCGCTCCAGGTCTCGCAGAGCACCCCGCTCTCCATGGCTCGGGAGAATCCCACGTAGAGGGGGAGGAAGTCCGTGGATCCCCCGTCCGGGGCCGACCCGTGCCGTGGACCCGCCTGGCCGAAGCGGGCCGTGTCCACCGCCACGGAGAAGTCGCACGCCATCCCGATCTCCTGTCCCCCGGCGATCCGCATCCCGTTCACCCGGTTGATCACCGGTTTGTCGCAGCGGAGGATGGCGTCGATCATGTCGTTGAACAGCCGCATGTACTGCTTGTACTCCTGGGGATTTCCGGCGTAGTACTCGGCGTACTCCTTCGTATTGCCCCCGGTGCAGAAGGCCCGCTCCCCGACGGCGGTGAAGACGCAGGCCACCACTCGCCGGTCCATGCTGGCCTGGCGGAAGGCCAGGATCACCTCCTTGACGGCCTGGGTGGTGTAGCTGTTCAGCTGCTCGGGGTTGTCCAGGATGATCCAGGCGTTGTAGAGGCCCTCGGCCTCCTCGCCAGAAGGCGTCCAGACGGGGCGCAACTCGTACAGGATGTCGGTGAAGTCCTGCTCCGGGACCAGCGTGTGGCTCTTCAGCATGGGAGTCGGGTGGTCTGGCGTGGTCAAGTGTCCTTCGACGCGTCGGGGGTCAGGATCGCCCGGCGGTCGAGGCGGTGGTCGGCGAAGCTCTCCAGGACCCCGGGACCCGAGGAAAGGGGATGGGTCTCGATGAGGCCGTCCAGGGTCACCTGGTCGCTGGTCACCATGGCCAGGGCCTCGGGATAGAGCTCGGGCAGGCAGCCCCAGCTCCCCTGGGCGGTGGCGTCCATGGCCATCAGGTTGCTCAGACGGAAGGTGCCCTTCTCCAGAGTGAACCCCACCAGGAGGAGAACCCCCGCCGGCGTCATGAGACCGAAGGCGGTTTCCTGGCCGGCCACCGTGCCGGAGCACTCGAAGACCTTCCATCCATGGGGGGGGATGCCCCAGTCTCCGGCTGCCTCCCGGATCCGGGCCTTCATCGTCCGGAAGTCGGTGGTGGACGCGTTCAGGGTGAGATCCGCACCCCGCTTCCCGGCCACCTTCAGCTTCTTCGGATCCACGTCGATGGCCACCACCCGGGCTCCCAGGACCGAAGCGATCTGGACGGAGTACGTCCCCACCCCGCCAACTCCCACCACCACAGCCAGATCGTCCTCCCGGAGCCCCGAGCGGGCCACGGCCTGGTAGGGCGTGGTCACGGCGTCGGCCACCACCGAAAGCTCGGCAAGATCGTAGCGTCCCGGCTCGTCCACGGGGCATAGGCCCCGGGCCGGAACCCGGACGTATTCGGCGAACCCTCCGTCCATGTCGTTGCCGGGCATCACCTGATCCGGACAGACGTTTCCCCGCCCCGACGAGCAGAGCGGGCACTCCCCGCAGGGGATGACGGCGGGAACGATGACAGGGCGTCCAAGCAGTTCGGGGTCGGTGACGTCGGATCCCAGTTCCGCCACCACCCCGCTGATCTCGTGGCCCAGGGTCAGGGGAAGGGAGGCCCGGGTGGGGACCCCCTGCCTCCAGAACCCTATATCGGTGTGGCAGACGCCGCACCCCGCCACCTGGACCAGGACCTCGCCTCGCCCGGGCGCGGGCACGGGAACCTCCTCCAGGACCAGAGGCTTCCCCGGTTCCCTCAAGCGAAGGGCCTTCATGGCCGCGCCCTCCCGGACTCCCGTGCCAGGCCCCGGAGAAGGTAGTCGGCGAAGGCGTCTCCCAGGCCGGCGGGTTGGATCCCACCGCCGCCGGGCCGGTACCACCGGGCGATCCAGTTCACCGCGCCCAGGATCGCGAATACGGCGACCTTCGGATCCACCGCCCGGAACTCGCCCCCCTCGATCCCCTCCGCCACCACGCCGCGAAGCACCCCCTCGAACCGGTCCCGTCCCCGGATCACTTCGGCCCGGGCCGCCGCCGGGAGCACCGTCACCTCGAAGGCGAGGGGAGAGCCCTCCAGGGTCTCGGTCATGATCCGGACGTGCTCCCGGATGAGGAACGAGAGGCGGCGGGCCGGACCCTCCACCGCCCGGGAGTCCCCGGCGATCCGCTCCAACTCGCTCAGGGACTCCCGGTGGCATGCCAGGAGGATGGCGTCCTTGTCGGGGAAATAGTGATAGAGGGCCGCCTTCCGGATTCCCAGGCGCCCGGCAATGTCGTCCAGGGTGGTGGCGTGGTAGCCCTTCTCCCTTCCAGCCTCCAGGGCCGCCCGGATGATCTCCCGACGGCGCCGGGCCCGCTTCCGCTCCCTGTGGCTCGACAGCGGTCCCTGAATCGTGTTGGGCACGGATCCTCCCTGATGCGGGGAGCCGGAAACTGAACTATTGTTTAATTTTCGACCTTGAAGTAGGTTTTCGCAAGGGGGACGATCAAAAAGCCCCGTCCAACCCGACCCAGGAAAGATCATGAGCCGTCTCGATCCCACCGGCGTCCTCAGGGAGGAACATCGCTGGATCCTGAACGTAGCCCGAGCCCTGGAGCGGGAGCTTGACCGGGCGTCACCCGGCGCCCCGGACCCGGATCAGCTGGAGCGCTGCGTCCGCTTCATCCGGCTCTTTGCCGATGCGTGCCACCACGGAAAGGAAGAGGATCAGCTCTTCCCAGTCCTGGAGAAGCACGGACTGCCGCGTGATTCAGGGCCCATTGCGGTGATGCTGGCCGAACATCGCGAAGGGCGAAGGCTCGCGGCGGCCATGAGAGAGGCACTCCCCGGGGTCCGAGAGGCAGAGCCGGCCGCCATGAAGTCGTTTGAGACGGCCGGCAGGGACTACGTAGCTCTCATCCGAGGTCATATCGGCAAGGAAGACGGGGTGCTCTTCCAGATGGCCGATCAGATCATCTCCGCTCCCGCCTGCGCCCGTCTGTGTGAGTCCTACGAGGAAACCTGCAACTCCACCTTCGAAGGATGTACCAAGGCCGAGCTGGAGGAGCTCGGTCGGGAGATCCTGGCCCGGGCCTGACCAACGTCGGCAGGAGAGCCCGCGGGCCCAGCCCGCTTCAAGGAGCCTTGATCCCGGCCAGGCAACCCTTATCGCAGGTGGGCGAGGAGCCGTCCTCGAAGGCGGAGCAGCTCCCCACGTCAGGGGCATCCACGACGCCGAAGGGGGCTCGCCGGACGAAGTGTA
>SLNQ01000298.1 GCA_007132965.1 Gemmatimonadota bacterium | reverse complement strand
GCTGGAGCGGGAAGGGAACCGTGTCGTGACGGGGGACTCGAAGGGGTGGTCCTGCGGGTGCCGGCTCGGGAGCTCCGAAGGACCCTCGTCGGCGGGAACTGGTATTGGAAGACCGATCGGATTGCAGGACTGATCGGACCGCGGGTGTCTTCCCGTGCCCGACGCCGAGTCTCGGCGGCATATGCCACCGGGACGCAAGACGGTAGATTACGGAGGTTCGAGGGGTCCGACGTCATGGGCTCCGGAAGACCTCCACCGCCGAGCTACGGCTCGACGGAGTCCAGTACATCACAATTCAGCCACGAGGTGAGTCATGGAATACGAAAACGATGCTCGCGCGTTCAATTTTCTGACAGGCCTGATCTGTGGAGCGGCCATCGGCGCCGGTGTGGCCCTGCTTCTGGCACCCGAATCCGGAAAACGCACCCGCAAGCGGATCACCCGCGCCGCCGATGACCTGAAGGACGATGCCAGCGAGCGCTGGGACCATATCGCCGACGATGTTCGGGACCGGGTCGACGAGGCCCTCGACGGAGCTCGCAAGCGGTTCGGAACCTGAGTGGCTGAGGCGCAGAGCTTCGAGGAGGGATGGGCCGTGAGAAGGGACGGGCCATGAATCCCATCCCGGTCATCGAAGCCGTCCGGGACGGAGAAGCGTTGCCGGAGGGTGCCCTGGAAGGGTTCCTGGAGAGCTACCTGGCCGATGAGGTGGAGGAGTACCAGATGTCGGCCTTCCTCATGGCCGTGGTCCTCCGGGGCCTTCGGCGCCGGGACCTGTCTCGCCTGGTCCACAGCATGCTCCACTCCGGAGCCGTCCTGGAGCACGAGGACCTCGAGGGGCCCACGGTGGACAAGCACTCCACCGGGGGCGTAGGCGACAAGGTCTCCCTGGTGCTGGCTCCCCTGGCCGCCGAGTGCGGCGTGTACGTCCCCATGATGTCCGGACGGGGGCTCGGTCACACCGGCGGCACCCTGGACAAGCTGGAATCCATTCCCGGGTTCCGGACCGATCTGGCTCTGGACGAGTTCCAGGCGATGCTGCAGGAGGTGGGAGCGGCCATGATCGGACAGACGTCCGAGATCGCGCCGCTGGACCGCCGGCTCTATGCCCTCCGGAGCGTCTCGGGGACGGTCCCCTCCATTCCCCTCATCGCCGCCAGCATCATGAGCAAGAAGCTGGCAGAAGGACTCGAGGGTCTCGTTCTGGACGTGAAGGTGGGAGCCGGCGCCTTCCTCCCCGACGAGGAGCGGGCGTTGGAGCTGGGTCGGACCATGGTGGAGATCGGAGCGGACCACGGAGTCCCCACCGTGGCCCTGGCCACCGCCATGGATCGCCCCCTCGGCCGGACCGTGGGCAACGCCCTGGAGGTGCGGGAAGGCCTGGATTGCCTCCGGGGCGAGGGCCCGGCGGACTTGCGGGAAGTGGTGCTCTCACTGGTGACGGAGATGGTGCTGGTGGGAGGCGTCGGGGCGGATGCGGACGCGGCCCGCCACGGGGTCACCGACGCACTGGACTCCGGGCGTGCCCTGGACCGATTCCGGCGCATGGTGGAGCTCCAAGGAGGCGACCCCCGGGTGGTGGACGATCCCGGGCGGCTCCCCTCCGCTGCCGTCCGGCTGGAGGTGCGAGCTCCGGAAGGGGGACGGCTCGACGGGCTCGATCCGCTGGCGCTGGGACGGGCGGTGGTGGAGCTGGGAGGGGGACGCACCCGTCTGGGTCAGGAGATCCACCCCGGGGTGGGCTACGCCGACCTGACGCCTCCGGGAACGGAGCTGGCCGCGGGCGACCTGCTGGGCACCGTACACGCAGCCGATGAGGCCGCCGCCGAGGCCGCCGCCGCCGCCCTCCGGGACGCTGTCCGGATCGGCCACCAGGGCGAGGGACTTCGACCGTTGGTGTCGCACCGTATCGATGAAGGGGGCGTGCAGGTCCTCCACCCCGCCCGGTGAACGGGTCCCCGGCTCTCAGCCCTCCGGTGCCTGCGCTCGACCGAACTCGATCCCCTCGGCTTCGAAGGCGGTGGCCAGGTCGTCGGCATGCCCGGCGGGCGTCCGCACGGAGAGCCCGCACTTGGCGTCGACCTCCGGAGGGGCCGGAGCCATCTCGTGGGGGACGCCCTGCTCCCGAGCCACATCCTCGGCCCAGAGGGCCTGGTGGGTTGTCTCGAAGGTGAAGATGACGATGGTGGGGGAAGTGGGCATCGGCGGTTCTCCTCTTCGGAGGGCTTCGGGGCTCAGGAGGGCTTCGGGGCTCACCAGGGCCAGCGGGTTCGACCCGGGCGTGACTCGTCGCACTCCTCGGTGGGCTCGGTTCCGGGAATGAAGAGTTCCGTGTAACGCCGCTCCGGAGGGCACCACTCGGAGGCCAGCAGGCCCGTGCGGTTGTCCACCTGGAGCTGGATCAGGCCCTCGGTGCTCCAGGGCTCCGGAACGGGGAGGAGGCCGTCGAACTCGGGGTTCTCCCCACCGTTGGCCAGGACCCCCTCACCTTCTTCCCGATCACCCACGTACACCTGGTACATGAAGTCGCCCCAGACCGGTGCGGCGTCAGCGCCCCCGGTGGCCTGCGGGTAGATGCGCTGGGGACGGTCCATCCCGAACCAGACGGCTGCCTGCAGGGTGGGGGTGAAGCCCACGAACCAGACGTCGGTGAAGTTGTTCGTGGTCCCCGTCTTTCCGGCCGCCGGAATCTCCCTGGGAAGCCCCGCGCCGGCACCCACCACACCCCGGACGGCGTTGGCCGCCGTCCCCCGTTCCACCACGTCCTCCATGAGGCTCACCATGACCCGGGTCGAAAGGGAGTCCAGGACCTGGGTGCGTTCCGGCTGGGGCTCCCAGAGCACCTCGCCGTCGGCGTTCTCCACCCTCAGGATCGGGTAGGGGCGCACCCGGGTGCCCATGTTTGCGAAGGTGGAGTAGGCTTCGGCCATCTCTACCGGGAGGACGTCGGGCGAGCCCAGGGCCATGGAGGGAACCCGGGGAATCAGGGAGCGGATTCCCAGGCGGCGGGCGTTCTGGGCCACCGTCTCCAGGCCCACCTCCTCGTCGGCCAGCTTGATGGCCACCATGTTCACCGAGGTCCGATACGCCTGCCGGAGGGTCATGTCTCCTTCGAACTCTCCGGAGAAATTCCGGGGACGCCACTCGCTTCCGTCCCACTCCTGCCTCACCACCGGAGAGTCGGTGATGATCTGCGAGGCCGGGATCCCGCTGGCCAGGGCTGAGGCGTAGACGAACGTCTTGAAGGCTGACCCGGGTTGCCGTCGGGCCTGCAGCGCCCGATTGAATCGGGACTGCTCGTAGTCCCTGCCGCCCACCAGCGCCCGAACCGCGCCGGTCTGGGGGTCCAGGGCAATGAACATCCCCTGCAGGTAGGGGCTGTTGGGGCCCTCGAAGGGCTCCCGCTGGTCGGCGTACTCCTCGTAGAGCGGATGGTTGAAGCCTGGACGGGCCTCGATCCGGTCGAAGCCTCGCTCCATGGCCTTCTCCGCCGCCCGCTGCATGTCCACGTCGAGGGTGGTGTAGACCCGGAGGCCCCCGGTGTTCACTTGCCCGCGGAACCGCTCGTTGAGGATCTGGCGGACCCACTCCTTGAAGTAGGGACCCAGCTCGTCCACCACCTCCGCCCGTTCGGTAGGCAGGGCGTGCATCTGCCAGCGCTCCGCTTCTTCCCCGGACAGGAAGCCTTCCCGGGCCATCCGATCCAGGACCAGGTTCCTGCGGCTCAGGGCGGCATCCGGATTCCGGAAGGGCGAGTAGTGGTTCGGCCGGTTGGCAATGGCCGCCAGGAGGGCAGCCTCCGCCGGGTTGAGCTCCACGGCGTCTTTGCCGAAGAAGTTACGGGCCGCAGTCTGCACCCCCCACCATCCATGAGCCAGGTTGATCTGGTTCATGTAGGCTTCCAGGATCTGGTCCTTGGAGTAGGCCCGCTCCAGCTCCAGCGCCACCTGGAGCTCCTTCAGCTTGCGCTCCACCCGCTTCTCGAACCCGATGGTCTCGAACATGTTGCGGGCCAGCTGCTGGGTGATGGTGCTTCCGCCTCCGCCGCGGAACGAGCGGGTGGTCAGCACTCCGATGGCGGCCCTCGTGATGCCCCGGGGGTCCACGCCCTGGTGCCGGTGGAAGCGGCGATCCTCAATGGCGATGAAGGCCTGGGGCACGTGATCTGGCAGCTCATGGATGGACACCGGGGTGCGGCGCTCCACGCCCAGCTCGCCGATGAGTCGTCCGTCACTGCTGAAGAGCTTGGAGGTCTGCTGCGGCTCCCAGGTGTGGATCTGGGCAATGGAAGGACAGTCCACACAGAGGTTTCGCCACGCGCCCCAGGCGAACCCCACCGCTCCCGCCGTCAGAAAGAGGAGGGGGATCCAGATCCAGGGAATGCGCAGGAGTCGACCGCCGGTCCGGATCGTGGCTCCGATTCGGGCCTGGGCGTTCTTATCGGTCCTACGATTCGTCTTCCGTCGGGCCATGGTATGTGTCGCAGGTCATCGCCTGAGGTGTGCGTCGGCGAGCGGGCAGTGAGCCGGACCGAGCCGGAAGGTATACACTTCTCCGGACTCCGTCAGGACCCCTCGCCGGGAGTCCTGGAATGTACCCTGTTGCAGCGGTGCGGGTCCGGCCCGTCACGGGGAACACGTCCCCTTCGGCGTGGCTCCTTACGGGTTCAGGAGGAGGGTGGCGCCCACGAAGCCGGCCGCCAGGGCGAGGCG
>SLNQ01000375.1 GCA_007132965.1 Gemmatimonadota bacterium | reverse complement strand
CGGATGCGGGCCCGGGGCGCCGACGTGGTGGTGGTGGCGGCCCACGCCAGCTTCGAGGGCACCAGCTACGACACCATCGCCACCGGCCTGCCGGCGGAGAACCGGATGGCCGACGCCGCCCGCATGGTGGAGGGCATCGACGTGGTCTTCCTGGGTCACAGCCACCGGGAGGTGGCCGACTCCACCCTGAACGGCACCCTCTTCGTTCAGGGGGGCCCCCGGGCTTCGTCTCTGGGGGTGGCCACAGTGGTGCTGGAGCCGGAAGGCGAAGGCGGGTGGCGGGTGACCTCCCGGCGGGGCGAGCTGGTGAGGCCCGACACCTCCCGCAGCGATCCCGCCATGGAGGGCGCCCTCATGGCCGCCCACGAGCGGACCCTCGAGAAGATGAACCGGGTCATCGGGACGACTCCGGAGGCCTGGTCCGCCCGCCAGACCCGGGTGGGCCCCACCCCCCTGATAGAGTTCATGCACCAGGTGCAGCGGGAGGCCACCGGCGCGGACCTCTCGGCCGCAGCCTCCTTCAGCCTGGAGGCTGGCCTCCCCGAAGGCGAGATCACGGTGGCCCACCTGGCCCGGCTATATCCGTACGACAACAACCTGCTCAGGGCCGTGCGAATAGACGGAGCCCAGCTCCGGGCCTACCTGGAGCACTCGGCCCGTTACTTTGCCGAGTGCCCCGAGGCGGAGTGCGAGCCCCTGATCAACGCCGAGTGGCCCGGCTTCAACTTCGACATGATCTCAGGCATAGACTACCGCTTGGACCTGACCCGTCCGGTGGGGGAACGGGTGGTGCAACTGGAGCGGGACGGCGAGCCGGTGACCGACGATGACCAGTTCACCCTGGCGCTGAACAACTACAGGCAGGGAGGCGGCGGCGGCTTTCCGGCGGTGGCCGAAGCTGAGCTGGTCTACGAGGGCGACGAGAGCATCCGCGCCCTTCTCATCGAGGCCATCGAGGAGCGGGGAGTCATGGACCCCGCCGACTTCCAGACGTCGAACTGGGAGCTGGTGCCGCCGGAGCTGGCAGAGCGGGGCCTGGAGGAGATGCTGGAGCGGGGCGGCCGGTAGCCGTAGTGCCCCCCGGGCTCGAGCGCCCTCTTCCGAGTCAGTCCCGCGGGCCGGCCATGGCGTCCAGCGCCGAGCGTCCGGTAGCGTCGCGGGGTGCCGGCAGCCCCACGTACTCCGCAACCGTCGGCGCCACCACATTGAGCCCCACCGCAGGGAAGCGGCCCGGCTCCAGTCCCGGCCCCACACCGCAGAAGACGGTATGCATGTCCGGCTCGTCAGGGGGGAAGCCGTGGCCCGCCCAGATGGAGACCGGCTCCACCGCCGAACCGGTCCGCACCCAGCTTGATCGATACCCGGGGGCCGTGGCCCAGTAGAGGTCTCCCCCTGCCGGTCCCCCGATCCCGAACCTGGATTGGTACTCCTCCGGGGTGAAGGTGCGGGTCACCACCATCTCCCCGTCGGGTCCCAGCAGCCCCTGCACCGCCTGTCGGGCCTCCGCCACCACATCGCCCACCTCCGCCTCGGGCACGATGCCGCCCTGCCACACGTCGCGGTTCACGGTGATCCAGTACCCGTTGATGGCCACCGCCCGGGTCCGTGACAGGTCCACCTCGCCGTCCTCGTCCAGCGCCAGGAGTCCGGCATTGGCCAGAGCCACGTTGGGGCGGAACTGGAGCCAGCTGGCCCGCATCCCGTGGTCCCCGGCAATGAAGAGGCCGGCATCGGCCTCCTCGGCCAGCGCCCTCAAGTGAGCCACCCGGAGGTCCACCAGTCGCCAGACCTGGGCCCGGACGTCTCGGATCCGAGAAGCCAGCTCCGGCTCGTAGTCGGGCCATTCCGGATCCAGGTAGCCCAGAAGCTCGTGGTCCACCGCGTCGGAGAGGGGGAAATAGTCCAGGAGGAGCCGAGGCTCCAGCTCCCGCCAGATCCACTCCGAGCCTCGCATGAACTGGCGAGTCATGAGCTCGGCCGTCTCCAGGTAGCGGGCTTCCGCCAGCCCGTCCCCACCCTCCGCCAGGGTGGGGCCCAGCGCGCCGTCCCGATAGAGGGCGAAGGCGCTGTTGCCGATCCATCCCCGGACGGCTTCCTCGTACCCTTCCCGTAGCGCGCTCCGGTTGGACTCGGCGATGTGCATGGAGGGCTGATACAGAAGGAAGTCCTCGCCGTCGGCCGACACATCGAAGAGCCGCACCCGAAGGTGGACCGTCCCACCGTCCACCGGAATCTCCAGAGCCGGGGAGACGTGCGGCGCGAGCCCGCGCCAGTCGGAGTCGACCGCTTCATCGATCGATCCGGCGCCGGGCTCCACTTGGCCCTCCACCGGGACAGCCCGGGCCTCGACCCCGTCCTCCACCGCCTGACGGGTGTTCACCAGGACCCGGTCATAGGCCGGACCGCTCCCGGTGTCCTCTTCCGCACCGCCGTAGAGCACCCCGTGGATGCGTCCGGCGCCGGTCTCCCACCAGAAGGTGCGCGGTGGAACGGGGCTCTCCAGGGTCTCGAGTCCTTCCCACTGGCCAGCCCCCTCTTCACCCGAGTCGGTGAAGGTCACGTCGTCCGGTCCGATGGCCCTGTGGGGGTCAACCATGATGTTGTAGCCGTTCATGACGCTCACCATCTCGTCGGCCATGGCCCCGGCCGCCTCCTCGCGCCGATCCCGGGCGCCGGCTTGGTCCCCTTCCTCCTGGAGCCGGAGGAAGGCCGGAGTCCCGGGAGCCTGGGTCACGTGATGGCCGGCCACCGGAACGCCGTTCAACCCACCGGTGATCCAGAGCGGCTCGGCCGACAGCACCCGGTGGTCGAATCCCGAGATCCGGTCAAGCACGGTGTGCTCGGCCCGGGGAAGGCGGTGCTGCTGGCCGGCGCCGGCGCCTGAGACGTCCGAGTACGCCCCGGTCCAGAGGGTGGCGAGGCTGGCCGGTGTCACCGATGGGAAGGCGGGCTCGGCATGCTCCGCACAGGTGGCCCCCTCCAGCAGGCCGTAGATGGCCGGAATCTCCTCCGGCTCCAGCGTCGAGCGGGCGATCTCCTCGTTCAGAGCGTCCACCGCCACCACGATGGCCCGCGGCCCAGCCTCCACGTCGTCAGGCGTCAGGTCGGCGGGCTCACACCCTGGAAGCATGACGGCCAGGCAACCGAGAAGAACCCAGGGAAGAGGGGAGACGGACCGGAATCGGGGGGCGGCGGGATCGATCATGAGTGCGGAGGGATGACAGGGTGGTGGGGGGGGCGCGTGACGGGCCCCGGAGTGCGCGACGGACGCCGCTCTGAACCTACGCGTCCCCCGGCCCAGAGCCAACTGCGCAGGGACACCCCAGTCGGCCCTGTCTTCACCTCCAGTTTTCGCTTGAACCCCTTGCCTGCTCCCTGCCCCTCAGTAACCCGAACCGACGGTCAACAGTCCGAACCGGCTCTCAGAAACCCAAGTCGACTCGAAACAGCCCAAGTCGACTCGCAGTAGCCCAAGCCGACTCGCAGTAGCCCAAGCTGACTCGCACCAGCCCAGGCCGCCTGAGGGATGATCTCTGGGGAACGTCGTGTCACCGCGCCACGTTTCATCGTGAAACAAACGTTTCATAATGAAACAACCCGGATAGGGGGCTGAAGGAGTCCCCTGAAGAACCCGGGAGCATTCCCGCCACACCCACTCCCTCCACCTCCCTCGACGGAAAGCCGTTCGGCCGTCAAGGAAACGGAGAATGGTGGTCCATGCGTCCCGGATTCAGGGCGAGCTGCGGATGAGGAGCGAGCTGCGGATGAGGAGCGAGGTCCGGGTGGAGCATGGGTTCCGAATGGAGCGCGGGTTCCGGATCAAGAGCGGGCCCCACATGAAGAAGAGGCCCCCGCAGATAGAAGGAGCTCCCGCGGGCGTCCCGAACTCCCATCCGCAAGTCCCGAATTACCGACTTTTGGGGGTTGACAGGATTTCGGCCCCGCAGTGGGTGAAGGCCGAGATGCCGCCTGAACGCCACGCTGAAGACGCTCCAGAGCGGGCCTGAGAGTCTTCGGTGTACATTCGGTCTCCGGACGACCTCCGAAGGCGATTTTTTCGCTCCTGCGCCAACCTGAGGGGTCGCCCAACCCCCTGATTATATTACAGATAGCAATGTATCACACCGTAGCCAGGGGAGGGGATGATGGGGTACCGCAAGCGGAGGGTGGAGGAGGATGTGGGGCGGGGCATGCTCACCACGGGAACTGAGTCCGCGTCCGAAGGCTGGGGGCTGGAAGAGGACGAGGGCTGGACGCCCCTCGTGGTCCGGGAGCGGACGAACGGGAGCGATTCCGAGAGCGATTCCGGTGAATCACGCTCGGCTCCCGAAGCTGCCCAGCCCGCGCGGGAGGAGCCCACCGATTCCGCGGAACCGGAGCCCGCCACCCAGGGCACCGACTCCGCGCCGGAGATCCCCCTGGACGACCTCTCGGACCTGGTGGACATGCCGGAGGACGACGCCATCGACGAGCTGGGGGACCGGATCATCAAGCTCTCGGCGCACATGTCGGCGGCAGAGCACCGGCTGCTGCTCATGATCGGGGAGTTCGATCGCCGGGAGGGGTGGAAGCCGGCAGGCCACAAGGACTGCGCCGCGTGGCTGGAGATGTATACCGGGCTGAACCGGGTCACCGCCCGGGAGCGGGTGCGGGTGGCCCGGGCGCTCTGCGAGTTGCCGGAGACCAGCGAGGCCATGGCGAAGGGCGAGCTCACCTTCT
>SLNQ01000319.1 GCA_007132965.1 Gemmatimonadota bacterium | reverse complement strand
GGATGAGCACGGGTGACGGTTCGTTCCGACCACCGTCAAAGTATAGGACGGTCTTGTCTGCGGGCATTTCGGAGCCTGTCAGGGGACCGGGGCAAAACCTGGAGAAGGGTACACTTTCGCCCTGTACCCCGTCAATGAGGACCCGATGCCGGCTTCTGGCAGGCCGCCATGGCCGGAGCAGACATACTGCGTGGAGCCGATGGCGAGGGGGCTGGCCGCACTGATCAGTGGGCCGGCTCGTGGTCCAGGAGTCTGAAGTCGATTTTTCGTTCCTCCTTGTTGGCCCGCACCACCTGGACTTGTACCCGATCTCCCAGACGATAGCGCTTGGCACTTCGCTCTCCGACCAGGGCGTAGGCCTCCTCGACGAACTGGTAGTAGTCGTCGTCCAGCGTGCTCACATGGACGAGGCCTTCCACGAAGAATCGGTCCAGGAGCACGAAGAAACCGAAAGAGAGCACGCCGGCTATGGTTCCGGAGAAGTCCTCCCCCAGGTGGCGCTGCATGAACTCGATCTTCTTCATGTCGACCGAGTCCCGTTCAGCCTGCTGGGCCTTACGCTCCTGCTCGCTGCTTTGTTCGGCGATCCGCTCGAGGGCCTCCCCCGACCACCGCTCCGGCAGGTCCTCCTGCTCGACCAGGGCGCGGGCGAGCACCCGATGCACCACCAGGTCCGGATAGCGTCGAATGGGCGAGGTGAAATGCGCGTAGGCGGGCGAGGCGAGTCCGAAGTGACCCAGGTTCTCCGGGTCGTAGCGCGCCTTCTGCATGGATCGAAGGATCACCGTCGAGATGAGGGGTTGCTCCGGGCGTCCCTCCACCCGGTCCAGGACCGCCTGAAGCACCTTGCCGGTCAATGGACCCCTGGGCAGGGTGTGTCCAACCGACGCCAGAAAGGACCGGAGCTCGTTGCCCTGGTCGTCTGCGGGCGGTTCGTGGACGCGAAACGGGATGGGGAGCTGACGGCGCTCGGCCTGCTGGGCCACCACCTCGTTGGCCAGGAGCATAAAGTCTTCGATGAGGTGATGAGACTCAAGGTGCACTACCCGTTGGATATCCATGGGGATGCCCTCGGGATCAAGCACCACCCTGGCCTCGGGCAAATCGAAGTCCAGGGAGCCCCGCTCCCTCCGCCGCCTGCGCAGGACGCGGGCCAACCGCTGAAGCTGACGGAGGGCATTGTCCGTCTTCTCATCCACGCTTCCCTCACCGTCCAGCACCTTCTGCACCTGCTCATAGTTCAACCCGTGTCGACACCGGATGCGGGTCTTCTCGAAGCGATACTCCCCAACCCTTCCCTCGCCGTCAAGCGTCACGAAGAGGCTGAAGGCGAGTCGGTCCACCCCCTCCCGCAACGAGCACAGGTCTGACGAAAGGGTGTGTGGTAGCATGGGCACCACCTGGTCCACCAGGTAGACAGAAGTCCCCCGGCCAAAGGCCTCCACGTCCAATGCCGAGCCCTCCTCGACGAAATGGGCCACATCGGCGATGTGGATACCCACCTCCCAGACGCCCTCCTTCTCGAGAGGTCGAATGGAGAGGGCATCGTCGTGATCGCGGGCATCAGCTGGGTCTATGGTGAAGACGTGAAGGTCTCGCCGGTCCTGCCGGGGCCCCGGCGCGTCCATGAGGGCGGTTGCCTTCTGGGCCGCCCTCTCCACCTCTGGTGGGAACTCCTGCGGCAACCCATGACCGTGCAGAATGGAGAGGACGTCCACGCCTGGGGCCTCCATGGGTCCCAGGACCTTCTCCACTGAACCCACGGCATTCTGCTTGGGGCTTCCGAACTGGGTGATTCGGACCACCACCACCTCTCCGTCCGAGGCGTCTTCCTCCTGACCTTTCGGCACGAGAATGTCGCGTGCTACCCGATGATCCAGCGGGGCCACGAAACCGAAGTTCCGGTTCTGGCGGTAGGTGCCCACCACCGTGGGGCGCGCCCGCTCGAGGACTCTGAGAATGCGACCGAAAGGCCCCTTCCCCTTCGGTCGCCCCTCGATGCGTGCGGCCACCCGGTCGCCGTCCATGGCCGAATCCTGGTGGTGCGCCGGCACGAACACGTCCTCCCCTCCAGAGTCGGGTTTCACGAAGCCCGCTCCTGATCGGATCACACTCAGTCGGCCCACCGTGAGGTTGATCTTCTCCGGTACCGCGTACCGATTCCCCCGCACCCTATAGAGGACCCCCTCGCCTTCCAGCTCCCGGAGCTGGGATTTGAAGTCCCGGTAGAGGGCTCGAGCCACGTCCAGATCCCGGGCCAGCTCCTTTGGCTTCAGCGGACCACGGCTGGAACGGGCCAGGGCAGACTGGATTTCGGACGTATCAGGAAGTTCAGGCTTACTCATGGGCTCCAAGACGAAAGTGGAACGAAGGGGGTGGCCGGACATCGACCCAGGTCGATCTCCGGAGGATCATGTCGCGGAGTTGGCCGGTCGGCGGCCGCAGGACGGCAAAAGCTGATTCGACGGAGGTGTCAGAGGGCAAGCCCCAGGGTTACGTGCACCCTCTCATTCCCCGAGCTGGGGCCGCCACGGGCCAGGGAGCGGGCGATGCCGAACTCAAAACGCTCGTAGCGCACACCGAAGCCCACACCCGCGCCATCGGTCTGGTTCCGTTCTCCGAAGATGTAGCCGCCCCGCACGAAGACCTGGTCCGTGGATCCGGCCAGGAACTGTGCGCCCACCAGCAGCGACAGGGACCCCGGGTCCCGGATGCGATCTTCCACCTCGGCAATGAGGTGCAGGCCAATGTCTTCCTCCACGAACCGGTCCAGGATCTCGTAAGCGGCTCCGAGCCGGATCCGGCTCGGAAGTGGATCGGCCTGGTCTGCGTCATCTACCTGAAAGTCCGGGCCGAGATGGGCCAGCATGATACCCACGGAAAGGGGATGATCGCCCAGGGGACGAAGCTGTGCACCCAAGTCCACGGCGTAGGTCGAGGCCGAGACATTGCCATCCAGGCACGGCCCCCGGCACGTGACTCTGAACTGCAGCGTCTTGAGGTTCGCCCCGAGACGTACCCGGGTTCCCAGACGGGCGGCGCCCGACACCAGGGCCTGGTGGCTCCGGACGGTGATGGATCCGAGTGTCTGGCCCTGGCCGTCGGTCAGTTCTTGGGTGCCCGCGTCCAGGAGCTGATAGGAGAGCCCCGCCGCACCCCGTCCAGAGCGGACATAGATTCCGGAAAAGCCGAGGGCCTCTCCTGCCACGTGCTCTCCCCTCATGAGCAGCAGGCGGTGCCCATCCAGGTTCGCCAGGCCGGCTGGATTCCAGAACGCTGATTCAGACGACGACAACGCGGTCATGGCACGGCCGAGCGCCACACCCTGTGCCCCGTTCGGAAGGAGTAGGAAGAGGGCTCCCTCCTCCGACCCTTGTTCCGCTGTGGTGGTTGTCGCCGGGACCTCGGCACCGAAGCCAATCGACGGTACCTGGGCGAGTGCAGCCACCGGAATCAGGAGGCAGCCGAGAGTGGCCAGCAATGTTCGTCTGAACTGCTTGTATTCAGTCATCGTGTTCCGGAACTGGAAGTCCCAGGCGCCGAAGTTCTCCCCGCTTCTTTCGCCAGCGAGGGAGTACCTTCACCCAGAGATCGAGATAGACCGGCGTGCCGAGGAACTCCTCGATCTTTTCTCGCGATCGACGGCCCAGTTCTCGGACCGCCTGACCCTTCTCACCGATGAGGATCCCCTTCTGGGACGATCGCTCCACGTAGACATTCACCTGAATGTAGGTGCGACGCCCTCCATCGCGGAACTCCTCCACCTCACAGAAGGTGGCGTAGGGGATCTCCTGGTGAAAGTCCTCGAAAATGGTTTCCCTCACCAGTTCGCTCACAAAGAAGCGGACCGGGGAGACGGCAATTTCGTCAGCCGGATAGAAGAAGGGGCTCTCAGGTAACTGTCCGTAGAGGGTTTCCAGCAACTCCGGGACCCCCTCTCCGGTCAGGGCCGAGACCTCGCGTGCCGGGAGTTCCGACAACTCCTTCGCCCAATCCACCTCGGCATCTACCCGTTCTCGCGTGGCACGGTCCACCTTGTTCACCACTGGGACCACCGGGACGGGTAGCTGCGCCAGGAGCTCTTCGAGCATGGTGCGGCGCACCCGGTCCAACGGGTCCACCGGATCCAGAACGGGGAGGATAACGTCCCCGTCGCTCAGGGCTCGCCTCGCTTCCAGCATGAACGCCCGGTGAATCAAGTCCCTCGGCTCCAGCAGTCCGGGGGTGTCCAGGAAGATCATCTGCGAGCGCTCGTCGGTGCGGATCCCCGTGACCCTCCGCCAGGTGGTCTGGGGCCGCTCGGTGACGATGCTCAGGCGCTCACCGGTGAGGGCGTTCAAGAGCGTCGACTTACCGACGTTGGGCACGCCCACCAGCGTGACGAACCCGGCTCTGGTAGCCGTGGTCGGGCGGGGTGAAGGGGTGTCGGGATGCATGAAGGGGCGGCCTCGAGACGAATACGCAACTCTTTGCGCCCCTGCGGACCGAGGAGGTTGCGAGGGGCTTGGGTCACGTTCAGGGTGTCAACGTGTCAAAGCTACCGGGTGCGGGGCCGGCGAGGTACCCCCTGAGGCGAAGAGGGGCGGCACGACCATCCCCTACGCAAAACGCCCCTGGCGGGCCGCGGGTTGCGGCTGCCAGGGGCGTTTGTAGTGCGAGGGAAGGTCGGCGGCGACGTACTCTCCCACCGGGTCTCCCCGGCAGTACCATCCGCGCTGTGG
>SLNQ01000262.1 GCA_007132965.1 Gemmatimonadota bacterium | reverse complement strand
TCGGACTGGATCCGGTCCGCCGCGGCGACGGCATCGTCCAGGGTGCCGAACGAAAGGAGTCCTTCGCCCACCGGGAGGCGCGTCTCGAACCCCGTCTCCTGAGCCAGCACGGGACGCCCGGACGCCAGGTAACAGGCGCTCCGGTCGCTGAACCACCCGCACCGGGAGCGGGTGTAGCCGGTCTTGGCGACCCCGAACTCCGCCAGGGAATGGCGCACGAAGGCCGCATACCGGTCGGGGGTCCTGGCCGCCTCTCCCGGATCCACGAGGCTCCAGCCGTGGGTCTGGAGTGCCGCCAGATCCTCATCTTCCCCGGCATCGATGGCCAGAGCCAGGGTGAAGGACGCCCGACTCCGCGCAGGCAGGGGGAACAGCTCGCGCAGGGCGTGGGCCTTCTGGCCGTAGTGCACCCCCTCGTGCTCCACGGACCCGTACCCTCGCCAGTTGGCCACCGTGGTGAACGACGGGATCCGCACGTCCTCGGAGGCAGGCCACTCGTCCAGCACCACCGGAGGCAGCGTGGGGAGCCAGGTGATACCGCAGGTGGGCACGGGGCAGCCGGCTCGGCCCACCGAAAGCCCCACTGTAACGAAGCGATCGTGGCCGTCGAATCCCATGTCGATCCCTTCCACCTCATGCCACAGCTGGGTGAAGGCCGGATCCAGGTCCAGGTAGGTCCGGCGCTGGATCCCCTGGAGAAGCTCGTCCTCCCTCAGGAGCCCGGAGAGGTTCAAGAGGAGGTCGGCTCCGTCGCAGAACTGGAGGAGCTCGGAGTACGGCACGCCTACGGTTTCCCTCGTGCCGCGCCTCAGCAGTGCAGCCGAATCCTGGAGGGCGAACCGCTGGATGACCTCGTCGAAGTAGGCCGCCGACGACGTGCTGGAGAGGGGCACTTCCGGACCCCCTCCGGCCTCCCCGTCCACCGGCTCCACCAGGAGCACCCGGTGGCCCATCCGGCGAAGGCCCAGGACGTACTGGAGCACGGCCCAGCTCGCCCCTCCGTGGAACGGGGTGCCCGCCACCATCCCGGACACCACGACCCTCAGTCCTCCGGGGCTCACGGTGCCACTCCGGTGACGTCCAGGAGCGGAGCCAGCGCCGCCTCGGGAGAGAAGTGCTCCCGGGCGAGGTCGCGGGCCCGCACGCTGTGCTCCTCGTAGTCGTCCAGGATCCGGCGGGCTCCCTCCCGGGCCTCTTCCAGGGTGCTGAAGGTGACGAGACCCTCCCCGGTGGGCAGCAGCCCGTCGAGACCGGTATCCTGAACCAGGACCGGCTTCCCGGCCGCCAGATACCGGGTCGAACGGTCGCTGAACCATCCACTCCGCGTGTCCACGTAGATCCCCTGTGCCACGGAGAACTCGGCGCCGGAACCCTGGATGTAGCGCCGGAAGGCAAGGGGGTCCGAGGCCACCTCCTGTGGATCCACGATGATCCAGCCGTTGTCGCGCAGCCGCTCCAGGTCGGCGCCGTCGTCGGGATGGATGTCCAGGGCGATCTCGAAGGTCCCCCTGGCGTGGGTCGGAAACTCCATGAAGCGCCGGAACTCGTGGACCTTCAACCCGAAGGTCCGCCCTCCGAACTGGACGGGTCCGAACGAACCTCGCCAACTGGCGACCGTGGTGAAACGCTCGGGAGGCGCCTCCGGGTCCTCGGGCCAATCCGAGATCAGGACCGGTTGCCGGATCGGATGCCATCGGAGGTCCAGGGTGGGGATCAGACACCCGGGACGCCCCACGTTCTCGCCGATGGTGAAGTAGTGATGGTGCCCTTCCAGACGCGCTCCCGAGATGCCGCCGGCCTCCCAGAAGTGGACGAAGCCCGGGTCGATGTCCACGTAGGCCCGGCACGGGATACGGCTCCGGATGGCCTCGAAGGTGAGGTGGCCCCCGATGTTGACCAACAGGTGAGAGGCATCCACGTGCGCCATGAGCTCGCTTCGCTCCATGCCGTGGATCCACCGCCCGCAGCTGTCCATGAGGACCGCACGCCCGTCCAGGTCGAAAGACCGGACGACCTCGTCGAAATAGTCCACGTGGGCCGAGCCCCTGGGCACCTCGCCGCCCCGGGAGGCACCGTCCACGACGTCGGCTCCGATCTCCTCCAGAAGGAGAACCTCGAAGCCCAGCGCCTCCAGGCTCCTCATCCAGCTGAGCCGGACCCACGCTTCGCCCCCGTTGCGGGGCTTGTTTGCCAGTGCTCCGGCGACGATCACCTTGCTCATGAGGCCCTCCTCATTGGGCGGGGTTCGCGGCGAGAGTGCTCACGCCACGCCCAGCTTCCCCAGAAGCCGGGAGAGGACCCGGTCCGAGTCGAAGTATTCGGCAGCCAGGTCCAGCGCGGCTGCGGAGTGACGGCGATAGTCCCGACGGATGCGTGCCACCCCGTCCTCTGCCTCCTCCAGCGTTCGGTAGGCCAGGAGGCCTTCGCCCGTCGGGTAGCTCTGGGTGAACCCGGTGTCCTGGGCCAGCACGGGGCGACCGCTGGCCAGGTAGCAGAGACTTCGGTCGCTGAGCCAACCTCCCCGCGTCTCGACGTACAGGTTCTTCGCCACCAGGAACTCGGCGGCGGAGTGGTGGATGAACTCCCGGTAGGACCACGGATCACCGGCCTCGACCCGGGGATCCAGGATCGTCCATCCATTGCCGGCAAGTCGCCGGCGATCTTCCTCATCGGCCGGGTCGATCTCCAGTGCCAGCTCGAAGCGCTCGGACGTGAGCCTGGGCAGGGAGGTGAATCGGCGAAACTCGTGCACCCGCAGCCCGTAGGTCCGGCCCTGGTATTCGATGGGACCGAACGGCCCCCGCCAGGACACCACGCTGGAGAAGGCCCCCTCCCGGGGCAGGGGGGCGCCCGCGTCCGGAGCCCAGTGAGCTCGAACCACCGGCTGGGGCGTGGTGATCCAGTCCAGGCCGCAATCCGGGATGCCGCAGTCGGGCCTGGCCAGGTTCTCACCGATGGAAACGTGGCGGTCGTGGCCTGCAAACACGTCGGCCAGTCCGAGCTCGTGCCACATCTGCCCGAAGCCCGGGTCGATGTCGAGGAAGACCTTCAGGGGCGTCGCCGCCAGGATCTCGTCGTCGTCCAGGAATCCCATGACATTCAGGAGGAAGCCCGAGTGTCGTACCCGTTCCATCACCTCCCGACGGGTAAGGCCCAGAACCTGCCGTCCCCCATCGTAGAGGACGGCGAAATCGTCTTCCAGGCCGAAGCCCTCCATGACTCGACGCAGATAGCGCAACTGTTCCGAGTCTTCGACCCGGGCGGGCCGGCCCCGGGCGTCCCGGCACATCTCGGGCTCGAGCCGGTCGAGGAAGGTGACGTCCCACCCCAGCCTCCGGAGCCCGAGGAGATACTGGAGGAACACCCAGGCATGGCCTCCCCGATCCGGTCGCTGCGCAAGCGACCCCGAAACCACGACACCGGGTCTCATGATCCTCCTCCAGATCCGTCGGGGATCCCGACCCGGTAGCGCAGGTCCAAGGGCCCCCGGGTGGGACGCCGGAAGGCGATGGTATGGATCCGTCCCTCGTGGGTCCACCGGAGTCGGAAGCGGTTCTCCTCGGAACCGGCCTGGCGAGGATCGGACAGGGGGCGGGGGAGATCGTCACCAAAGGCAAAGAGGGTGGTGAAGACCTGCCCCGGCCGCCCTTCGGCCTGGAAGCCGGAGGCCCAGGCGGGGAGCATCTCGCCGTCCTGCCGCGAGATCCATCCCTCCAGGCGATCCGCCTCCCGGGAACCCCTCACCGGCGGGATCAGATCGACGGGCACCAGCGAAACCACGTGAAGCGGCTCGGCCTCCCCGGGGATCGTGACGACCAGCCCGCCGTTTCCTGCCCCTTCGACCTCCAGCTCGGGTGCGAACTGGAAGCGCTGGGCGAAGTGATGTTCGTCGGACTCCTCGTCCAGGAGCCAGTCGAACACCAGGAGCCACTCGGTGGGGCGAAGGAGGAGGAGGCGTCGGTGGCAGACGCTCCCCCAGTGCCGTACCCCGGCCTCGGAATAGAAGATGCCGGCCGAGTCTCCCCAGCGCATGAGAGCCGAGCCGTAGGGCTCCGCCCCTCGCCGGGGCAGGTTTCGCCCATCGATCTCGACGGTGTTGTGGGCTCGGGTCGACTCTACGTGGATCCGGTTCGGATCCGCATACCAGAACCCGTCCTTCCACTGGTCGGAGCCGGGCTCGGTTCGCCCCAGGTACCCGTAGCGACCGGCATCGACCAGGATCTCGTGACCCCGGTCGTACCAGATGAAGCTCAGGTCATCGGCGTGCTTGTGGGTCCGGGAGTGGAAGGCGCAGGTCTGGGCCAGATACGACCCGCCGGGCGTGTCGTCGATGGCCTGCAGCCAGTCGCTCCGGAAGACCACGTACCCGGAAGCCGGAAAGCCGCGGGTGATCTCCGCCGGAGGCTGGCCCTCCCGTCCCTCGGTCAGAACGAACCGCAGCGCATCGCTTCGGGCATGCGGCCAGTCCACGTCGGAGAGGCGGAGCCGGTCCGTGTCCCCGAACATGGCCAGGTGCCCATCCGGAAGAACGAACCATGCCATGGTCTCCTGGATCCGATCCAGCGTGGCCCGGTGATCCCCGGCTTCCAGAAGGCCCGCGCTCAGAAGACCCTCCAGCGTGCCCAGGACCATCCACTGGTACCCGGGAGAGTGCTCCCGATGCACCCCCTCCGCGGTGAACTGCTCGTGGACCAGACGTTCCAGTCGGCGGCGGGCCCGATCCCGGGACGCC
>SLNQ01000015.1 GCA_007132965.1 Gemmatimonadota bacterium | reverse complement strand
GCGTGGGCCGGACTGGCGGCCAGCGCCCCGCAGAAAACCCGGGGTCTGCGCCGCCGGATGGGGCTCTACTTTGCCGCCGGACCGGCCACCAGCGTGCTGGCCGGGGCAGGGGCCTTGGGTCTGGCGCTGCTTCTGGGCGCCCTGCTGGGGGTGAGAGAGGTGGGGGCCGGGGGGCCGCTGGCCGTCTCGCTCCTCTGGCTGGGAACCTTCGGGGTCCTCTCGGTGGGCCTCGGACTCCTCACCCTGATTCCCGGTCGCACCGAGGGGCTCTACACCGACGGAGGTCGGCTCCTGCGGCTGGCCCGGGCGGGTCCGGAGCTGGAGGGTGAGCTGGCGCTCATGGCAGTGAGCGGGCTCGATCTTGGGGGCAAGCGGCCCCGGGAGTGGCCCGATGACCTGGTAGAGCTCTCCCTGGCCACCGATCCCGACGACTTCATGGGAATCTACGCCCGGCTGGCGGCCCACCTGAAGGCGCTGGACGAGGGCGACAAGGCCCGGGCGGCTCGCCTGCTGGAGGAAGTCCTGGAGCGGCGCCGGCTCCTGGGCGGACGGAGCGGGGCCGATCTCCTCCTCCATGCCGCATGGTTCCACGCCGTCCACACGGGCCGGGTCCAGCAGGCCAGGGAGCTGTTGGACGCGGCGGGGGAGCCGGTCATGGTGGGCCGGCACCTGCGGGCCATGGCCGAGGGAGCCGTCCTCATTGCGGAAGGAGACCGAGAGGCCGGCGTCAGGTCTCTGAACCAGGCCTTACTGCGGTTGAAGGTGGGCATGACCCGGGGGCGCGCCCGCGCCGAGGAGCAGTGGATCCGGGAGCTGCGGGAGCGGACCAGGGCATCGAATCCGACGTCCGACGCCGTCCCCGAAATGGGGACGGGGACGAGGTAGATGCCCGCCCGGTTCCAGCGTCCCTGGGGCCTCATGGTTGCTCCGCCCGGGCCGGGTCGCTAGTCCATGCTCCGCGTTCGCTTCACCCCCTCCGAGGTGATGTCGAACATCCACCCCAGGACCAGGGCAACGGGGAAGCCGGCACACACAAAGATGATGACGAAGGTGATGGACCAATCGGGAAGGCCCAGATGAGGAAAGACGGTGGTGGAGACCTGGGCTGCGAGCCAGGCGTAGATGAGGTAGAAGATCGCGACCCGGAAGACCTTGCGGCGTTTCAGCTCCTTGAAGATGGAGCGGTCCGGCTCCTCTTCTTCCTGGTCTTGTCTCGTGGCGGTGGGGAAGGGCTGACCCATGATGGCGGCCCGAGCCGCCTGCCCGGGATCGACTGATGCGCCCCCGGGTCTCGTTGCGGCATTCGCAGGAGCATTGCCCCCGGCGGCGGGAGCGTGCCTCCCAGGGTGGGTCTGGGAGAGCTGTCGCGCCACGTCCTTGGCGCTCGGGCGGTTCGATGGCACCGGCGACAGGCACGCCTGGATGACGCTTGCCAGTGCCGGATCCACGTCTCCCCGAAGCGCCGTAACGGGTGGGGGCGTGTCCGTTCCAGCGTCTGCTGCCGCCTCGTCCGGCTTGAGAAACGTGAGGAGTTCGTAGGCCATGACCCCCAGGCTGTAGATATCGGCAAGCTCGGTCAGGTCGCGCCCCTCGTGCAGTTCGGGACCGGCATAGCGAGGGTCGCCGAGAATCTCGCCGGGGCGGGTCAGGTTCAGGGGAATCTCGTTTCCGGTGGGGAGAATCCCGGCGAGGCCGAAGTCGGTGAGAATCACCCGCCCGCTTTCGGATTCCAGGAGGACATTGTCCGGCCGCAGATCCCGGTGGACGATGCCTCGTCGGTGGGCGGCGTCCAGGGCCCGTGCCACGTCCGAGATGATGCTCTGGGCTTCGGAGGGGTCGAAGCTGTGCTCCGCCTGGATCCGGTTGGCCAGGGTCCGGCCCTTCACGTACTGCATCACCAGGTATGGGATGTCGCTGGTGAGGCGGTCGACGCCGTAGATGGTCACCACATTGGGATGGGAGATGGAGGCCACGGCCTGCCCTTCCCGTTCGAAGCGGAGTCGTGTCACCTCGTCACGGGCCAGCACCGGGTCGAGAACCTTGATGGCCACCAGCCGCCTCAGCGCGGCCTCTCGGGCCAGGTAGACGCTGGCCATGGAGCCGCGCCCCAGGAGCCGCACCAGCTCCATTCCGGGTGCCAGCTCCTCCCGGAGCGTCTCCTCGAGTTCCGACCATCGGTGCTCAGCGTCCGCTCCGGACTGGGTCGACCCAGGGGAGGCGGACGGGGAGTCGTGCGACGGCCCCTGAGAATCGGGCTCTGCCATCAGTCGCGTCACCGGCCCAGAGAGAAGTGAAGCCCATCCCCTGCTGCTGCGGGAATGTTGCAGGATCGGAACTGTAGCATACGTTGTACCTGAAACACTAAAAGGGAGTCCCACGTTGGAGCAAGCCGTCGCTCCGCCGATGCGGCGCCCGTCGCCTGTGGCCTTCGAAGCCTGCGCCTGGCATCGCCGCCCCCTTCATCCGGAGGTCCCGATCTCCCCCTTTCTGTCGGTTTCCCAACAGGCGTCGGTGGTTCGTATCGACCCCGGGGCTCGGTACTGGACGCTCCTGGGGGCCATCGTGCGCCGAGACCTGGCCGTGCGCTACAAGCAGGCCCTGCTGGGCTTTGCCTGGGCGGTCTTCGTCCCCCTGGCGAGCATGCTGCTCTTTACGGTGATCTTTACCCGTGTGGTGCCGGTGGAAACCGAGCTGCCCTACCCCGTCTACGCCTACGCAGGCCTCCTTCCCTGGACCTTCTTCTCCGTATCCCTGCAGACCGCCACCAGCTCGCTCACCAACAACGTGGCACTGATCACCAAGGTGTCCCTTCCCCGGGAGATCTTTCCCATCTCGGCAGTGGTCGTAGCCTTCGTGGACCTGTTGCTGGCATCCGTCGTCCTCGGGGCACTCATGGCGTGGTACGGGATCGTCCCCGGCTGGACGGCTCTGCTCGTTCCGGCGGTCCTGGCCATCCAACTGGCTCTCACCGTGGGACTGGCGCTCCTGCTGGCCACGGGCAACCTGTTCTTCCGGGACGTGCGCTACCTGACGGGAGTGGGCCTGACGCTCTGGATGTTTGCCAGTGCTGTGGTCTACCCCATCGAGCAGGTGGGGGGGTCGCTGGGCACCCTCTTTCAGCTCAATCCCATGACGCCCATCCTGAATGCGTACCGCTCCCTGCTCCTGCAGGGTGAGTTGCCCACCGTCGGAGGGCTGGCCGTGGCCGCCGTCCTCTCGGTGGGGGTTCTGTTGGGTTCGTGGATGATCTTCCGGCGTGTGGAGGATCGGTTCGCGGAGAGGATCTGAGCCGTGGAACTGGTGAACCTTCGGGTGGAGGAATCCCCGGAATCTCCAGACCGTGTCCGCCTGTTGGGAGACGTGGTCTACGACACCGGGGCGACCACCCCTGAAACGTACTGGTTCGACTATCCCGCCGCCGTGGCTCACGGGCTCAGCACCACGGGCAACGCCTGGCTCGCCTGCCTGCTTCCCCTGGCGGTCACCCTCGGTGAGCCGCTCCGAGTCCCTGCCCCGGTGAGCGCGCGTCTGCTGGCGGGTGCCCGGGAGGTGATGGGCATCTGGACGTCCTGGTACCCCCATCTTGAGGAGGTGGACCTGGAGGTGGAGACCCGGGAAGCTCACCCCGCCTCGGCCTCCAGTCAGGGGGCGTTCTTCTCCGGTGGGGTGGATTCCTTCTTCACCGCGCTGCGCCTCTGTGAGGATCGGGTCGATCCCGACTCCGGGAATCCGGCCGGCAGCGTTGATCTCATCACCGTGTTCGGATTCGATGTCCCCCTCCACCGCACCGAGGTGGTGGAGCGGTTGTGCAGGCGGCACCGCGAGGTCGCCGATGCCCTCGGGGCCCGGTTCGTGGATGTGCGCACGAACCTTCGGCACACCCGCTGGCGGGAGGCGGACTGGGAGCTTCTCGCCCACGGCCCCGGACTTGCTGGGATAGGCTTGGGGCTGGAAGGGCGGTACCGGTCGCTTCGGATTGCAGCCACTGGCGGGTACCGCGATCTCCATCCGTGGGCGTCCCACCCCCTGGTGGATCCGTGCCTGTCCACCGAGGCTCTGGAAATGGTCCACCACGGAGCCGCATTCCGTCGAGTGGACAAGATGCGACGCCTGGTGGCGAGCGAGTTGACGTCCTGGGCGCTGCGGGTCTGTTGGCGCTCGGGAACGGACGAGAACTGCGGAGAGTGCAACAAGTGCTATCGCACGATGCTGATCCTGGAGCTCCTGGGTGCGCTGGAGCGGAGCCGGACCTTTTCGGCGACGTCCGTGGACCTGCGCCGGGCAGGACGCGTCTACTGCGAGCGGCCGTGGGATTACCGGGAGTTCCGCGACATCCGGGAGCTTGCGCACCAGGTGGATCGCCCGGACATCGCCCTGGCCGCCACCCGGGCCATGAAGGGCTCCAGGCGTCTCACCGGGTGCCTTCGGGCGCTTCGCAGTTTGCCGAGGAGCGAGGCGGGAGGCTGGACCCGGCGCCTGGAGGAGTGGCTGCTGCGGGACTGGATCCGATGAGTGGGGATGGGACACCGGTATGAGAAACGGTCGGGGCAGGATCGTGGTGGACGGGGTCTGGAAGCGGTTCCGGCGGGGCGAACACGACAGTCTTCGCGACCTCCTTCCGGCCCTCGGGCGCAAGCTCCTGGGCCGAGGGACGCCGCCGGACGAGCTGGAGGGCAACTTCTGGGCACTCTGCGACGTGAGCTTTTCGGTGGGCCCGGGGGAGGTGTTGGGGATCATCGG
>SLNQ01000352.1 GCA_007132965.1 Gemmatimonadota bacterium | reverse complement strand
GCCGCGGACGATGATACAGAAACGGCGCCTCCGGGCGGGAGGCGCCGCTCGACCGGAAGGCTGGGGTGGACCGGCCTCAACGTCCAGACCCCCCTACTCGGCCATGACCTCGGTGACTTCCGGAACGGTGCTCCGAATCCGCTTCTCGATGCCTTCCTTAAGGGTCAGCATGGAGATGGGACACGACTCACAGGCTCCCAGCAGCCGGAGGTGTACCACGCCCTCGGTCTCGTCGTAGCCGAGGTATTCCACGTCCCCCCCATCCGCGTGGAGGGCGGGACGGATCTGATCCAGAACCTCCTGGATCTTTTCCTCCTTGTTCATGAGTCGGCTCCTCTCAAGGGAACACGGCGGCCCGAACCCCGACCGAGCCCCGTATTCTGCAAGCTACCCAGGGCGCAGGAACGGATCAACGGGGCGCCCTCCTCAGGCCAGGCTCTGAAGAAAGTCGGCCTTGAGATCTTCCAACCCCTCAATCCCCACGGAGATCCGGACAAAACCATCGGGGATCCCGGCTTCCCGTCGAGCCTTGGGCGACAGACCCCGGTGCGACGTCAGACGGGGGAGGCTCACCAGGGTCTCCACCCCACCGAGGCTCGGCGCCACCGCCGCCATCCGAAGCCCTCGGCACATAGCGTCGGCGGCCTCGGCTCCGCCCTTCAGGACGATACCCAGCATTCCGCCGAAGCCGTCCAGGAGTTGGCCGGCCCGGTCATGGTCGGGGTGGTCCGGCAAGCCCGGGTAGACGACCCGTTCCACTTCATCCAACCCGGCAAACCACTGTGCCAGCGCCAGGGCGTTCCGGTTCTGCCTCTCGACCCGGACGTCCAGAGTCCGGATTCCCCGATCCAGGAGCCACGCCGCATGGGGATCCAGCACGGGGCCGTAGAGACGGAGCAGGCTGCGAACCGCCTCGACCCTCTCCCGTGAACCCACCACCACGCCCCCCATGAGGTCCGAGTGGCCGCCCAGGTACTTGGTGGCCGAGTGGACCACCAGGTGGGCGCCCCACTCCCCTGCCCTGAAGTTCACCGGTGACGCGAAGGTGGAATCCACCACCAGGGGGATTCCGCTCCGGCGCGCCACCCGGGCCGGAGCCGCCGGGTCGGGAATCCGGAGGGTGGGGTTCGTGGGCATCTCCAGGTAGAGGAGTCGGGTGCGGGGGCGAAGCGCCGCCTCCCAGGCGCCATCCCGGTCCGGGTCCACCAGGGTCACCTCCACACCCCGCCGGGCCAGCTCCCCGGTCATGAAGGCGTGGGTGGTGCCGTAGAGGTGCTCCGAAGCCACCAGGTGGTCACCGGCCTCGACCAGCGAGAAGATGGTAAGGGTGATGGCGGCCATCCCACTCCCCAGGGCCAGCCCGGCTTCCATTCCCTCCAGACTCGCCACCCGCGCCCCCACCTGGAGCTGGTTCGGGTTGGTGCCGTAGCGGGAGTAGATGGGAGGACCCTCGTCGTCCGGTCCCCCGCTGACGAAGGTGGCGGACTGCACCAGTGGGGGCACCACCGGGTCGCCCGATCGGGCCGGGGGAAGGCCGCCGTGGACCGCCCGGGTGGCCGGCGAGGGACCGCCCGGTCCGCTTGCGTCGCTCACTCGAACCTCCGGGCCAGGTGGCTCAGGGCGTGGATGTCTCCCCTGAGTGGATGCCGGAAGAGAAGGCCTCGACGGGCCAGACCGTCCACCACCTCCCGCTGGCGGCCCTCCGGGAAGGCATCGGGAATCCGGGCGCCGGGGATCCTTCCCCTGGACTCAATCGCGCTCCACACCTCCTCCTCCAGCGAGCTACGGACGCCCATGAGCTGGAACGGTTCACTCCTTCCCACCGCCTGAACCACCGCTGCAAGCTCGTGCCGATTCAACACCTCGAGAATGGGTTCCCGGTGGTGTGCCTTCAGGCCCTGGAAGATGAAGTAGACCGTCCCACCACGGGGAGGCGAACCCTCCGCCCCCTGCAGGAGGAGCTTTGCCACCACCTCGTCGGCACAGGAGTAATCCAGGACGGACACCGACGAGAGATCCACCAGGGAGAGGGCCGGGGGCGAGATCTCCTGGAGCTGCGCCTCGATGGCCAGCCGGACGGCTCGGCCGGTGGGGCGAGTCACCAGGTGCGAATAGAGGTTCGCCACGCTCCGCTGCAGGAGATCCCGAACGTCAACGCTGAAGGCGTCGAGCTGTGGGTCCAGGTCTCCCCCGTCGCCTGAGGTGGTCATTCGGATTCCTGAGTCCGTTCGGGGAGCAGGATCGTGATCTGAGCCCCGGGGAAGGCCGGGAGGTCCGCTTCCAGCGGAGGAAGGTCCTCCCACTCCGGCACGTCGGCGATCCGGGCCGTGCCGCTCCGCACGCTGATGACGCCATTCCAACGACGGACCTGACGACGCATCTGCTGGATCCCCTGTCCCCGTCCCTGGTCCGGAAAGCGGGTCAGTCCGTGAAGGAAGGCCGCTTCCAGCGCGGTGGAGTCGCTCCACCGATCGCCGAAGCGGCCGGAGTGCTCGCCTTCGAGCGAGCGCCGGAATCCCCGACCGGTGTCTCCCACGGCCAGGATCAGGACATGGCGGCCCAGCCGCCTGCTCCAGTTGTAGCTCTGCGCTGCCACCCACCCCGGCGCCTCTGCATGCTCCAGGATGTTCTGGCATACCTCCGACAGGATCACCGAAAACTGAACCACCGCCGACGGCGGGTACCGTAGAGTGCGCGACAGGATGTGGCCGGCCCGTTCCTGCACCCGCTCCACCACGTCGTGCACGTCGTGATTTTCCGAAATCGTGCTCAGCTCCAGGAGAACGTCCGAGGCGCCGGGATTGCGCCGGGGAGGTGGGGACACCAGCTCGAATCCCTCCCTTGCCCGCTCGAAAAACCCCATGCGGGACAGGTAGCCGGAGACCTCGGACGACTCCGGGGACCTAAGGACCGGTGGATGCTCGCTCCGGTCGGTCAGAAAACGCCCCGCGCTCAGAAGGCCGATCATGCCCACCGGGTCGATCCAGCTCAGTCCCCGGGCATCCAGCAGCACACGCCCGTCGGCCGACTCAGTGACCTGTCCCAGAAACGGGTCGAGGGTCTTGTAGCTCAGTGTGGCGGGGACCTCGAGAATCTTCATCGTTCCTCCGGACCGGACGCCACCTGCCCCTGCAGGTGTCGGTGAAGGCCCCGGGCGCCCCGGTGCCGGGCGTTCCGGGCGGCCATGGTGTTGGCCCGCTGCATGGCCGTCCGCAGAGCGTCGCCGGCCAGGAGCCGAGCAAAGAGGGTGGATCCCCACACGTCGCCGCATCCCGTGGGGTCGCCGTCGTCGACCACCGTCTCCTGCGGAACATGCCCACTGCGAGCCGGTCCCGGAATGCCCAGGCGGTGACGGAGTCGGGGCCAGGCGAAGGGATCGGGCTCGAAGCCCGCCGAGGCCACGTAGGCGGCACCCCGGTCTTCCAGGGTCACCGCCATGAGCTGCACGGCGGGTCCCGCCAGCCGAGCTGCCAGGGCCCAGGGATCGCCTTGCTTCCGAGCCAGGAGGTGAAGCTCATGTTCGTTCATCTGTACGACGTCGAAGGCCCGGATCCAGCGAGCCCAGTCCGGCAGGGGCTGGGGGATCCGATCGCCCCTTCGCCCCACCCCCAGGAAGAGGGAGTGGAGATCGGCGTAGAGGGGGCCTGAAAATCCCGCCCGCAGGGAGCTCGCCACATCCAGCTCCAGCTCGAAACCGCTGATGAAGTTCACGTAGATGGCATCGCAGAGCGACACTACCGGCTCCAGCTCGAACCACTGCCAGGGTGGGACGCCGCCCTGCAACCGCTCCCCCTGCCGGCGCCCGTCCCGGTAGTGGAGCTCCACCCGGTTGTTGGCTTCCGGCACCACGGTGATCCCCGGCTCCGTTCGGAGTCCCGGGATCTGGGACAGGTAGGAGAAGGCTTCTTCCGAAAGGTCTCGTCCCACTTTCACCATGGGCAGGATCTCCCACCCGGAGGGCAGGTTGGCGGAAAACGACTCCAGGGCGTAGCCGATCCCTCCCCACTCCCGGGTCGGTGCCGAAGGCTCGTCGTGGCGGTGGATCGTGTCCCAGACCAGGGTCCCCACGACGCCCAGAACCCGGCTCATCGATGCCCCTCCAGGACCTCGCGCCGGAAGGTCAGGGCCGCTCCCCGTACGCCGGCCAGCTCCGGCTGACGGGCCACCGCGATCACGCAGGCCTCGGCCGAGACTTCGAACGCCCGCCGCCTCACCTCGGCCCGGACCGGCTCCAGCAGAAGGTCTCCGGCTTGAACCACACCCCCGGCCAGCACGATGCGGTCGGGGTTCAGAACGTTCACGAGTCCCGCCAACCCGGCCCCCAGGTACCGGGCGGCCTCAGCCAGCACGTCCATGGAGAGCTCATCGCCCGAGCCTGCTGCCTGGGTCACCAGCGCCGCCGTGATGCGGTCGAGCTTCCCCTCGCTCAGCTCCACCAGGGTGGAGACGCCGCCCTCCGACACCCGTTCCCGGGCCCGGGAGGCGATGGCGGTTCCCGAGGCGTAGGCTTCCAGACATCCGTGGTTGCCGCACGAACACCGCCTTCCGCCCATCTGGACGGTCATGTGCCCCACCTCGCCTGCGGCCCCGGAGACCCCCCGGAAGACCCTTCCCTTCCGAATGATGGCTCCGCCGATACCCGTCCCCAGCGTCACCCCCACCATGAGCCTGCTGCCGCGGCCGGCGCCGGCCCACCATTCTCCCAGCGCCGCGCAGTTGGCGTCGTTGTCCACCACCACCGGCAGATCGAG
>SLNQ01000178.1 GCA_007132965.1 Gemmatimonadota bacterium | reverse complement strand
GGCGGTCCACGCCCCGCTCCACCGCCCGGTCCACGAAGCGGCCCAGCTCGGTCTTGATGAGCTCGGCGATCTTCTTGCCCACCGCCTTGCGGAGCACGTCGGCTTCGGCCAGTGAGAAGCCGGCCAGGACGTTGGCGATCCGCATCACCTGTTCCTGGTAGACGATGACCCCGTAGGTGGGCTCCAGGGTGGGCTTCAGGTCGGGGTGGGGGAAGCGCACCTCCTCCTGCCCCAGCTTTCGGCGGATGTAGACGTCGGTCATCCCCGAGTCCAGGGGCCCGGGACGGATGAGGGCGTTGGTGGCCACCAGGTCCTCGAAGCGGTCGCAGCGCATGGCCCGAAGCTTCTCGGTGGCCAGATTCGATTCGAACTGGAAGATCCCCGAGGTGCCTCCCCGGGCCAGCATACGGTAGACCTCCGGGTCGTCCATGGGCACGTCGTCCATGGAGTCGTAGACCTTGCCGGTGCGGGGATGGCGCAGCTCGCCCACCCGCTCCCGGATCATGGTCACCGCGTCCTCGATGACGGTGAGGGTCTTGAGGCCCAGGAAGTCCATCTTGAGCATCCCGGCGTCCTCGAGGCAGTTCATGTCGTACTGGGTGACCGTCACCGCCTCGCCGTTGCGCCCGCTCCCCTTGGTGCCCTGCACGCAGACCGGGACGTACTCGTCCAGCGGACCCGGGGCGATGACCACTCCGGCGGCGTGGACCGAGGCGTGCCGGGACAGCCCCTCCAGCGTCATGGAGTAGTCGAAGAGCTTGCGGTGCCGCTCGTCCTGCTCGTAGAGGGCCTTCACCTCGGGAAGCTTCTCCAGCGCCTCCTCCACCGTCAAGGCCTGTCCCGGAGCGTTGGGGATCATCTTGGCGATCCGGTCCGTCTCCGAGGGCTCGAAGCCCAGGGTCCGGCCCACGTCCCGCACCACCGCCCGGGACTTCATGGTCCCGAAGGTGATGATCATCCCCACCGCGTCTTCCCCGTACTTCTGCCGCACGTACTCGATGACCTCGCCCCTGCGCTCGTAGCAGAAGTCGATGTCGATGTCCGGCATGGACACCCGCTCGGGGTTCAGGAAGCGCTCGAAGATGAGGTCGTAGTGGAGGGGATCCAGATTCGTGATCCCCAGGGCGTAGCTCACCAGCGAGCCGGCAGCCGAGCCCCGGCCCGGGCCCACCGGGATCCCTTCTTCCCGGGCCCAGCGGATGAAGTCCCAGGTAATCAGGAAGTAGCCGGCGTAGCCGGTCTCGAGGATCACCTCCAGCTCGAAGTCCATCCGCTCCCGCACCGCTTCCGGCAGCGGATCGCCGTAGCGCTCCTTCGCCCCCTCGGTGGTGAGGTGGACCAGATACTCCTCCTCGGTTGAGTGGTCGGCGGGGACGGGAAACTCGGGGACGTGGTAGGTCTTGTCGAAGCTGAGGTCCACCTCGTCGGCGATCCGGAGGGTGTTCTCGATCACCTCGGGATGGTCGGGAAAGGCGGCCCGCATCTCGTCGGGTCCCTTGAAGTAGAGGCCCTCATCGTAGCGCATCCGGTCGGGGTCCGACTTGTCCTTGCCCAGCCCGATGCACAGCAGCGTGTCGTGGGCCTCGTGGTCGTCCGACTCCAGGAAGTGGGCATCGTTGGTGGCCACCACCGGAAGCCCCAGTTCGTCGGCAAGCCTGAAGATCTTCCGGTTCAGCTCCGCCTGGCCCGGCGTGTCGTGGGCCTGCACCTCGAGGTAGTATCGGTCGTCGAAGACGTTGGCGTACCACTGGGCTGCCTCCCGGGCCGCCTCGTCCCGGTCCTCCAGGAGGTTGCGGGCCACCTCGCCGGCCAGGCAGGCCGAGCTCACGATGATCCCCTCCGAGTGCTTCTCCAGGATCTCCCGGTCCACCCGGGGCTTGTGGTAGAAGCCCTCGGTGAAGCCCAGCGACGAGAGCTTCACCAGGTTCCGGTACCCCTCCCGGTCCCGGGCCAGGAGCACCAGGTGGTAGTAGGCCCGGTCCCCCACCGCGCTCCGGGAGCGGTCCCGCCGGTCGCCGGGGGCCACGTAGGCCTCCATCCCGATGATGGGCTTGAGCCCGTTGCGGTGCGCTTCCTTCTGGAATTGCCAGGCGCCGTACATGCAGCCGTGGTCGGTGAGGGCCAGCGCCGGCATCTCGAAGTGCAGGGCGCGTCGGACCAGGTCGCTGAGCCGGTTGGCCCCGTCCAGAAGTGAGAACTCGGAGTGGGTGTGGAGGTGGACGAACGACACGTGGTTGGCGGCGGTGCTGAGGGTGGGCTGACGCGGCCGCCGGTGGGAGCGGGTTCCGGCCGGCGGGCCTGTGGACGAAGAAGGAGAGGCGTCTCGCCGGAGCGGGTCGGTGCCTCCCCTCCTATTCTACACGCCCTGGGCTCGGGGGCGAGGGGGCGGTTCGTGCGAACCGGAGTTTGTCCCGGTCTGACGCCCCGCCGCCCGGCTCATCGGTCGGTCGGCGTCGCCGATGGGGGGTGCCGAGGCGCTCTGACCGCCCCGCCGGCGGGGTGCCGTGTGCAGGTCGTCGTCAGGTGCAGCGGAAGGTGTTCATGATGGTCTGGAGCTGGATGACGTACTGGTACTTGGTGCGCTCCGGGGCGTAGACCCAGCCGTCCATGACGTACATCCGGTCCTGGTCCGGGCAGCGCACGGTCCGGGTAATGAAGGGCCCGCCGGCGGGCCAGGCGTCAGGGAGGCTTCGCCAGGCCGACTGGAACTGGATCCCGTCCGCCCCGTTCACCGAGATGGGCTCGAAGGTGACCACCGAGGTGTCCAGCTCCTGTGGGTCCACGTAGTAGTTCTGAGCCATCTCCAGTCGCCACGCCTCCAGCTCCTCCCGGGTGGGGTCCTCCTCGGGAGCCGGCTCCCACCAGGTCACCGCGATTTCCCGGATGAGCTCACGGGGGCTGGGGTTGTCGTTCCGGAAGCGGAAGACGGTGTCCGCCTCCACGTAGTACCGGTAGACGTTCGGAAACTGCATGGAGAAGCCCACGTTCTGGGCCAGCGAGTCGGCCAGGATGGTGTCGCGGCCGGACACGAACATCCGGTTGCGCACGAAGTCCCGGTACTCCTCGTCCATCTTCTCCATCACCTGGCCGGCCAACTCCGTCACCGCCGCGCCTGGATCCGTCTCGGGGACGACGAGCACCCAGACCTTCTGCCCCCGGGCCCACACGTCGAAGACCTCCACCAGGGCCGGTGCCTGTGGGACCGCCTCACCGCCCCGCTCCAGCGCCTCGGCCACCCAGGGGGTCTCGGGCGTGCCCATGACCACGGTCTGCCGGAAGCGTCGGAGCTGACCCCAGGCGTCCTCGGTGGCCGGGTCCACCTGGGTGATGCGGAAGGGGCGCTCCTCCCGCACCGTCTGGATCGGAGGCTCCATCTGCGCCCGGAACTCGTCTTCCACCTCCATCCAGAGGTCCTGGTCCACGCCCACGATGACTGCGTCGAGGTCGCCGTGGGAGCGGGGTTGCTCACAGGCGGCAAGGAGCAGGACGAGGGCGGCCAGGGGGCCGAGGACGGCGCGCAGGGGCATGTTCGAACTGGACAATCTTCTCTCTCCGTGCATCAGGGGGTCGGGGGCGGCGCATCCTTCCGCCCCCACATTCGGGCGGGGACCCGAAGGCCCGTACTGGCTTAATAGCCCCGCATCGGGGGGCCCGGTTCCCGCTTGACATTCCCCGGGCCCAACATACAATTGCGCGGGAAGGCGGCACCGTCAGCGTTCCGGACGACCTCTTGCCGGCGTCCCGGGCCCTCGCATCCGCCGGCACCCCTCCAATCCCGCCCGACTCTTGACCTGGAGAACTCCACATGACGCATCGCAGGGGCTGGCTCGACCCGGACACCCCCGCCACTTCCGCACTCCTGGCCCTGGACGAGGACGAGGAGCTGGACGAGGAGGAATGGGAAGACGAGGACGACTGGGACGACGACGAAGACGACTGGGAGGACGAGGACGACGAAGACTGGGACGAGTGGTACGACGAGGACGACGACCTCTGACGTCTCCACGCCGTCGCTGAGGGGGGAGACATGGATCGCCCCCCGTCCGGGAAGAGGCCCGAGGCCTACCTCGTGCCGGCCCGCCGGCATCGGGTCCAGGAGGTGATCCGGGGCAGCCGCTTCATCACCACGCTGGAACGGGCGCCGGATCCCGAGTCGGCCCGGGCCTTCGTCCACGGGGTGGAGGACGAGTTTGCCGACGCCACCCACAACTGCTGGGCCTACGTGGCCGGCCCTCCAGGGAGCACCGCCCGGGTCGGGATGAGCGACGCCGGTGAACCCCACGGGACGGCGGGTCGCCCCATGCTGGAGACGCTCCTCCACTCACCGGTGGGAGAGGTGGCGGCGGTGGTCACCCGGTACTATGGGGGCACCAAGCTGGGTCGAGGCGGGCTGGGCCGGGCCTATTCCGGCGGGGTGAAGCTGGCGCTGGAGTCGCTTCCCACCCAGCGCAGGATCCTGCGGCGGCGGGTGCGCATCGAGGTAGCGTACCCCGCCGTGGATCGCCTCCACCAGTACCTGGACCAGGTGGAGGCGGTGCGGGAGGAGGAGATCTACGGCGCCCGCGTGCGAATCGTGGCCGGGGTGCCGGCGGCGCGGGTGGCCGAGTTGGAGCGGATCGTGGCGGAAGTCACCTCCGGTGCCGGCTCGGTAACCGTGCTGGACTAGAAGGCCGTTGAAGAAGGGCAGGGCGCCACCGTTGGGAGCCCCAGGGGCCCCACGGGCACCCGCCAGAGGCGGGTCGGGCGGTTCGTCGAAGGCATAGCCTTGCGCTACGTCGAGGC
>SLNQ01000028.1 GCA_007132965.1 Gemmatimonadota bacterium | reverse complement strand
GCAGGCGAGTTCATGCCCGGCTTCTTTGCCGAGCAGGCCAACGCCTTTCAGCAGTGGATGGAGGTCCGCCGGGCCGAGCTTCGACGAAGCGCCGCCGACGCCGCCCTCGAGCTGGCCGAGACCAGGCTGGCCCACGACCCGGTGGGGACGGCGGCGGCGGCACGGCGGGCGCTGGACCTGGTGGACTTTGGCGAGCCCAACGTGCGCCGCGTCATCCGGCTCCTGGACGAGGCCGGTGACCGGGTGGGCGCGCTGGAAGCGTACGAGGCTCTGAGTCGGCGCCTGGCCCGGGACTTCGACGCGGAACCCAGCGCCGAGACGACGGAGCTGGTGCAGGCGCTCCAAGAGGAGTCCGCCTCGCCGGAATCGGCCCCCGTGCCGGAGCCGGCGCCCTCGCTGGAACCCGTCTCCGCGCCGGAACCCGGCGTCCCCTCTGCCGGTGGCGGAGTGGCCTCCCGCTGGTGGGCCTGGACCCTGGTCATCGGGCTCATGGTGGGGGTTCTGTGGGTGGTCCAGACCTCCGCCGATCCGGCCCAGGGGTCGCCGGTGCCCCGGGTCCTGGTGGAGCCGGTGGACAGCCACGGAAACCTGGAATCGGGGATCGACCTCTCCCGGACCGTCACCACCGAAACGCTGGCTCGCCTGGCCGAGGTGGCCTCCTTCGAGGCTCGGCCCTACGACCCGGAGTGGGCGCCGGGGACCGCGACGGAACCCTCGGTGGTCCTCCGTTCGGACCTGGTCCGGATCGACGACCACGTGCGGGTCACCGCTCTTCTGCTGGACGCCCACTCCCGGGTGGCCATCGGACGGGGCTCCCGGGAGTTCGCCCTCACCACCGACCTGGAGGTGGCCGACGCCGTGGCCTCGTGGCTGGCCCGCTTCGCCCGGGAGCGGGCCGGTGCATGGATGAAGGAGCGCCGGATGTACGGCTCCGGCGCCGATGAGGCCACCCTGGGGCTCATCCGTTCGGCGGTGGCCGACCGGGAGCGGGCCGATTCCCTGGCGCAGGTGGGATCGCTGGAGGCGGCCACCACCCTCCTGGCCATCGCCGACTCCGTCCTGGCCCGCGCCGAAACCGACGCTCCCTCGTGGGCCGAGCCAAGCGTTCAGCGGGCCGAGACGGCACTGGCCGGGATGTGGATGGCGTTCCGGTCGGGCGGACCGGAGGCCGAAGGGGCCCGGGCGTGGATGACCCGGGGGCTCCGACACGCCGAGCGTGCCCTGGAGATCGACCCGGGGGATCCCGACGCCATGGCCGTGGAGGCCACCCTCACCTACTGGCTGTGGAACACGACCCCTGCCGATTCGGTGGAGCAGGGGATGGAGCTGGGGGACCGGGCCGAGAAGAAGCTGCGTACCCTGGTGGAGGTGGATCCCACCCGGGCCCGGGCGTGGACGGACCTGAGCGCTGTCCTTCAGGTCAGGGGCGCCTTTGCCGAGGCCCGTTGGGCCGCCGAGCGGGCCTACAGGGCCGACGCCTACCTGGACCGGACCGGCGGCATCATCCCCCGACTCTTCGAGACGGCGCTGGAGACCGGGGACCTGCGTGCGGCCCGCGACTGGTGCGACCAGATGATCGACCGCTACCGGGGCGACGGAGTCAAGGGGTACTGCCGCATGGCGCTGCTGGCCTGGAGTCCGGCGAGCGGCCCGGAGCAGGTGGAGGCTGCGGCCCGGATCCGCCGGGAGCTGACCGATCTTCCGGCCCAGCCCTGGGGAGCCCGGCTCGACGCCGTCGAGGCGGTGGTGCTGGCCCGGGCCGGCATGGTCCCCGAGGCTCGACGACGGTTGTCCGAGGCCACCTCGGAGCGGACCGATCCCGAGCTCATTCCCTTTGAGGCGTGGGCCCTCCTGCACATGGGCCAGGCCGATTCGGCCCGGAGCCTCCTCCACGACTACGTCGAGCAGCGCCCCCACACCCGTGCCGGGCTGCTTGAGAGTCGACGGTTCCAGGAGCTGGAGCTCGAACTTCGGGTGGTGGGGGCCGGGCCCCGGGACTAGCCGGGCCAGGCCCCGGGGGCTCGGCCTCCTCATCTTCAGTCGGGGCAGTGGAGCATTCCGTTGATCAGGATGCACTCGTCGTTGTTGCCCGAGTTGTCATCTCCCTGGACCTCGGTGGGCAGGCGGTCACAGGCCAGTGCGCCTCCGGCGAGAAAGAATACGGTCATCAGTCCGAGTACGGCCTTCTTCAGTCTGGAACCCAGCATGGGTTCGCCTCCGGTTGGGGGGTGCGATGTCGTGACGAAGGGGCGTCGTTCGCCCGCGCCTGAACCATCGCCTCCCGCCGCCCGGCGGGCATGGGCAGAAACTGCCTATTTTTTTAGTCCAGCCTAAATCCCGTTTTTCCAACACGTTGTGGGTATCGCCGTCCACTTTTCACCTGGCAGGTGAAAAGCGGCTGATGGCCGCATGGCACCTTCCGAGCAGATCGCAGGCGCGGTGAATCCGCCCTGCGGAAGGAATGTCCCCTTCAGCCTCGGAGGTACCGAATGGACTCTGCCGACACAAACGTCAACACATCCCTGTTGCGCCCCCTGGAGCCCCTGGAGGTGGGGATCCCCGCCCGTTCCACCGGGCTGCCGCGACCCAGCGAGCTGGTACGCTGGTTCGACCTCACCCGACGCGAGGCCCAGGTGGCCCGGAGGCTGGCCATCAGACGCACCAACGCCGAGATCGCCCGGGAGATGCACGTGAGCGAGCACACGGTGCGTCGTCATACCGAGCGGGTGCTCCGGAAGCTGCGGATCTCCAGCCGCAGGGAGGTCTACGGAGTCATCACCGCCGCTCGAGAGGCCAACCAGGCCAACTGACCGGAGTCGGCCTCAGGCCATGTCCTCGGCCAGGAGCTCGGCGGCGTGCGGGCTGGGAGGGCTGGCCATGAGCTCGCCGGCAGAGCCGGCGGCCACCGTCCGTCCCCGGTCCACCAGGACCAGCTCGTCACACACCTCCCGCACATCGGCCAGTGAGTGGGTCACCAGGAGGATGGGGACCCCGGTATTCTCGTGGATGGCCAGGAGGCGACGCCGGAGGGTCCGACGCACCCGGAAGTCCAGGCCGGCGAAGGGCTCGTCCAGGAGGAGGATGGACGGGCGGGGGGCCAGGGCGCGGGCCATGGCGACCCGGCGTCCCTCTCCGCCGGACAGCGTGTCGGGGCTGCGGGACTCGTAGCCTGCCAGTTCCACCAACTCCAGCACCTCGGCGATTCGGCGATTCCGCCGGCTCCGTGGCTCGCGGTGCAACCCGAAGCCCACGTTGCCCGCCACCGAGAGGTGCGGGAAGAGGACCGACTCCTGGGACACGTACCCCACGGCGCGCTCCTGCGGCTGGAGGTGGATGCCCCGCTCCGAGTCGAAGAGGGTTCGGTCACCCAGCGTGATCCGGCCCTCCTCCGGACGGTTCAGCCCCGCGATGTGCCTGAGGGTCAGTGTCTTGCCCGCCCCCGAGGGTCCGAATAGAGCGGTGACGCCCCCTCCGGCCCGGAAGCGGACCTGCAGGTGGAACTCCCCCACCCGGCCGTCCACGACAGCCTCCAGGATCACCAGCCGCCTCCCCGGCCCAGACCCACCAGCGCCAGGAGCATGGCCGCGGTGATGACCGTGAGGAGGAGGGCCATGAGGTTGGCCTCGTCCATCCGGCCCACCTGTACCGCTTCGTAGATGGCGATGCTGGCGGTGCGGGTTCGTCCCGGGACGCTTCCGGCCACCATGATGGTGGCGCCGAACTCCCCCACCGCCCGGGCAAAGGTGAGAGCCAGGCCGGCCACCACGCTGCGCCATGCCAGGGGAAGGGTCACCAGGAAGGCGATGGCCGGCTCGCTGCGTCCCAGCGTCCGGGCCGCCTCCTCGTACGCCGGGTCCACCTGCTCGAACCCGGCCCGGGCCGCCACGATGAGAAAGGGGACCGAGGCGGCGAAGGCCGCCAGCACCGCGGCGCCGGGGGTGAAGACGATCCGGCCCAGACCCACGGCCTCGGCCATCTGCCCCACCGGTCCCTCCCGCCCCACGATGACCAGGAGGTAGTACCCCAGCACGGTGGGCGGCAGCACCATGGGGAGGAGGATCAGGACGGTGGCCACGTTGCGGCCGGGCAGCTCCCGGCGAGCCAGGAGCCACGCCACCGGGAGCCCCACCACCAGGGCCAGCGCCGAGGCCGCCCCGGCCACCTGTAGCGAGAGGATGATGGGGTGGAGGCTCACCGGGAGCTCCCATGGGTGTCGGGATCGGTGTCGGGAGGGGGCTCGAAGCCGTATCGCTCCAGGAGCGCCTGACCCTCCGCAGACGTGACGAAGGTCAGGAACGCCCGGGCCGCTTCCGGGCGTGGGGCGTCGGTGGTCACTCCGGCCGCCTGAATCAGGGGGGCGTGGTGGGCCCCGTCCACCAGGAGGTGGGGACGGATCTGTCCGTCGCCGTCCCGCACCAGGCTCAGGGCCACGATGGCGGCGTCCACGTTCCCGGTCTCCACGAAGCGGAGGGTGTGGGCGATGTTCTCGCCGAAGACAAGTCGCCCCTGAAGCTCGTCCCGGATCCCCACGCTCTCCAGCACCTGGTCGGCGGCTCTTCCGTAGGGCGCGTGCTCCGGGTTGGCGATGGCCACCGTGGTGTAGCGCTCCTCCCGAAGCTCCTCGAGTCGCCGGGGCAGCGGCCGGTTTGCCGGCACGACCACCACCAGGCGGCCCACGGCGTAGAGTCGGCGGGTCTCGCCGTCGATCCGACCCCGGGCCGCCAGGTCGTCCAGGAAGCGCTCGTCGGCGGCGAAGAAGAGGTCGGCGGGGGCGCCGTGGCGGATCTGGGCCGCCAGGTTCCCGGTGGATCCGAAGACCAGGTCCACCGGCGTCCCCGTCCGGTCTTCGAAGATGGGGGCCAGCTCCCGGAACGCCGGGACCAGGTCCGACGCCGCCAGGACCAGGAGGGGCGCCTGATCCTGAGGGAGAGCGTCGGAGGCACCATCGTCGTGCTCACCCCCGCAGCCTGCCGGAAGGGTCGTCAGGGCCACGGCCACGACCACGGCCAGGGTGGGGCCGAAGAACGGGGCACCCTGCAGCCTCTTCCGTCCGCGGCTCACGCCGGCGTGCCCATCCCGGAGGTGTCGTAGTCCCCCAGCAGCTCCACCTGCCGGCGAAGCCACGGGTCCCGGAGGAGCTCCAGGAGGGCCTGTGCCGCCGGGAGGTCCACCATGCGTTCCGGAAGGACCAGCTCGAAGGGCTCACGGGCCAGGGGGAGGGCCTCCAGCCCCCAGGCGGCGGCCACCGCCCGGATCGCCACGCCGGCGTCGGCCAGCCCCGCCGCCACCGTGGCCCCCACCTGGTCGTGGTCCAGCACCACCGTGTCGTCGAAGCCCGCCACCCCCTCCGGCGGGAGGCCGGCCTCCCGGAGACAGTGCTCCAGCAGTGCCCGGGATCCGGAACCGGGCTCCCGATTCACCAGGCGCACCCCGGTGCGGGACAGGTCCTCCACTCCCCTCAGTCGCAGGGGGTTGCGGGCACGGACCACCAGCGCCTGTTCCCAGGTGGCGAAGCCCACGCGAAGGGTGGGGAACGGGACCATGCGGCGAATCCACGGGGCGTTGTACTCGCCGGAACCGGAGTCCAGGAGGTGCGTGCCGGCCACATGGATCCGGCCGTCCGCCAGCGCCTCCAGGGCGGCACGGCTGCCGGCGGGAATCCAGAGCACGTCCACGTCCCACCGGCGGCGAAGCCCCTCCACCACCAGCCCCAGCGCCGGGTCGCATCCCGCCACCACCAGGTCCGGGGGCGGACGCCGATGAGGCAGGAGCTCCACCTCCAGGGTGGGGGCGTCGTCCCCCACCTCCCGGGCCACTCCGTCGGCGGCCACGGAGGCGTGGACCCCGCCCAATCCCAGGGGGAAGGCAGTGAGGCGTCCGGAGACCCGGGCCAGTCGGACACGGGTCGGCCCCCGTCGGAAGAGGCCGGCGGTGGGGAGCGCCGGATCCCATGCCCTCTCCGGCGGAGTCGAGTCGCCGGAGAGGGAAAAGAGCTCCTCCACCGTGCTTGCCAGCGCCCGGGCCAGGCGGAGGGCCACCTCGGTGGAGGGCGTGGACCGGCCCGACTCGATGGCGGCGTAGCTCTGCCGGGTGATTCCGGCCATCTCGGCCAGACGGGCTTGGGACCAGCCCCGGTGGGTGCGCCGGGAGCGGAGGGTGCTGCGGGGTGAAGGGCTCATGCCCGTATGTAAAGTCTACCTGCGTCTATGTCAAGTACACATTACATCCGATCAAAGGGGTCAGTTCAGTGCCCGACGGATGGCGGCGGCGGCTTCGGCCATGGAGAAGGGTTTGGAGAGCATCTCCGGGTGAAAGGGTTCCGCCGGGGGGGCGCCGGCGTCATGGGCTTCGCCCTCCGGGGTCCCGCCGACGGCGCTCCGCAGCTCCTCCGGCGCGTAGCCGGACATGAGGACGACCCCGAGGTGGGGGTGCAGACGCCGGAGTCTGCGGGTCAGCTCGATGCCCGACATGGAGGGCATGACCAGGTCCGTCATGAGAAGATCGGTGGCCTGAAGAACGGCAGGGTCCAGCGCCAGGGCTTCAGGGCCGGAGGCGGCCTGCCGGATCTCCAGCCCGGCCTGCGAGAGCATACGGTGAAGGGCCCGGCGGACGCGCTCGTCGTCGTCCACCAGCAGGACCCGGACCCCTCGAAGGGTTGCGGGAGGGTTCCGGGACGGCTGGGGCGGCGCCTCGTCCCGCACCTCCTCGTCCGTGACGGCGGGGAAGCGCAGGACGAGGGCCGTTCCCGCGCCGGGAGCGCTCTTCACCTCGATGTGGCCCCGGCTCTGCCGCACGAACCCGAAGGCCATGGAGAGCCCCAGGCCCGTGCCCTTCCCCTCGGGTTTGGTGGTAAAGAAGGGCTCAAAGACCCGCGTGGCCACCTCGGGCGACATTCCGGAGCCCGTGTCGACCACGGTGAGGGTGGCGTAGGGACCGGGGGGGAGCTCGTCGGCCAACGCCGCCGCCTCCCGGGCGGAGAGCGTCTCCCGGTCCACGCGCAGGGTCACTCGCCCCTCGCCGTGGATGGCGTCCACGGCGTTGATGACCAGGTTCAGCAGCACCCGGTCCAGCTTGGCGGGGTCGACCCGAATGGCCGGGGTCTCCGGCGCCGCCTCCACGTGGAGCTCGACGGTGGCCGGGATGAGGCGTCGAAGGGAGGGCTCCAGCCCTTGGATCAGCCGGGGAAGGCGGACGACGCTCTCTTCCAGCGTCTGCTTTCGGCTGAAGGCCAGGAGCTGGGCGGTGAGGACGGCACCCTGTTCGGTGGCCCTGAGGATCCGGGAGAGGTCGTCGACGTGGGCCGAATCGGGGGGCAGGTCGCCCAGGATGGTGTCGGCGTGGGCCCGGATCACCGAGAGGAGGTTGTTGAAGTCGTGGGCCGCCCCGCCGGCCAATCGGCCGATGGTCTCCATCTTCTGGGCTCCCACGAACTCCTGCTGCAGCTTGTCCCTCTGGGCCGCCTCTCCGATGGCCGCGGCCACCGCGTCCAGGAGCTCCCTTTCTTCGGACAGGAAGGGGCCCTCGCCCTCGTCCTGCGGGGCTCTCTCTTCGGTGAGAGCCACTTCGACCCGGCCCGCCTCCCACCCACCGGGGCGGATGGGGCTGCTGAGCATCCACGGCGTCTCCCGGAATCCGGGGGTGGCGAAGCTCTCGTCTCCCCAGGTGATCCGGGCCTCGGCGATGGACGGATACAGCCAGCCCGGCGGGAGGATCTCCACCACGCGTGCCAGCCGCTCCTCGAGGGGGCGCTGGGACTGGGCCAGCTCCCGGCTCACCCCGTAGAGGGTCCGAAGCTCCTTCACCCGCTCCTTCAGGGCTGCTTCGGCCGCCTTCCACCGGGAGAGATCCTGGCCCACCGTGGAAAAGTACTCGAGCCGGCCGTCGGCGGAGCGGTGTGACAGGATGATCTGCCACATGGGAGTCTCCCGACCTCCCGGGCCCCGGATCGCCGTCTCGCCCTCCCAGACGCCCCGGCGGACGGCCTCCGGGATTCCTTTGCGATAGATGAGCTCCACCACCTCCGGCGGGTGGATGTCCTCCAGGCGGAGTTCGTCGAGCTCGTCGTCCTCGTGGAGCCCCAGGAGGCGCCTTCCGGCGCGGTTGATGAACCGGACGCGACCGTCCCGGCCGGCGATCCCCACCAGGCTCGGGGTCGCCTCCACGATGGAGAGAAGTCGCTCCCGCTGCTCCTGCGCCTCCAAGCGGTCGCTGATGTCGGTGGAGACCGAGATGAAGGACCGCCGGGTGCCCGAGGGGCCCATGACCGGGGTAATGGTCCGCTCCTCCCGGAAGGGGCGTCCGTTCCGGTGTCTTCCGGTGAGCTGGCCCTGCCACGACTCGCCCCGCTGCAGGGACGGTTCGATGGTCCCCAGAAAGACCTCCTGCTGGCCCAGCAGCTCCGCTACCTCCTGGAGGGTGCGGCCCACCACGTCGGCGGCAGGGTAGCCGGTGGTCCGGCTGAAGGCCGGATTCACCCACTCCACCCTCCCCGACGAATCGGCGATCTGTACGGCATTCTCGGCGGCCTCGAGCGCCGCCGTGAGCATGCGCAGGCTCTGCGCCTGGTCCCGGGCTCGGGTCATGTCCCGCATCGACACCACCGTCACCGGAGACCCCTTCCAGGTGGTGCGGGCCGTCCGGAGCTCCACCACCCGGGCCGAGCCGTCGGCGTGGAGGAGCCGAACGTCGGCGGAGCCCCCCGGGGTGGTGGGGTTCGACACCGTTCCGAAGTGGCTCCCCACCAGCTCCTCGGCGGGCCGCCCCATGAGCTCCTCGGCCCGGGGATTGCAGCGCACGATGAGCCCCTCCGAGTCCACGACCACCACCCCGTCGGCGCTGGCCTGGAGGATGGCCTCGGCGAAGTCCGACGAACTGTGATGGGCCGAAGCGTATCGGAGCATCAGCGCGGTCCGATGGCCAGGCCGTCCAGGGTGCGGCGCCGATCGGACAGATCCCCGATCACCTTCATCAGAGGGAGCGGATGATGGCGGATCACGGTGGGAACCGCGTAGATCCCGTGGCTCAGCGCCAGCTCAGGCTCCTGCTCCAGGTCCACGACCTCGATGGTGGGCTCCAGCTCCAGGTGTTTGCTGCAGATAGCGCGAAGATTGCGGAGGGCGGTCTCGGCGGCGGGGTTCACCCCCACCGTATAGATCCGAAAGCGCCACCGCTCGGCGGGGGCCGCGCCGCCTCCGGAGGGTGGGGGGGCGTCCCTTCGCTTCCTCAGCATCATCATGGCGGCCCCTCACGGGGGTCGCCGACGGCCGTGTCCAGCGGATCGGCCACCTCCACCCCGGCGTCCGAGAGGCGGAACTCGTGCACGGCGTGGGCATGGGCCATGCCCCTGGCCTTGACGACGTAGATTCCCCGACTCTCCGCCGGCCTCCTCAGGAGGTTCACCAGCTGCACCCAGGTGTCCATGACCGACGATACCCCCACCCTCATCACCGACGGTGGACCCTCTCCCGACTCCAGCGACGTGTACAAGGCGGTGGTGCGCCGGGCCTTCATCGAATCCACCAGGCGGGTGAGCATGGCCAGGGTGGTGGCCGGGGTTCCCACGTTGATGAGGTTCGTCACCGGGTCCACCACCACGGCCTCCGGGCTCACGTCGTCCAGGACGTCTTCGACCTCCCGCAGGTGTTCCTCCAGGCCCAGCTGTGAGGGGCGTCGAGCCTGAATGGTGAGCAGCCCTTCCTCGATCCAGGGCTCCAGATCGACGCCCACCGACTGCATGTTCCGCACGATCTGGGACCTGGACTCCTCGAAGGACACGTAGAGGGCCCGCTCACCTCGCCGGCAGGCTGCGTCCACGTACGCGGCCCCGATGCTGGACTTCCCCGTGCCGGCACGACCCGACACCAGTATGCTGGAACCCCGGAAGTACCCCTCGCCCCCGAACATCCGGTCCAGCCCCTCGATCCCGGTTGAGATCCGCTCTGCCGGAGCCGGGTGCTCCAGCGGTCGGCTGTCCACTGGGATGAGGGCGATCCCCTTTCGGCTGATGAGGAAGGGGTGCTCGTTGGTGCTGTGCCGCGTGCCCCGGTACTTCAGGACCCGGGCCCGTCGGGTGGAGACCTCGTCGTGGATCCGGTGGTCCAGGCGGACGACGCAGTCCGAGACGTACTCCTCCAGGCCGTGTCGGGTCAGGGTCTCGGCGCCGGCCTCAGCGGTGACCAGCGCGGTGACCTCCCGGTCCTGGAGCCAGCGGAAGAGCCGGCGGATCTCGGAGCGGAGGGTCCGGGAGTCCTCCAGCCGGGCGAAGAGAACCTCCAGGGTGTCCAGCGCCACTCGCTTGGCTCCCACCGCCTCGATGACCTGGTCCATCTGCACCAGGAGACCGTCCAGGCTGTACCCCCCGGTTTCGGCTGCAGGGCGGTCGCCCAGGTCCACGTGGTGGATGCGGAGGAGGTCCCGGTGGACCAGGCCCTCCAGGTCCAGATCCAACGAGCGGAAGTCGGTCTGGAGCTCCCGGGAGGTCTGCTCGAAGCTGAAGAAGGCGCCGGGCTCCCCATGCGCGGCCCCCCGGGCCACGACCTCCATGGCCAGCATGGTCTTGCCGCAGCCGGGCCCACCGCAGACCAGGGTGGTGCGACGGGTGGGGAGCCCTCCCGAGAGGACGTGGTCCAGCCCCTCGAGGTGGGTCGGGGTCCGTTGGAGTTCGTCCAGCCCCTCGGGCTCCGAGGCGGAAAATGACAAGGGTAATCCTCAGACAGGGGCGATGTTCGGGAGCCTACCCAAATCTGCACGAAACAGAGTACTTCTGTCAAATGGGAACGGAATGTGACTGGAACGTCGAGCCCGACCGGTGGAGAGACCCGGGGCGGCCACCGTTTGCCTATACACGGTGCGGGTGGTCGGTTAAATTGAGCCCCACGGTCGATGCGGTCCCAGCGGCGCATGGCGCCGGCCCCGGGATCCCCTTATTCGTTTTTCGTGACCGAACGCCCGAGCCCATGACCCAGCACGCCAGCCCCAAGCGAAGCCGACGGGCCTACGTCGAGACCTACGGCTGCCAGATGAACATCTCCGACGGCGAGCTCATGGAGGGAATCCTGAGCGCCGAGGGCTACCAGTTGGTAGACGCGCCCGAGGACGCCGACGTGGTCCTGGTGAACACCTGCGCCATCCGGGACCACGCCGAGCGGCGGGTCCTGGGGCGGGTGTCGCAGCTCAACGGACTGAGGAAGGAGCGCCCCGACATGGTCCTGGGCGTCACCGGATGCATGGCGCAGCGGATGGGCACTGACCTGCTCAAGAAGGCCCCCTTCGTGGACCTGGTCATGGGCCCCGACGCCTATCGGTCGCTGCCGGAACAGCTCCGGCGCATCGAGTCCGGCGAGGCGCCGGAGGAGGCCGGAGAGCTCACCGCTGACGGAGGCGCGCCGGCGCCTGCGCGGAAGCGTCCCGCCGGCTCCGGCACCTTTGCGGGATCGACGCAGGGCCGGAGGGGAAAGGAGCGCATCCAGCTGGCCGTCCTGGATCTGGACGACGGGGAGAACTACGAAGGGCTCGAGCAGCGCCGGACCACCGGGGTGGCGGCCTGGATCCCCATCCAGCGCGGCTGCGACCACCGCTGCACCTACTGCATCGTGCCCTACGTCCGGGGTCCGGAAAAGAACCGCGATCCCCTTGAGATCGTGGACGAGGTCCGGTCGCTGGTGGCCGGGGGCCGCTCCGAGGTGACCCTCCTGGGCCAGACGGTGAACTCGTACCGCCACGACGGCTGGGATTTTCCGCGGCTGCTCCGGGAGGTGGCCCGGATCGACGGCCTGCGGCGGGTTCGCTTCACCTCGCCCCACCCCAACGACGTGACCCCGGAGCTGGTGGAGGTCATGGCCACCGAGGAGGCGGTCTGCGAGCAGCTCCACCTCCCGGCCCAGGCCGGCAATGACCGCACCCTCAAGCGAATGGTCCGGCGCTACACGGTGGCGTCGTTTCTGGAGAAGGTGGAGATGGTCCGGGAGGCCATTCCCGACATCGCTCTCTCCACCGACATCATCGTGGCCTTCCCCGGCGAGACCGACGCCGAGTTCCGCGACACCCTGGAGCTCATGCGCACGGTGCGCTTCGACGACGCCTTCACCTACAAGTACTCCCTGCGGGACGGGACGCCGGCCACCCGCTTCCCCGACGACGACTTCGTCGACGACGCGGTAGCGCAGGCCCGGCTGGAGGAGCTCATCAAGGTGGCCCGGGGGATCCAGGCCGAGATCAACCGGAGCGAGGTGGGCCGGGTGGAGGAGGTCCTCATCGAGAAGGAGGCCCGGGATCCGGGGCACCTGCTGGGGCGGACCCGCCGCAACAAGGTGGTGGCCTTCCCCGCCGGGGAATCCCGGATCGGGGAGTTCGCCACCGTGGCGCTCACCGGAACCACAGGGGCCACCTTCCGGGGCGAGCTGGTGGAGGGGCGGGATCGACTCACGGCCCCGGCGCTGGCGGGACGGGCGTGAGCCGGCTGGCCGGAGCTGCAGGGGTCCTGGCGGTTCTGGTGATGGTGATGCTCTTCGCCCGTTGGAACGGCGGAGAGCGAGTGACGGTGGACCTGGGGCTGTGGACCTTCTACGGCGTGCCCCTCACCTACGTGGCCTTTGCCTCCCTCTTCATCGGCATGCTGGTGATGCTCCTGGCGGGGGTCCACGCCGACCTCAAGGTCCGACGGTTCCTCCGGGAGCGGCTGGAGGCCGAGGACCGGGAGGAACGCCAGCGGGTGGATCGCTACCAGCGGGATCTCTTCGCCACCGACGAGGCCGGAGGCGAGGAGGGCTGACGCCCCCGGACCACGAACTGCCACAACAGGAGGCACCGACTCCCCGACGATCCATGAGACCCCCTGATCCGCCGGGGGTGGGAGGGAGGAGTTGAGCCTCCACCTGCCCCCCGTCGTCGGGCTGGCCCTGGCCTACGCCACCGGGGTCGGCCTCATCCTCTTCGGCGCCTTCTCCCCACCGGCGCTGCTGGCCCTCCTCCTCACCGCACCGCTCATTCTGCTATGGCCGCGTCCCGCATTCGGGGTGGCCGTGGCCTGGACCCTCGCGCTCCTGGCCGGGGGGGTGGCGGCCTCCTCAGTACTCCAGGCGGATGCCGCAGACTGCCGCCTGGCCCTCCCGGACGGGTGGGAGGGATGGGTGGAAGGACGCACCTTGAGCCGCATCGAGGTGGGACGCACTGTGCCTTTCCGTCCACAGTCGGGGCTTCCCGGAGGGTGTCGGGAGGTGGTACGGATCCTGGTCACCGGCGGGATGGAAGCGCCGCCGGCCGGTGCCGCCCTGCGCCTCAGGGTGCGCTGGGAGGGCAGGGGGCACCCGCCCGAGGGACGGGCCGAGTGGGCCGGGCGCCTCCGGGTTCTCGATGTGCCCCAGGTGGCCGAGGGCGGCGACCTGGCCGGACGGCTCCTGGCCATCCGGGGCGGGTTGCAGGAGCGAATGTCGGCGCTCTGGGGCCAGCGGGCCCCCACGGTGGAGGCGCTGGTCCTGGCCCGGCGAGAGCATCTGGACCCGGGGCTCCGGGAGGCCTTCGCTCTTTCGGGGACGGCCCATCTCCTGGCCATCTCCGGGTTCCACGTGGGGGTGGTGGCGGGCCTCCTGCTGGGGGCGCTGCGGCTGGTAGGGCTCCGGCGTCGCCCCGCGGCCCTGGGGGCGGCCCTGGGGTGCTGGGGGTATGTTCTGGGGATCGGGGCTCCCCACGCGGCCGTCCGGGCAGCCCTCATCCTGACCCTCCTGGCCGGCGCCCGGATCCGGGGCCGACCGGTGGTCCCGGTGGGGGCCCTGGCCTCGGCCCTCCTCCTCCTCCTGGTGGCCGACCCCCGGAACCTGCGGTCCATCGGCTTCCAGCTCTCCTTTGCCGGAACGGCGGGGCTGGTGCTCCTCCGGGGTCCCCTGGGGCGGTGGGTGGACCAGGGATGGCGCCACTGGCGGGGACGTCCGCTGGTGCGGGGCCGGAAGGTTCGGGGGCCGGCGGAGGGGATCCTCAAGGGTGGGGCGGACGGACTGGTGGCCGGCACCGCGGCCACCCTTCCCACCCTGCCCCTGCTGGCTTGGCACTTCGACCGGATCTCGGTGGTGGGGATCCCGGCGACGCTGGCGGTGGCGCCCGTGGTGGCCGCCGCCATCCCCGGCGTGGGGGCGACGCTCCTGCTCTCCCTTCTTCCGGGCCCACTGGCGCCGTTTCTGGCGGGAGGGGTGGGGCTCCTGTTGGCGGTGGTGGAGGCGCTGGTGCGCTGGTGCGCGGAGTTGCCGGGGGCCTCCATCTGGGTCTCCCGGAGGGCCCTCTACTGGGGGGGTGGGGTGGCTCTGACCTCATCGCTGATTTTCCGCCTCGGGTTTCCGGGGCGGGTCCGGGGAGCCGTTCGCCGGAGCTGCAGTGGGGCGCTGGCGGTAGCGGTCCTCCTTCTGCTGCCCCTCATACCGGGCCCGGCGGCCCTGGAGGTGCACATGGTGGACGTGGGGCAGGGCGACGCGGTGGCCCTGCGCCTTCCGTCGGATCGGTGGATGGTGGTGGACGCCGGCCCCCGCAGCGACCGGTTTGACGCCGGCCACCGGCGGGTGGTGCCCTACCTTCGGCGACACGGCGTTCGTCGCCTCGAGGTCCTGGTCCTGAGTCACCCCCACCTGGACCACGTGGGCGGGGCGCCGGCGGTGTTGAGGGAGCTTCCCGTGAGAGGTGTCCTGGATCCGTCCCGGCCCGTGCCCGGTGCCGCCTGGCGTGAGACCCTGGCCGAGGCGCGGGTTCGGGGGGCCTCGTGGTGGACCGCCGTGGCGGGGCTGGAGATGGCCCTGGACGGCGTGGAGTTGACGGTGCTCCACCCGGACGTGGACACCGCTGCCGACCCGGAGCTGTCCGACTGGAACGATCTTTCCATCGTGCTCATGGTGCGCTACGGGGAGGCCACCGTGCTCCTGACCGGAGACGCGTACCACTGGGTGGAGGAGGCGGCGCTGGCGGCCGTGCCCCAAGGCGTCACGGTCCTGAAGGTGGGACACCACGGGAGTCGGACCTCCACCGGGGAGGCCCTCCTGGCGCGGGCAGAGCCCCGGGTGGCCCTGGTCGGGGTGGGGGACGGCAACCGGTATGGTCATCCCCACCCGGAGGTGATCCGTCGGCTGGACCGCCACGGAGTGTCCACCTACCGGACGGACCGGGACGGCGACCTCAGGGTGCGGATCCACCGTGACGGCTCGGTGCAGGTGCGGACCGGCCGATAGCCTCGGGACTGGTCGCATGCCCCACCCACGCCATACTTTTCACCTGTATTCCAATCCAGTTTCCCGAGCCCCTCCGCGCCATGCCCGATACCCACATCGTTACCATTGACCGCCACATCATCGACGAGGAGCGGCGAAAGCCCGAGGCCTCGGGGGCGTTCAGCAACATCCTCACCGACATGGCGCTGGCGGCAAAGGTCATTTCCCGCCAGGTGAACATGGCGGGCCTGGTGGACATCCTGGGCCGCGCCGGTCACCGGAACGTGCAGGGAGAGCCGGTACAGAAGCTGGACGTCTTCGCCCAGGACGTGATTTATCGGGCCATGGACCACACCGGTCACCTCTGCTGCATGGTGAGCGAGGAGGTGGAGGACTTCATTCCCATCCCCAATAAGTTTCCGGCCGGAAGCTATGTTCTCCTCTTCGATCCGCTGGACGGCTCGTCCAACATCGACGTGAACGTCTCCATCGGGACCATCTTTTCGGTGCACCGGAAGGTGACCGACAACGAACGGGGGAGCGAGGAAGACTGCCTGCAGTCGGGTCGCCGACAGCTGGCCGCCGGATACGTGGTCTACGGTTCGTCCACCATGCTGGTGTACAGCACCGGTGCCGGGGTGCACGGCTTTACCCTGGATCCCTCCATCGGCGAGTTCATTCTGAGCCACGAGGACATCCGGATCCCCCATGGGCCCACGCGGTACTACTCGGTAAACGAAGCCTACTATACCCGGTGGGAGCCGGGCATGCAGCGGCTCGTGGACCACCTGAAGGGCACCGACGGAACACCTGACGGTGGCGGCTTCTCGTCGCGCTACATCGGTTCGCTGGTGGCCGACTTCCACCGCACCCTCCTGCGGGGGGGGCTCTTCATGTATCCCGCTGACCCGAAGCAGCCGGAGGGGAAGCTGCGACTCCTGTACGAGGCGTCGCCCCTGGCCTTTCTGGCCGAACAGGCCGGCGGGAGAGCCTCCAACGGCCGGGAGGACATCCTGGACGTGGAGCCCCGGGACCTTCACCAGCGCACCCCCCTGTTCATCGGCTCGTCGGAGTTGGTGGACCTGGCGGAAGGCTTCCTGGCAGAGCCCGCCACCGCGGCTGAGTGAATCTGCAGTCCGGGGTCAGAAATCTGACGGAAGGCTCAGCGTCCCACTCGCTGCGGTGCGGTCCGGGTCCCCGGGGCTGGCCTGACGCCGGGGTTCTCGGAGGCGGGCGCCATGGCACTCATCTTGCACCTCCTGGGATCCAGCAATAGTGGAGTTCCGGGCCCGGAAAAGCCCTGGGACTGGGTTCCCGGTTCTACGCCCCTTGAAGCAGGACGAAGCGTGCGTCGTATTCTCAGCTCAACGTTGGGTCCAGCTCTCTGGCTGGGTCTGGCCCTCCTTCTCGTCGCCTGTGATGACGGCACCGCCCCGCTGCCGGTGGGAGAGGTGCGGGGTATGGTCATGGTGGAGGGCGTCGGTCTTTCCGGCGTGACGGTGGAGATGAGTGGCGACGAGCTTCGCGACGCCACCACCGACGAGAACGGTCGCTTCACCTTCTCCGACGTGCCCACCGGTGCGTACGTGGTGAGCATCCGCGGATACCCGTCCGACGCTTCCTTCTCCTCCACCTCCCGTACCGCGGTCATCGGTCGGGATGCCGGGCGCCGGATCGTAACGCTGGATTTCCTGGGCAGCTTCATCCGCACCTCGGCCATCCGGGGGACCGTGACCTCCCGGGATCGGGCCCTTTCAGGGGTGACGGTTCGGGCCGAGGGGCCGGACAGCATCCTCACCACCACGGGGAGCGACGGAGCGTACAACCTCTCTGGCCTCCGGAGGGGAAGCTACACCGTGACCATCTCCGGATTCCCCACGAACGTGAGCTTTCCGTCAACGGAGGCCGAGGTGCAGGTGGAGACGGGAGAGACGGCCACCACGGACTTCGCAGGAGAGCCGGAGCTCACCGCTACGGTGACCATCACCTCGCTCCGGCGGGAGCTTCCCTCAGGTGGAACCGAATCGGTGGATCCCGACGACTTCCGGGGTAGGGTCGAGGTGGAGGTCATGGTGAACCGGGGCGAAGACACCCCCGAAGCTGTCCGGCTCCTCCTAGGCGACGAGTTGGTGGGACAACAGCTCTTCAACCCCGACGGGGCGCCGGCGGCGATGGACGCCCAGGTGGAGGACGCCGCCGGGAGCTCCTTCACCCTCACCTTCAGCGTGCGGAGTGACGAGTTCGACCCGGAGACCGGCCAGGTCCGATTCAACAACGGCGAACACGACCTGAAGGCCAGCCTCTCCACCCGCGAGGGAGGGGATGACATCTGGACCTCGGTGATCCCGGTTCGGCTTACCAACCGGGATACCTTCCTGGCTCACCTGGATCCGCAGCGAGGGCCCACCGCCGGACCCGGAGGCGAGGAGTGGGTCGGTGGTGACCTGGGCGTCGAGATCCGTCCGGTGATCTACAATGCGGGCCGGGTGGTGACCTCGGTGACCCTGGAGGTCCGTCGAAGCGGGGGCGCGGCTCTCCGGGCGCGGGGGGTGGGAGGCGAGGCCCCCTTCCAGACCACCTTCCCCGCGTCCGGCACTCCCGACTCCACCAATGTGGCGGAGTACCAGACCCCGGCGGGCGCCACCGACCAGATCCGGGTCCGCTCGGCCCGTTACGGTGACGGCGATGCCGTGACCGGCCTTCCGGTGGTGGTGGTCGAAGACCTCCGCATCGACAACCTGCCCCCGCCCGGCGGACGCTTTCAGCTCCCGCAGCAGGGCGCCGAGATGGCGTGCTGCCAGGAGAACTGGGTGGGAGCCGACTTCCGGTTCCGGGATGCCTTCGAGGGCGAGGCCGATACCGGTGTGGGCGGGGAGACGGTGAGCTTTCACGTGGGCCCCGCCCAGGAGAGCGACCAGGAGCTGGCGGCGCACCCGGCGGTTGAGCAAGGCGCCGATATGCCGGCCTCCACCGGGAACACGGCCTACCGGGCGGTGGCGGTCTACCGGGACGCCCTGGACAACCGCCGGGTCATTGCCCTGGAGCCTTCGGATGGAAATCCACTGGCCAGTGAGCTGGGCGCTCTCCTGGGGATCGACCTGACTCCCCCGGAGGTCAGGTTCTCCTCGGAGGCGGTCCCCAGCCGGATGGTGAACCCGCCTGCCGGCGCCACCTGGCGCGTCCGGGCGCAGGACGACGCCAGCGGGTTTGCGTCCGTGCCCGCCCGGGCCACTGTTCGGCGGCTCGCTCCGGGTCTGGACGGGTCCGCAAGCTGTCCCTTCCCCGGCACCTCGGCGTGCCAGCCGGCCCCCGACGGCCTGGATCGGGCGGTGCCGTCCCAGGGAGACGGCTACTTCGTCTACCAGGGACGGGTCCTGGACCGGGCCGGAAACCGCTCGAGTCAACTCACCCGTTGGATCCTGCGCGACACCGAGGCGCCCGAGGTGGAAGAGGTGGTCGTGGAGGGGGGCTTGGAGGCCGGAGCCACCGTTCAGGTCGAGGCACCGGCGTCGGACAACGTCGATCTCCACCGGGCCGGCCTTCTACACAACTTCCAGGCTTCGGGGGGTGAGGGAGAACGTGCGATCCCGCTGGTGCCTCCCGACACCCTGGGCGCCAGGTTCGACGGGAGTCCGGTGGGCACGGCCACGGCCCGGTGGACCGCGCCCGTGGTGATCTCGGCTGAAGGGGTTACCGGAGACGACGCCCCCAACCAGGTCCTGCAGACACTGGGCGCCTTCTCGGTGGTTCTCCGCGACGCCGCCGGCCTGGAGGCCACCGGAGGGATCGCGGTGGACGTCTCGGCCACCGACACCGCTCCGCTGAGCTTTTCGGCAAGCGAGCGGGACGACTCCGGGGGCGTGGGACGCTGGCTACTGGAGGCCCAGGGGAGCAGCGTCTGCGCCCGCCGCTCGGATCGCCCCGACGGTGGAAGCTGCGAGCAAGCGCCGGATGCCGTGACCCTGAACGCCACCGCCTCGGGGCAGTCAGGCTCCTTCGAGGATGTCTTCGAGGTCGTGCACTTCTTTGCCCGCATCGATGGCACGCCCAGGTGGCTGGGGAGCGCCGACGTGAGCGAGCTTTCCGCCGACGAAGGCGGCGCCACCGGCCGGAGCTGGCGGTGGAGCCTGGAGTGGGTCCCTGAAGTCGACTTCCCCGAGGGGACCCATCCCCTGCTGGCCGTGGGCCTGGACGGACACGGGAACGCCCTGGTGAGTGGGGTCCTGGAGACGGTGACGGTCGTGACCCCCGACTGACCGACCTCAGCAGCCCGGCGGGTTCTCCAGCGACGCCAGCCCCCGCTGCACGTCAACCAGCGGGGCCGTGTAATCGCCTGAGAAGCAGGCGTCGCAGAAGGGTCCGAACTCCTGGACCACCTCGAGCATCCCCTCCAGCGAGAGGTAGCCCATGGTGTCGACCCCGATGAGCTCGGCGATCTCCTCCACCGAGTGCGACGATCCCACCAGCTCTTCCCGGGACGGCATGTCGATCCCGTAGAAGCAGGGAAAGCGGACCGGGGGACTGGCGATGCGGAAGTGCACCTCCCTGGCTCCGGCCTGCCGGAGAAACTTCACCAGGGAGGTGGAGGTGGTGCCACGCACCAGGGAGTCGTCCACCACCACCACCCGGCGATCTTCCACCACCTCCCGCACCGGATTGTACTTGATGCGGGCCCCAAAGTCGCGGTCGGCCTGCGAGGGCTGGATAAAGGTCCGGCCCACGTAGTGGTTCCGGAGGAGCCCCAGCTCGTAGGGGATCCCGCTCTCTTCGGAGTAGCCCAGTGCCGCCGAGTTGGCCGAGTCGGGGACGGCGAAGACGCAGTCGGCCCCCTCGGCGGGGTGCTCCCGGGCCAACTGGCGGCCGAAGGCTCGCCGGGAGCGGTCCACGCTGGCTCCCCAGATCCGGGAGTCGGGCCGGGCGAAGTAGACCAGCTCGAACACACAAGGGGCGGGGTGCGGCGCCGGCGGCAGCCGCCGGAGCTCGGTGGCCTCCGAGCCCTCCAGTTTCAGGACCTCTCCCGGCTCCACGTCCCGCACGTACTCGGCGTCGATGATGTCCAGGGCGCAGGTCTCCGACGCCACCACGTACCCCGTGCCCCTCCGACCCAGAACCAGGGGACGAAAGCCTCGTGGGTCTACCGCGGCGTAGACCGTCTCGCCCACGGAGATGGCCAGGGAAAAGGCGCCCTCCAGGTGGGTCAGGGCGTCGTCGATCTGGGCTTCGATCGTGTCGTGGCGGGAGCGGGCAATGAGGTGGACGATGACTTCCGAGTCGGAGGTGGTCTGGAAGAGGGCGCCTTCCTCCACCAGGCGGTTCCGGAGTTCCTGGGCGTTGGTGAGGTTTCCGTTGTGGGCGATGGCCAGGTCCCCCTGGGCGTATCGGACCACGATGGGCTGGGCGTTCTGGGGCCGACTCCCCCCGGCGGTGGAGTAGCGGACGTGCCCCACCACCGTGGTCCCCTCCAGGGCGTCCAGGTCCTCGGCCGTGAAGACGTCGGCCACCAGACCGATCCCCTTGCGGACCCGGGCTACGCCGTCGCCGTTCACCGCGCAGATCCCGGCGGACTCCTGGCCCCGGTGCTGCAGCGAATACAGGCCCAGGAAGGCCAGCTCCGCCGCCTTCTCGACTCCGGTGGTGGCAAAGACCCCGCACTCCTCGCGCGGGAGTGAGTCCAGGTCGGCCGTGAGGATGTCCTGTGCCCGGTCCTGGTCGGGTTGGGGCGAGTCGCCGCGGTTCAGCACCGGAAGATGTCGGACAGCAGGCGGGTGGGAATGGTCGTCAGGTCGATGCATGGGACTCCCCTCCGGGGGCGTCCGGATCGTGGTCCATGAGGTTGGGAATGGCATTGCGGTAGCGGCGGGCCACCTCGTCGATGGGGGCCCGGATGGCGCCCTCGGGCGTATCGATGCGGAACTCGTCGCCAGGAGCGCCCACCTTCCCCAGTACCCTGGCCGGCACGCCATGATTCCGGGCCCGGCCCAGTACGGCGGATTCGTCGGCAGGATCCACCGAGGCCAGGATCCGCCCGGTGCTCTCGCCGAACAGGAGGGCCACCGGTCGGATACGGTCGTGGATCTGCACGGAGAGGCCCAGGGGGCCTCGGCTTCCGCCGACGGCGGCTTCGGCCAGGGCACAGGCCAGGCCGCCCTCAGCGCAGTCGTGGGCCGACTTCAGAAGCCCCTGCTGGATCAGCGCCAGGACGGCGTGCTGGAGGCGCCGTTCCGCCAGCAGGTCCACCACGGGAGGCTCGCCGGCCACCAGGCCGTCGTGGATCCGGTAGAGGTACTCCGAGCCTCCGATCTCCTCCCGATTCTCTCCCAGGAGGATCACCGTGTCGCCTGGAGTGCGGAATCCGTGGCCCACCACCTGCGAGACGTCGTCCACCGTCCCCACCATCCCGATGACCGGGGTGGGATAGATGGCCTGTCCGTCGGTCTCGTTGTAGAGCGAGACGTTGCCGCCGGTGACCGGGGTCTCGAAGAGCCGGCAGGCCTCGGCCATGCCCAGGACGGCCTCCCTCATCTGGTAGTAGATGTGGGGCTTCAGCGGATTGCCGAAGTTGAGGTTGTTGGTGACGGCGGTGGGGAGGGCGCCGACGCAGACCAGGTTCCGGGCGGCTTCGGCCACCGCGGCCCGGGCCCCCTCCCTGGGGTTCAGGAAGCAGTATCGGCCGTTGCAGTCGGTGGTGGCGGCGACGCCCCGGCGGCTGCCGCTGAGGCGGATCACCCCGGCGTCGCCCCCCGGACGGAGCACCGTGGAGGTGCGGACCGTGGTGTCGAACTGCTCGTAGATCCAGCGCCTGGACGCGATGTTCGGCGATTCCATGAGCTGGAGGAAGGTGTCGGTGAGATCGCCTTCGGGCTCCAGGAACTCGGCCAGGTCCCGGGCGCGGAGCGCCTTGACCTCGTCGGACTCGATGCCCTCCCGCTCGTAGGTGGGGCACCCGTCGGTGAGGGGCAGGGCCGGGATGTCGGCCACCACCGTGCCGTCCTCCTCGATCCGGAAATGGCCGTCGTCGGTGACGCTCCCGATGGGTTCGGCCTCCAACTCCCACTTCTCCAGGATCTTGCGGACCTCCTCCTCGTGCCCCTGCCGGGCCACCACCAGCATTCGCTCCTGCGACTCCGAGAGGAGGATCTCGTACGGGGTCATCTCCGGTTCCCGCACGGGCACGTCGCTCATCTCCAGGACCACGCCGCTGCCGGCCCGGCCGGCCATCTCCGAGGCCGACGAGGTGAGCCCTGCCGCCCCCATGTCCTGAATGCCCACGATGTGGCCGCTTCGGATGAGTTCCAGGGAAGCTTCCAGGAGGAGCTTCTCGGTGAAGGGGTCCCCCACCTGCACCTGGGGCCGGCTGGCCTCGTCCGAGTCCGCCGACAGCTCTTCGGAGGCGAAGGTGGCCCCGTGGATGCCGTCCCGCCCGGTGCGGGCGCCCACGGCCATGAGGGTGTTGCCCACCCCTGAGGCCTCGGCAAGGATGAGTTCGTCCCGCTTCATGACGCCCAGCGCCATGGCGTTGACCAGGGGATTGCCGTCGTAGGCGCGGTCAAAGAAGACCTCGCCTCCGATGTTGGGGATCCCCACGCAGTTTCCGTAGTCGCCCACTCCCTTCACCACCCCGCTGAAGAGGTAGCGGTTGCGCCCCGAGTCCAGGTCACCGAAGCGGAGGGAGTCCAGGACGGCCACCGGTCGGGCGCCCATGGTGAAGATGTCCCTCAGGATGCCGCCCACCCCGGTGGCCGCACCCTGGTAGGGCTCCACAGCCGAGGGATGATTGTGGGACTCGATCTTGAAGGCCAGGGCCAGCCCTTCGCCCACGTCGATGACCCCGGCGTTTTCGCCTGGCCCCTGGATGACCCACGGCGCCTCGGTGGGCAGCAGCATCAGGAGCCTTTTGGAGTTCTTGTAGCCGCAGTGCTCCGACCACATGGCCGAGAAGATGCCCAGCTCGGTGAAGGTGGGGGTCCGTCCCAGGATGCGCTCGATGCGCTCGAACTCCTCGGGCGAGAGCCCGTGTTCGTCCACCAGCTCCGGGGTGATGGGCGGATCGCCGGGACGGGGCTGGGGGGCCTTGGTGCTTCGGGGTCGGGGCGTCGTCTCGCTGGTCTTGCTCACAGGGTGGCTCCGGCGGTGAGGTGGTCGACCATGGATTGGAAGAGCCCCAGGCCGTCGGTTGAGCCCAGGACCTCCTCCACTGCGCGCTCCGGGTGGGGCATCATGCCCAGGACGTTTCGGGATTCGTTCACGATGCCTGCGATGTGATGGGCCGAGCCGTTGGGGTTGGCCTCGGCGCTCAGCTCTCCGGCCGGGGTGACGTACCGGAAGACGATCCGGTCCGTCCCCTCCAGCTCCGCCAGCACCTCCGGCTCAGCGTGGTAGTTGCCCTCGCCGTGGGCGATGGGGACCCGGAGGACCTGGCCTTTGCGGTAGCGACGGGTGAAGGGAGTTCGGGTGGTCTCCACCCGCAGGTGCACCTCGTGGCTCCGGAAGCGAAGCGACTCGTTTCGCAGCAGGGCGCCGGGGAGCAGCCCCACCTCGCACAGCACCTGAAACCCGTTGCAGATCCCCACCACGAGCCCGCCCTCCCGGGCGAAGGCCACCACCGCGTCCATGATGGGTGAGAAGCGGGCGATGGCGCCGGCCCTCAGGTAGTCCCCGTAGGAGAACCCACCCGGTAGGACGACGGCCTGCACCTCTCCCAGCTCCCGGTCCCGGTGCCACCGGAAGTGGGGCTCCACCCCGTCCAGGAGCTTCAGGGCCCGGTAGCAGTCGTGGTCGCAGTTGGAGCCCGGGAAGGTAACGACGGCGACCTTCATGACGAGGGGCTCCCGGCGTCTTCCGAGGGTGCCTCGGCCACCGTCAGCTCGAAGTCCTCGGTGACGGGGTTGGCCAGCAGCTTCCGGCACATCTCTCGGGCCCGGGCCTCGGCCTCGTTTCGGCCGGAGGCCTCCAACTCCAGGTCGATGGCCTTTCCGACGCGGACGCCGGCGACGCCTTCGTAGCCCAGCGAGTCCAGCGCGTGGTGAATCGCTTTGCCCTCGGGATCCAGCAATCCGGGACGAGGCTTCACCCGCACCTCAACATGAAAACGCTTCAACGTTCGTCCTCCGAAGTTTCGTGTGCCGTGTCGTCGGCGTCTCGCCGTCCAGGGGCGATCTCGCCGTAGTCCAGCGATCTGACTTCCGCGCCGCCCTCGTCCTCCGGGAGCTCGTCCCGGAGCGGATCTCGTTCCGGGAGGCGTTCCCGGAGCCCCATGCCCACGGCCCGTCCCACTCCCAGGAGCGTGTAGAGGCTCAGGAAGGGAAACAAGAAGTATTCCGGCACGGTGATGGCGGCCACCGCGCACCCCATGAGCGCCAGGCTTCCCGCCGCCGCCCCGGGGCTCCGGAACGAGATCCGGGGAACCAGAGGGTAGGGAATATGACTCAGCATGAGAAGGGCCAGGAAGACCAGGATGATCCCCATGGTCTGGGTCGAAGGCAACCCCCCGGTCAGGGCCTCCACGTGCGGGGCGGTAAAGAAGGGATACACCGTGGCCACGATCATCCCCGCCGTTGGCGACGGAAGTCCGTGGAAGTGGCTCTTGGCCTCGCCGCCCTGCTCCACGTTGAAGCGGGCCAGTCGTACCACTACCGCGGTGACGTAGATGAACGCCACCACCCAGCTCCAGGCGTCATCGGCAAAGAAGAGGTGGTAGCTCAGCATCGCCGGGGCCACGCCGAACGAAATGGCGTCCACCAGGGAATCCAGCTCGGCGCCGAAGCGGGAGCCGGTGGCGGTGAAGCGAGCGATTCGACCGTCCAGCATGTCCAGGACGGCGGCAAAGACGATGAACCAGGCCGCCCACTGGAAGTCGCCCCGACTGGCCGCCACCATGGCGTAGACCCCGAAGAAGAGGTTCCCCAGGGTGAAGGCCGAGGGGATGATGATGATGCCCCGTTGCAGGCCGGCCCGGCGGCGCCCAGCGTCGTTGTCCGTCATCTGGCGGCCCCATCCGAGACATCGGCGGAGTCGAAGGTGGGCGGCCGGAAGCGGTCGAGCTCGACTCCGGTCAGGCGTCGAAAGAGCTCCAGGTACCGGCGGGTGGTGGCCTCCACCACCGACGGCGGCAGGGCAGGTGGGGGCGGGCTCCGGTCCCAGTCCGGGATTCCGGCCAGGTAGTCCCGGACGGGTTGCTTGTCCAGGGAGGGCGGCGACGAACCGGCTCGGTAGTCGTCCCGGGGCCAGTACCGGGACGAGTCGGGGGTCAGGACCTCGTCAATGAGGAGGAGCTCACCGTTGGGATCGACGCCGAACTCGAACTTGGTGTCTGCCAGAATCACACCTCGGGAGACGGCTTCGGCGGCGCCCATCCGATAGAGGGCCAGGGAGAGGTCCCGGATCTGCGCCGCCCGTTTCCGGCCCAGTCGGTCCACGACCCCCAGGTAGGGGATGTTCTCGTCGTGTCCCTCCACCGCCTTGGTGGCGGGGCTGAAGATGGGCTCCTCCAGGCGTTGGCTCCGGACGAGGTCCGGTGGGAGGGGCTCGCCGGCCAGCGTGCCCCGTTCCCGGTACTCCCGCCATGCCGAGCCGGCCAGGTATCCCCGGACCACGCACTCCACCGGGAGGGGGTCGGTGCGCCGGACCAGGATCGCCCGACGGGCCCACGTGCTCCGGCTGGAGGCCAGCGCCGGAACCGCGTCCACGATCTGGTCGGGGTCTACCGCCAGGGCGTGGTGGCCCACCAACGGCGGGTCTTCGGCCGTCAGCCGGGAGAGCCACCAGGCCGTGATCAGAGTGAGGACCTCGCCCTTTCTGGGGATGGGTTCGGCCATCACCACGTCGAAGGCCGAGATCCGGTCCGAGGCCACCATGAGGAGCCGGTCGTCGCCGGCGTCGTACATCTCCCTCACCTTGCCCCTGTGGACCAGGGGGAGGGGAAGCCGGGACTGCAGGAGAGGGGGGGAGGCGGCCATCTCAGACCCGGACCTCCGGGGGGGCCGCCAGCTCGTCGGCCTCGTCGGAGAGACGCTCCAGGAGGGGCTCCACGTGTTCCGCCAGGAAACGGGAGACCTGTTGGGGGGCGCGGCCCACGAAGCGGGACGGATCCATGAGGGAGGCCAGCTCGTCGGGGGAGAGGCCGAAGGCGTCGTCGTCGGCTACCCGCTCCGCCAGATCGCCGGCCTGGCCCTCCTTCATCCGGGCCGCCGCCGCCAGCGAGTGCCGGCGGATGCGTTCATGGAGCTCCTGGCGGTCTCCACCTGCCTGGCTGGCGTGCATGAGGACCGTCTCCATGGCCATGAAGGGGAGGTGCTCCTCCAGGTTGCTCCGGACCACCGCCGGGTGCACCTGAAGCCCCAGGGCCACGTTCTCTGCCAGGACCAGGGCGCCGTCCAGCGTCAGGAAGGCGTCGGGAATGGAGAGGCGGCGGTTGGCCGAGTCGTCCAGCGTCCGTTCGAGCCACTGGGTGGCGGCGGTGTGCGCCGGGTCCTGGCTCAGGGTGATGACGTGGCGCGCCAAGGCGCAGATCCGCTCGGCCCGCATGGGGTTCCGCTTGTACGGCATGGCCGAGGAGCCGATCTGTTCCTCCTCGAAGGGCTCCTCCACCTCCCGCAGGTGGGCAAGGAGGCGAAGGTCGTTGCCCTGCTTGGAGAGGGAGGCGGCGATGCCGGCCAGGGTAGCCAGGACCGCCTGGTCCACCTTTCGGGGGTAGGTCTGACCGCTCACCGCGTAGCTCCGGGAAAACCCCATCTCGGTGCCCACGAGTCGATCCAGCTCCTCCACCTTCTCGTGGTCGCCTTGGAAGAGTTCCAGGAAGGAGGCCTGGGTTCCGGTGGTGCCCCGGACGCCCCGGAAGCGGAGGGTCTCGAGGCGGCCCTCCAGCTCTTCCACGTCCAGGAGGAGGTCCTGGATCCAGAGGGCGGCTCGCTTCCCGACGGTGGTGGGTTGAGCCGGTTGGAAGTGGGTGTAGCCCAGGGTGGGCAGCTCCCGGTGTCGCCTGGCGAAGGCGGCCAGCGCCCGGATGGTTCGCACCAGTCGGGCCCGGATGAGCCGCAGGGCGTCACGGTGCAGGATCAGGTCGGTGTTGTCGCCTACGAAGGCCGAGGTGGCGCCCAGGTGGATGACCCCCCGGGCCGCCGGGGCCACGTCGCCGAAGAGATGGACGTGGGCCATGACGTCGTGGCGAAAACGTCGTTCGTACTCCGCGGCCCGCTTCAGGTCCAGGTCGTCCAGCGCCGCCTCCATCTGCTCGATGGCTTCGGCCGAGACCTGGAGTCCCAGCGCCCGCTGGGCCCGGGCCAGGGCGAGCCACAGGCGCCGCCACGTTCCGAAGCGATGGGCCGGAGAGAAGATTCGCTGCATCTCGGGCGAAGCGTAGCGCTCCGCCAGGGGATGGCTGTACCGCTGATCTGATGGCTCGGTCACGGGCCGGTCGTCTCGAGTTGGAGGGCGCTGGGCATCCTCAGCGGCCCAGAACGAAGGTGGTGGATCCCAGGCCTCGATTTCGCTCGTAGATGAGCTGGATCCGGGCCCCGGCGGGAGCTTGGTCCAGGATCTGTGCCAGCTCCTCGGCGCCGGTCACGCGTTGGCGGTTGATTCCCACGATGACGTCTCCCTCCCGGAGCCCCAGGCGCTGCTGGAGCTGCGGCGAGATGCCGGTGATGAGGGCTCCCGACTCACTGGTGACGCCCCGGGCGTCCCGGGCGGCGGGGGTGAGGGTTGCGAGCTCCAGGTCCCTGAGCACGGTGATCCGTTCGGTGGGAAGCGAGGGGAACTCCTGGGCCCGGATGGTCACGGCCTCGTCCCGCCCCTCCACCTCCAGGTGGATCTGGTCCCCGGCCCGGAGGTCCAGGCGAAGGGCCTCGAAGTCCAGGGGCGAGACCAGACGGCGCTGGTTGGCGGCTACCAGGCGGTCGCCACTCCGAATGCCCCCGTCCCACGCCGGCGAGTCCTCGGTGACCCGGGTGACCCGCACTCCACGGGTGCGGCCGAACTCGTCGGCCTCCTCTGGTTCCACGTCGATTCCGATCCAGGCCCTGCGTACCTCGCCGTAGGCCACGAGGTCGTCGGCGATCCGGAGGACCCGCTCGATGGGGATGGCGAAGCCCACACCCTCGCTTCCTCCTCCCCGGCTGAAGATGGAGGCGTTCATCCCCACCACCTCCCCGAGGGCGTTCACCAGGGGACCGCCGGAGTTTCCGGGGTTGATGGCGGCGTCGGTCTGGATCATGCCCAGGTAGAACCCCCGCTCGTCCCGGGAGGGGACCACGTGTCGCCCCAGCGCCGAGATGACGCCCACGGTGGCCGTGGGCTCCGGATTCGAGATGAGGTTTCCGAAGGGGTTGCCGAAGGCGACCACCCACTCGCCGATCATGAGATCGTGGGTGCTCCCCAGGGGCGCCACTGGCAGCTCGGGCAGATTCACCTGCAGAACGGCTACGTCGGTGGCCTCGTCGGCACCTACCAGCTCCCCTTCCACGTCCCGGCCGTCAGGGAGGGTCACCAGGATGCGCTCGGCTCCCCGGACCACGTGGTCGTTGGTGAGGATGGTCCCGTCCGAATCCACCACGAAGCCGGATCCCAGCGAGGGGACCCGCTGCGCCTGCGTCCGGCCGCCGGGGAAGCCGAAGAACCCGCCGAAGAAGTCGTCGAAGGGGTCTCGGACCCGAACCTGCCGGGTCCGGATCACGTTCACCGTGACCACCGACGGGGAGACCCGCTCTGCCGCTCGGACCACCGCCGTCTCCCGGGAGCTCCGCAGCCCCTGGTCCGCAGCCTGGGAGGGGGCGGCGGCAGTCGGGGGGGACACTTCAGCGGGAGCGGCGGCCGCTGGTGGGGTGTCGCCTCCGGCCGCCCCGGCGGCCTCGTGGGCGGTGAATCCTTCTTCCGGCGCGCATCCGGCCAGTCCGGCGCCTGCCAGAACCAGCCAGACGCCGGCGAGGATCGGCGCCGTGGGAATCCGGCCGGAGAACAAGACGGGGAACATGGACGCGACGGCTATGGGGTCAGAGCTCCTTGCCCAGGGTCTTCCAGTCGTCCAGAAAGCGCTGGAGTCCCGTGTCGGTCAGGGGATGCTGCATGAGCTTGTACAGGACGGAGGGGGGAAGAGTTGCGCAGTCGGCGCCCAGGAGCATGGCTTCCCGGGCGTGGCGCGGATGGCGGATGGAGGCCGCCAGGATCCGGGTCTCGATGCCGTATTCGTCGTACACTTCGCGGATCTCGGCCACCACCTCCATTCCGTCGTGGCCGATGTCGTCCAGGCGCCCTACGAAGGGGGAGATGTAGCTAGCGCCGGCCTTGGCGGCCAAGAGCGCCTGGGCCACGGAAAAACAGAGGGTCACGTTCACGGCGATCTGCTCCTCTCGCAGCGCCCGGCACGCCCGCAGGCCGTCCTCGGTGAGAGGGACCTTCACCACGATGTGCCGATGAAGGTCGGCCAGCCGCCGACCCTCGGCCACCATTCCGTCGGTGTCGGTGGCCACCACTTCGGCCGACACGGGACCGTCCACCACCTCGCAGATCTCCACGAAGAGATCCCGGGGGTCGCCGTCCCCGGCCACCTTGGCCATGAGGGAGGGGTTCGTGGTGATGCCGTCGATGAGACCGGCCTGCGCGGCCCGCCGGATCTCGCTAATGTCCGCCGTATCCAGAAAGATCTCCATCAGGTCTCCGTTGTCTCGACTTGAGGTTTCCAGAGCGGGTCCCGGTCGTCGTGTCCAGCGAGTCGGCCCGGCTCGTACTCCACACGGTGGAGGAAGAGTCCCTGGGGTGGGGCCGGAGCCGAGGTCCGCAGTTCGGACCCGGGATCCTCCACCATCTCAGCCATCTCCCGCAGGGGCCGTTTTCCGGTGGCAACCTCCACCATGGTACCCACAAGGTAACGAACCATGTGATGAAGATAGCGATTCGCGGTGATCCGGAACTCGTGCCCGAGTCCGTCCCAGTCGTGCCATGCGGCCCGGGTCACCTGACACCGATAGCCTCGCTGGGGCTGGCCGGCCTTGGCGAAGCGGCGAAAGGAGCGGTCGCCGGCGACGAGGGCGGCGGCCCGATCCAGCAGCCGAGGATCGGGGTGCGGCGATTCGTCGGAGCGGTCCCAGCACCACCGCCGATGAAAAGGGGAGCCGGCCTGGTGGGCTGTGCCCACCCGGTAGAGGTAGCTTCGTCGCACCGCGTCGTAGCGGGGATGGAAGTCGGAGGGAACCCGACGTGCCTCCGCCACCCAGATCTCCGGTGGGAGAAGCGCGTTCATTCCGGCCCGGAGCTCCCGGGCTTCCCACCGGGGGGCGGGAAGGTCCACCGAGGCCACCTGTCCCAGGGCGTGGACGCCCCGGTCGGTTCGGCCGGAGCCCACCACGGGGCGGCGGGCGCCGGTGAGCCGTTCCAGGATTCGCTCCAGCTCTCCCTGCACCGTGCGCTGACGGCTCTGGAGCTGCCAGCCGTGGAAGGGACGGCCGTCGTACTGGACGAAGAGGGCATAACGGGCTTGGCTCGGGGTTGGCACGACGGAAAGGTAGGGGGGGCGAGGACCCTGTCAAGCGGGGCCGCCGCCTGGTTGACCCCACCCCGCGGCCGGTGTACCGTGCCACTCCAGTTTCCACACACTTCAACCGACGGCGCAGGCGCGGTGCGGGCAGGTGCGCCGCCACCGGGGAGGGACGTAAGGTCATGAAGTTGTCGCAGCTCATCGCCAAGGTGGCCTCGGGTGATCACCTGAGCGTGGAGGAGGCCGAGGACGCCTTCCACCAGATCATGGAGGGTGAGGCGTCGCAGGTGCAGATGGCGGCGCTCCTCACCGGGCTCCGGGCCCGGGGCCACGTGGCGTCGGAGGTGGCCGGCGGGGTGAGGGCGCTGCGGCGCGCCATGGTGCCGGTGGCTTCGGCCGATCCGTCCCGGTTGGTGGATACCTGCGGGACCGGCGGTGGAAGCGTCACCACCTTCAATATCTCCACGGCGGCGGCTCTGGTGGCGGCGGCCGCCGGCGCCCGGGTGGCCAAGCACGGCAACAGGTCCTTCACCTCCCGGAGCGGAAGCGCGGACGTGCTGGAGTCCCTGGGGGTGAGCATCCAGCTCTCACCCGACGCCATGGCCCGGGTCCTTGACCAGGTGGGGATCGTCTTCATGTTTGCTCCCCTCCTGCACCCGGCCATGCGGCACGTGGGACCGGTGAGGCGGGAGCTGGGGATCCCCACCATCATGAATATCCTGGGTCCCCTCACGAATCCGGCGGGAGTCAGGCGGCAGGTGGTGGGGGTGGCTGATCCGGAGCTCCTGCCCCTGGTGGCCGAGGCCCTTCGGCAGCTCCAGCACGAGCGGGCCCTGGTGGTGCACGGCCTTCCGGGAATGGACGAATTGAGTCCCCTGGGAGACACCCGGATCGTGGAGCTGAGGGAGGGCGAGATCCGAAGCTACCGGATCACCCCCGAGAGCCTGGGTCTCACCCGGAGCACCGAGGAGGAGATCGCCGGGGGGGAGCCCCACGAGAACGCCCGATTGATCCGGAGCGTCCTGGTGGGTGACGAGAAGGGGGGCGCCCGGACCGTGACCCTCCTGAATGCCGCCGCGGCGCTCTACGTGGCCGGGGTGGCCGACGGGCTCCGGGACGGTGTGGAGCGGGCGGAGGAGGCGGTGGATTCGGGGGCCGCTGTCCGCACGCTGGAGCTCTTGGTGGAGGTCTCCGGTCGGGAAGCGCGGCGGGACTGAGAATTCTGAACGACCGCCTGGAGCCGCCAGGGTCCGGGGAAGGGTGGACGGTGGGTGGGGCCCACCAGGAGGTACCGGGTGCCGCGACGGGTCCTGCTTCCGACCATGAAGGGGGTTCGCACGGGGAGGTCCTCGGGTTTCGGGGTCAGTAGCGGCGGATGACGCCCACCACGATCCCCTGGACGGCCACCTGGTCCGGATCGTAGTATTGGGGCGTGAGGGCTTCGTTGGCCGGTTGCAGACGGACGCGGCCATCGGGCTCCCGGTAGAGCTTCTTCACGGTGGCTGACTCGCCGTCCACCAGGGCCACCACCATCTCTCCCTCCTCGGCGGTGGGTCGGTTGTTGACGATGATGTAGTCCCCGTCCCGGATCTGCTCCTCGATCATGGAGTCACCCACGACGCGGAGCACGTAGTTCTCGCCCCGCTTTCGAAGGAGGTCCGGGGGGACCAGGATCGTCTCGGCGTCGGGGATGGCCTCGATGGGCTGGCCCGCCGCCACCTCGCCCAGCAGCGGGAGCTCTACGGCGCCGGGGCGGGCGTCCTGCTCCACCAGCTCGATGGAGCGACTCTGGTTGTAGGCCTTCCGGATGTAGCCCTTCCGCTCCAGATTGCTTACATGTTCGTGCACCGTGGCCAGGGAGGTGTAGCCGAAGGCCTCCCCGATCTCCTCGAAGCTGGGGGCATAGCCGTGGGCGCCGATGTAGTCCCCGATGAAGTCCAGGATCAGCTTCTGTCTCTTGGTCAGTGCCATCTCGATCCTCCGGCGGTGAAGAGTGCCGCCCCTCCGGGTCCGAAGAGGAGCCGAAGAGATTATACCCGAAGGTTACCCGAAACGCAAGGAGTTCTCTCGTGTCCGCCAGTGGGTCCCGTCGCCGTGACGACGACATCCTCCTCCGTATCGTCGAAACCAAGAGGGAGGAGGTGGAGGCGCTGGTGGAGCGCGAGCTGGCCGCGGCGGCCGACGAGGCCGCTCCGCCCCGGGACTTCGCCGGGGCCCTGGCTGCACCCGGGTCGGTCTCCCTCATCGCCGAGGTGAAGCGGCGCTCTCCCGGCGCCGGAGCCATGCGTCCCACCCTGGACCCGGTGGTGCAGGCCGCGGCATACGAGGGGGGTGGGGCCCGGGCGGTCTCGGTGCTCACCGACCGAACGTACTTCCAGGGTTCGCTGGACGATCTCAGGGCCGTGCGGGGGCGGGTGGAGCTTCCCCTCCTCCGCAAGGACTTCATCATCGATCCACGGCAGGTCTACGAGGCCCGCGCCGCCGGGGCCGACGCCATCCTCCTCATCGTCCGGATCCTGGACGACCACCAACTCCGGGATCTCGAGGTCCTGGCCCGGGAGCTGGGAATGGCGGCGTTGGTGGAGGTCCATGACGGCCGGGAGCTGGAGAGGGCTCTGCGGCAGGAGGCGTCCATCGTGGGCGTGAACAATCGGGATCTGCGGACCTTCGAGACCGACCTGGAGGTGACGCTGGAGCTGGCCGACCGGATCCCCTCCGGGGTGACGCTGGTCTCCGAGAGCGGGATCTCCACCCGCCAGCAGGTGGAGCGACTGGCCCTCCGGGGGGTGGACGCCGTCCTGGTGGGGGAGGCGCTGGTGCGGGCCGGAGATCCGGAAACCGCGGCCCGCGAGCTCTCCGGCGTCCCCACCCCGGCGGCCGACGGGGCTCCGGAGGCCCGTCGGCCGTGAGCTCCTCAGCGCAGGGCATGCGGGTGAAGATCTGTGGGTTGACCCGCCCAGCCGATGCCCGGGCCGCCGCCGAGGCCGGCGCCGACGTGGTGGGGGCCGTCCTGGTGGCGTCCTCGCCCCGGTCGGTCTCGCCCGGCAGGGCCGGCGAGATCGGGGAGGCGGCGCGGCGTCCCCTGGCCCTGGTGGTGGCCGATCTCCCGGTGGCGGAGATCGTGGAGGCGGCTCGACGGGCTGGGGCCTCGGTCCTCCAGCTCCACGGCGACGAGCCACCGGAGCTCCTCCGGACCCTGGCCGGAGAGGGCGACTGGGAACTCTGGAAGGCGGCCCGGGTCCGGTCACTGGACCAGATCGAACGGGCGGTGGCCCGCTACCACGGAGTGGCCCGGGCGCTGCTGCTGGACGGATGGCATCCGGACCAGCTGGGAGGCACCGGCACCCGCTTCCCGTGGGAAGCGCTGGAGGCACTCCGGGACCGAATCCCCGCCGGCCTCGAGGTGGGGGTCGCCGGCGGCCTCGAGCCCGCCAACGTGGCCATGGCGGTGACGAGACTTCGTCCCGACATCGTGGATGTAAGCTCGGGCGTGGAGACCCGGCCCGGGATCAAGGAAGCCGGCCTCGTGGCCGCCTTCGTGGAACGGGCCCGGGCGGCAGCGGGACGAGCCGCCGGGGAGACGTCCCGGGACCCCATCGACTCACCGAACCAGCCGCACCGAGAGGACGGCACGGAGACCTCATGACGACTTCGCAGGCCCAGACGCAGTCCGACGCCGCGGACCAGGCGCCGCCCCCTTCCTCCCGGTTTGGACCCTTCGGTGGCCGCTACGTACCGGAGACCCTCATCACCGCCCTGGACGAGCTGGAGGAGGCCTATGGGGACGCCCTGGCGGACCCGGACTTCTCCGACGAGTTCCAGGCCCTGCTCCGGGACTACGTAGGGCGGCCCTCGCCCCTGACCCGGGCTCGCCGCCTGGAGTCGGAGGTGGGCGCGGGGCCCTTCTACCTCAAGCGGGAGGACCTGAACCACACCGGGGCCCACAAGATCAACAACACCATCGGCCAGGCGCTTCTGGCCCGCCGCATGGGCAAGCGGCGGATCATTGCCGAGACCGGGGCGGGGCAGCACGGGGTGGCCACCGCCACGGCCTGTGCTCTCTTCGACCTGGAGTGCGTGGTGTACATGGGGGCTGAGGACGTGGAGCGGCAGGCGCTAAACGTCTTCCGCATGGAGCTGCTGGGCGCCGAGGTGCGGGCAGTGGCTTCGGGCACCCGCACCCTGAAGGACGCCACCAACGAGGCCATCCGCGACTGGGTGACCCGGGTCGAGGACACCCACTACATCATCGGGTCGGTGGTGGGACCGGCGCCCTTTCCCCGCCTGGTGCGGGATTTTCAGTCGGTGATCGGCCAGGAGACCCGGGAGCAGATCCTGGAGCTGGAGGGCCGGCTCCCGGCCTCGGTCGTGGCGTGCGTGGGGGGCGGGTCCAACGCCATGGGGATCTTCCACCCCTTCGTGAATGACGCCGAAGTGCGGCTGGTGGGGGTGGAGGCCGCAGGGGAGGGGATTGCCAGCGGGCACCACTCTGCTTCACTTTCTGCAGGACGGCCCGGTGTGCTCCACGGCGCCATGTCGTATCTTTTGCAGGACGAGGACGGACAGGTGGCGCCGGCCCACTCCATCTCGGCGGGTCTGGACTATCCCGGCGTGGGACCGGAGCATTCGTTCTTGAAGGACTCGGGCCGGGCGCACTACGTGGCGGTGGACGACGAGCGGGCGTTGGTCGGCTTTCATCGGCTGGCCGAGCTGGAGGGGATCATTCCGGCTCTGGAGACGGCTCACGCCGTAGCGTATCTTCTGGATGAAGGGCGCCGCGAGGCCCGAGAGGGGCCCGTGGTACTTTGCCTTAGCGGGCGGGGAGACAAGGACGTGGCTCACGTGGCTCGAGCGGAGGGACGAGGATCTCTCCTCTGAGCGACGGCCCCGGCTCTCCCGTACAGGGTGGCAACTCGGAGACGGTCGTGTCGCAAACTCCACCGGAAGCGGGACCCAGGACAGGTGCCATCGACTGGGAGGATCCGTCCTCCCTGCCGGTGGGGGTCGTCCGCGACCTCTTCTTGACCCTGTCCAAGGCCCTTCGCTCCTACCAGCTGTACGATCGGGACAACCCGGTGTACCTCCGGTTCGTCGAGAACCTCCGGGATGCTTTCCGTCGAATCTGGGAGACCCGGGATCAGCTCCAGGTTCTGGTGGAGGAGGACCGGTTCGTGTGGATGGGCGAGGAGGTGTACCGTGAGGAGACCCGGTCGGGCTCCCTGGCTTTTCTGCTCTACCGGGACGGGATCCGGGACCTCACCTTCCGGCGGGGAGTGGAAGGCGACGAGCTGGAGATTCTCCTGGACGTGCTCCACCGGGTTCGGTCGGCCCGGCAGGAAGAGGACGACCTGGTGACCCTCCTCTGGGACCTCAACCTGGACCAGCTGGACTACAGCGCCGTGGATCTCCTCCCCGAGGGAACCCTCCTGAGGGCGCCGGACGACCCGGATCCCTCGGCGTTGGATATTCGAGAGATCCTGGAAGGCGAGCTGGGTGACGAGGCGCCGGGGGGGGAGGTGGGTCGGGCGGTCTCCGAAGCCACCGCCCTGGACGACCTGGCGGCCATCCGACCCGAGGACTTCAACCCCACCCTCTACGCCCTGGACGAACGGGAGCGTTCGTACCTGGAGGAGGAGTTCCACAGGGAGATGCGTCGGGACGTCAGGACCGACGTCCTGAACGCCCTCTTCGACCGGCTCGAGGACCGGGAGTACGCCCGGAAGCGGGAAGAGGAGATCCTGGATGCCATCCACCAGCTCCTTCCCACCTTCCTGGCCCAGGGCTCCCTCCGGCACGCCGCCCTGCTACTCAGCGAGCTGGAGAAGGTTCGACGCCGACCGCAGGCGCTCTCCGAGGAGGGCTTCGCCTCGGTGGAGGAGCTCATGGAGGAGTTCTCCTCGCCTGAGTCGGTCCGGGAGCTGGTCCAGTCGGTAGAGGGTGGGACGGTGGACGACGACGGTGAGTCACTGGCCCTGCTTCTCCGGCACCTGAAGCCCCGAGCGCTGGGCCCGCTACTGGCCCGGGCCGAGGAGGTCACCCGGCCCGAAGCGCGGCAGCTGATCCAGCGGGCCATCCGAAAGCTGGCCGAGGGAGAGGAGGAGCGGTTGGCCCGGTTCCTGTCACACTCCGATGACCAGGTGGTGGCCGGCGCCGTACGGCTCATGGGCGCTCTTCGCCATCGGCCCGCCGTGCCCACCCTGGTGCGGCTCCTGGAGGAGGGCTCGCCGCCGATCCAGGAGGCGGTCCTGGATGCCGCCCGGCGAATTCCCACCACCGCCATGGCCGAGGCGGTGGAGCGATGCCTGGTATCGGAGAGCCGCGACCTCCGCATCGGCGCCGCCCGGGTGCTGGCCGAGATCAGCTACACCCCGGCGGCGGCGTCCCTCCGCACCCTCGTGGAGGACCGGGACATGCGGGAGGCCGACATCACGGAGAAGCTGGCCTTCTTCCAGGCCTACGCCGACCTGGCGGGAGAGGACGCCATTGGTCTTCTGGCCCGGATCCTGAATCACCGCGGCTTTCTGGGCCGCCGTGAGCCACCGGAGATGCGGGCGTGCGGGGCGTTGGCGTTGGGACGGGTGGGGACTGCCCGGGCCATCCAGGAGGTGGAGCGGGCCCGGGACGACGACGAGGCGGTGGTGCGTACCGCGGTGAAGCGGGTTCTGACCCGGCGCGACGAGGAGGACGACCGTGGCTGAATCCGTCGGTGTGCGGCCCCCCGCGGTGGCGGGGTCTTCGCTACAGGACGAGGGTCGCCGGATCCTCTCGGGTCTCTACAGCGCGCTGCGGGCTCTCCGCTTCTATCCGCTGGACAACGAAGTGGTGCAGCGGGCGCTGGAGGAGTTCCAGGACACCGTGGAGGGATTTCTGCAGGAAGAGGGGGTCCTGGAGCTGCAGCTCGTGGGGGACTTCTTCTTCGTCAACGAGGAGCGGCTCCGCCTGGATCTCCGCAACTACTCGACCTTCGGGTCGGTGGCCGGGACGCTCCGGGAGCACGGGGTGGGGGAGATTGTGGTGCACCAGGGGATCACCACCGAGGAGTGGGTCCCCTTCCTGAACCTCCTTCTCCGTTCGGCTGCGCAGGATGATCCGTTCGCGTCGTTCCGTGACGCCCTGGCCGGAACGCCGGTGCAGCACATCCAGGCCCGGGAGGTCCGCGACGACGTGGAGGTGGAGGAGGACGACGAGGCCGTGGAGGGAGCCCGGCAGACCTACACCAAGGGGGTGCAGACGGCCCGGGAGATCCTCACCGACGTCCGCCTGGGCCGGGCGGTCAACGTACGGCGGGTAAAGCGGGCAGTGCAGGGAATCGTGGACCAGGTCCTCTCCGACGAATCGTCGATCCTGGCCATGACCCACCTCCGGGAGTTCGACGACTACACCTTCACCCACTCGGTGAACGTGTGTATCCTCTCGGTGGTCATCGGACAGCGCCTGGGACTCGGCAAGACCGAGTTGTACGAACTGGGGCTCGGGGCCCTCTTCCATGACGTGGGCAAGATGCGGATTCCCAGCGAGACGCTGAACAAGCCCGGCAAGCTCAACGAAGAGGACTGGAAGCTCATGAAGGAGCACCCTTCCGACGGACTTCTCCTCCTCTTTGACCTCCACGGCTTCATGGACATCCCCTACCGGCAGATGCTCATGGCCTACGAGCATCACATGAAGCTGGACCTCACCGGCTATCCTTCCTCGAAACGCCCCCGGGAGATGGGTCTCTACTCGAAGATCGTGGGGGTGGCCGACGCCTTCGACGCCGGGACCTCGGTGCGAAGCTACCAGTACCGGCCCGCGGCTCCGGACGAGGTCCTGAAGGAGATGTTGAACAATCCGGTCCGGGGCTTCGACCCGGTGCTGGTGAAGGCTCTCATTACCGCCACCGGGGTGTATCCGGTGGGAACCCTGGTGATTCTGGATACCTTCGAGCTGGCAGTGGTGACCCGGGCCAACCCGGATCCGGCCCGCTTGCACCAGCCCGAGGTCAAGATCCTCTCCGATCCCATGGGTGTGCCTCTGGCCGAGCCCGAGCCGGTCCGCCTCGACCAGATCGATCCGCGTACGGGCGAGCCCCGTCGCAGCATCATCAAGACCGCCGACCCCAACCGCTACGGCGTCCGGGTGGCCGACTACGTCACCTGAGCTCCGAGTCCAACCTCCTCCATGACCGAATCCGTCTCGTCTGCGTCTTCTCGCCTGCCCACCATTGCCGACGTGTTTCTTCGAGGCCGAGAGACGGGCCGTGGGGCGCTGATCCCCTACGTCTGCGCCGGGTTTCCCGACGCCGACACGTCGCTGGCCCTCCTACGTGCCGCCGCCGAGGCCGGGGCCGACGTCATCGAGCTGGGGATCCCCTTCTCCGATCCTCTGGCTGACGGCCCCACCATTCAGCGTGCCTCCTTCAGGGCGCTGGAGGAGGGGATGACCGTGGATGGCGCGCTGGCGCTCCTCAGGCGGTTCAGGGAGGACCACGAGACCCCTGTGGTCCTCTTCACCTACCTGAATCCCATTCATCGCTACGGAATGGAGCGCTTTGTGGCGGCCGCCCGTGACGCGGGGGCCCAGGGCCTGCTGGTCACCGATCTTCCGGCCGGAGCCGATCCGGAGTTGGAGTCGGCGGTGCGCACGGGAGGACTGGACCTGATCCGCCTCCTGGCGCCCACCACCACTCCTGCCCGGGTCTCCCAGGTGGCCGAGGGGGGAAGCGGCTTTCTCTACTACATCTCGCGTACCGGAGTGACCGGTGCCCGGACCGAACTCCGCACGGAGCTGGCCCGGGAGGTGGAGGCCATCCGGGAGAGGGTCTCCCTCCCCCTGGCGGTGGGCTTCGGGATCTCCACGCCGGAGCAGGCGGCGCTGGTGGGCGGCCTGGCCGATGGGGTGGTGGTGGGCAGCGCCCTGGTGGAAGCTGTCGAGGAAGGGGGAGTGGGGGCCGGCGGCGCATTTCTCCGCTCGCTCCGAGAGGCCATGGACCAGAGGGAGTAGTCAGTCGTCGGGGCGCAGGCGTTCGGCCACCTGGGGGTCGGGTTCCACGAAGAGGGTCTCGATCCGGTCCGGCGTCACTGCGCCCGGCGGGGCCTTCCGGGGCTTCCGTACGTACTTGCGCCGGGTCCAGTCCACGGGCACGCTCCCTGAGTGCCTGGCCTCGGAGTTCAGCGCCGCCAGGGTGGCGGCCTCCAGCAGGTCCCGGCGAGGAGGGTTGTCGTCGCGGTTCCAGCGCAGGATCACGTGTGCGCCGGCGGCCTGTCGGGCGTGGAGCCAGATGTCGTCCGGCGACGAGTGGCGGAAGGTCAGGTCGTCGTTCTTGCGAGCTCCCCGGCCCACCCGGATCTCCAGTCCCCCCGAACTCCGGAAACGCCGGTACGGGAGCGGCGGTTCGTCGGTCCCGGCGCCGGGGCGACCACCGGTCTCCGGTCCCAGGAGCCGGGCGGCCTCGTCAGGGTCCGTCTCACCGGTCTCCAGTCCCTCCACGAGCGCCTGCCAGCGGGCGGCCTCCTTGCGGGCCTCCCGGATCCGGGAGGGCAGCTCGGCCCGAGCCCGTTCGATCCGGGCCGCTTCGTCGTAGTAGCGGGCGGCGTTTTCATGGGGCGGAAGGGTGGGGTCCAGCTCCACCTCCACCGGCTCGCCCTGGAAGTCGGTGAGGGAGGCGCACTCGGCTCCCTGAGGAATCTCGGCGTAGCGGGCCAGGATGAGGTCGCCCAGCGTACGGATGGGCTCCGGGTCCCGGGCCTTGTCCAGCTGGCGCTGCATGCCCCGGGCCTTTCCCTCGGCCCGCTGGAGCCGGTTCCGCGCCCGGTCCATCAGGCCTCCGGGCAGGAGGAGCAGGCGAGCGGGCTCGTCGGTGGCGGCCTCTCGGGCTTCGGCCATGGCCTCCAGGAGGCTCGCGGCCGGCCGGGCCTCACCGGAGGAGGCGTCGTCCAGGGGAAGTGGGTAGGGCTGGAGGCCCCGCGGCGTGTCCACCAGCCAGGCTCCCCATCGGGATGGATCCACGAGGCGCCGCCAGCGCTCCCAACCGTCGGCGTCCAGGAGGGCGTCGACGTTCAGTGACGAGGTATAGGCCACGGTGCGGAGGAGTGCACGTCGTCGCTCCTCGGGGTCGGATCCGGCCCGGGCCAGGATCTCCCGCCATCGCTCCCGGCCGAGTCCGGGGGACTCGGTCTCGGCGCCGAGCACGTCGGCCCCCTCCCGGCCCGTGGAAGGAGGCGGATGGTAGGTCGCGCCCACGGTGAGGGAGCGGGCCCGCTCCTCCCGGGAGACCAGGACGTGGCGGATGACCCGGCTCCGGTACCCCACCACGGCTGCGTTCCACCGGTTGCCGATCCACTCCGCCACCAGTTCCACCCCCTCGTCGCGGCCCCGAACCCGCTGGAGACTGAAGACCAGGGCGCTCTCGTCGGGAAGGGCCCGGACTCCCACGAGGCGGGCGGCCAGGGGACGGGCCTCGTCCAGGGGCTCGGCGGCCGGGAGTCGGGTGAGCCAGCCTGCGGTGGGGTGCAGCTCCAGGGCCAGGGTCATCTCCCTGAAGAAGAGGAGCACCCGGCGGTCGTCTCCGTTCAGGTAGAGGGCCCGCAGACGGGCCCGTTGGAACCGGTTTTCCAGCTCTCGGGCCAGGGCGGCGGCAATGAGGGGATCCCAACGCATGGACATGGTGGGAAGGTAACCCCGCCGCCGGAGGCGTGTTCGATTCGACCCCCCTGGCGGCGAACCCCGGGGTTTGACACGTTTGCAGGGTGTGTCCGTCCTCCGGCGTCCCCACTGGCGGCGCCCCGGAGGAGCCTTCCCGATCCCACCTGGAACCCCCGTGTCAGAAGCCTCCAGCTCTTCGCGTCCCCGTCGGCCCACGGTGAGGGATTTCGTGGCCATGAAGCGGCGGGACGAGCCCATTGCCGTGCTCACCTGCTACGATGTCCTCTTCGCCCGCCTACTGGAGGCGGAGGGTGTGGACATGCTCCTGGTGGGAGACTCGCTGGCTCAGGTGGTGCTGGGGTATGACTCCACCCTGCCGGTGACCATGGACGAGATGCTGCACCATGGTCGGGCGGTGGTTCGGGGGGCGCCCCACACCTTCGTGGTCCTGGATCTGCCCTTCTTGTCGTATCAGGTCTCCATTGAACGTGCGTTGGAGAGCGCCGGAAGGGCCATGAAGGAAGGGGGTGTGCAGGCCGTGAAGCTGGAGGGAGGAGATCCGGACACCTGTGAGACCGTGCGGCGCCTGGTTGCCGCGGGGATTCCGGTCATGGGTCACCTGGGCCTCACCCCGCAGTCGGTCCACGCCCTGGGCGGCTACCGGGTGCAGGGAAGGGAGGCGGAGGCCGCGGACCGGCTCCGGCGCCAGGCCGCGGCACTCGAGGACGCGGGCTGCTTCTCGCTGGTCCTGGAGCTGGTTCCGGGGGAGCTGGCCCGGGAGGTCAGCGACGAGCTGGAGATCCCCACCATCGGGATCGGGGCCGGCCCCCACTGCGACGGCCAGGTCCTGGTGCTACCCGACGCGCTGGGCCTGAACCCGGGCTTCGAACCGCGGTTCCTGAAGCGTTTTGCGGAGCTGGGCGAGGGGGCGCGGGCCGGCGTCCGGATGTACGTGGAGGAGGTCCGCAATCGGCGCTTTCCCGGCCCGGAACACACCTTCGGGGAGGAAGGGTGAGCTCCGGGCCCGAGCCCGTGAAGATCACCTTCGTGCCCGGCTTCACGGTGGCACGCAGCCGTCGTTCCCTGACGAAGGCACTCCACGAGATCCGGGAGAAGGGGCTCACCGTGGCCCTGGTGCCCACCATGGGCTACCTGCACGAGGGTCACCTCTCGCTGGTGGACGTGGCTCGCCGGCACGCCGACGTGGTGGCTCTGTCCATCTTCGTCAATCCCCTGCAGTTCGGCGAGGGCGAGGACCTGGACCGGTACCCCAGGGACGTGGAGCGGGACGTGAAGCTGGCCATGGACCGGGGGGTGGATCTGGTCTTCGCCCCTCCCCGCGAGGAGATGTACCCGGGAGGCGAGCCGGTGGTGACGGTGGATCCGGGCGCGCTGGCCGAGAGACTCTGCGGAAAGTATCGGCCCGGTCACTTCCACGGGGTGGTCACGGTGGTGGCCAAGCTCTTCGGGTTGGTGCGTCCCGACGTGGCTGTGTTTGGACGGAAGGACTATCAGCAGGCCGTCCTGATCCGGCGCATGGTCCGGGACCTGAACCTCCCGGTGGAGATCCAGGTGGGACCCCTGGTCCGCGAGCCGGACGGGCTGGCCATGAGCTCCCGGAACGCCTACCTGAGCGACGAGGAGCGCGAGGAGGCGGTGGGGCTCTTCCAGGCGCTGGAGGCGGCCGATGCCGCGTTCCGGGCCGGCGAGGGGAGCCCGGAGGTTCTCCTGGATCGGGCCCGGTCGGTGCTGGCGTCGCACCCGCTCGTGCAGCTTCAGTACCTGGAGCTGGTGGACGCCGAGACGCTGGAGCCCCTGGCGGAGGCCCGGGAGGGGGCGGTGCTGGCGGCGGCGGCCCACCTGGGCAGCACTCGGATCATCGACAACGTGATCCTGGGAGCCGTGGGGACCGATCCCCGGACCCGGCCGGACCCCGAGGCCTCGGAGCAGGGAGGGGGGACGTGAGGCTCCATCCGGTGGTGGAGGCGGCGGCTCGGGGTGAGCTCCCTTCGTGGGCCCGGGCCGGAGAGCCGCGCCTGGAACACATGGCCCGGGTGGCCGGACTCATGGAGCAGTGGGCCCGGCAGCTGGGGTTCGATGCCCCCGAGGTGACCCGCTGGCGGGCCGGCGCCTTCCTGCACGACGTCCTCCGGGACGCCCCCGTGAAGGAGCTCGAAGCCCAGGCCCCCCCTGAGTTTCGGCGGCTGGACGGTCGGATTCTCCACGGTCCGGTGGCGGCTCGACGTCTCCGGGAGGTGGAGGGGGTCACGGACCAGCCGCTCCTGGACGCCGTGGCCTTCCACACGCTGGGTCACCCGGAGTTCGGCGAACTGGGCCGCGCCCTGTTCGCGGCCGACTTCCTGGATCCGGGCCGTCCGGAAGACGATGGCTGGCGCCAGTCCCTCCGGGAACGGATGCCCCAGGAGCGGGGCGCCGTGGTCCGGGCCGTGCTTCGAGCCCGGATCGGCCACTCCCTGGAGGTGGAGCG
>SLNQ01000249.1 GCA_007132965.1 Gemmatimonadota bacterium | reverse complement strand
TCCACGGCGAGAACCTGCCCGGTAATGTAGCGAGCCCCAGGCCCCGCAAGGAAGCGGGCCACGCCTGCGACGTCTTCAGGGGTACCGAGCCGCCCCAGTGGAATCTGTTCCTGCAGCGCCGTCGTCTGGCCCTCGTCCAGCGCCGCGGTCATGTCGGTTTCGATGTATCCGGGAGCGATGGCGTTGCAACGGACCTGGCGCGACGCCAGCTCCCGTGCCACGCTCCGGGTGAAGCCGATGAGGCCGGCCTTGGAGGCTGCGTAGTTCGACTGCCCCGGATTCCCTGTGATCCCGACCACCGAGCTGATATTCAGGATCACCCCACTTCGGCGCTTCATCATCCCCCTTGTGACAGACCTTGTCATATTGAAGGCGCCCTTGAGGTTGACCCCCATCACCTCATCCCAGTCCTCGTCCTTGAGGCGCAGGAGGATGTTGTCGCGGGTGATCCCCGCGTTGTTCACCAGAATGGAGACACCGCCCAGGGCCGACTCCACCGCCTTTACCGTCTCCGCCACCTGACCCGGCTCGGAGACGTCGCACCCGAATGCGGCGTGACCCGAGCCCGGGAGCGAATCCGCAGCCTCCTGCGCCCGCTCCTTCCCTCGACCGATCACGGCCACAACGGCTCCGCCCTCGGCCAGGGCCCGGGCGATCCCCAGGCCAATGCCCCGGGACCCTCCCGTCACCAGTGCCACGTCTCCGTCGAGCTCCTGAGCCATCCCACCCCCTCCCTGGTCGTTCGAATTCAACTGTTATACCGCTTCGACGCGCTGGGTGCTCACCGGACTTCGGCGACACATCACTGGATCCCCAGTCCGGCCAGGTCCTCCGGTGTTCCCAGGGCCTCGGACGGAATACCCCTGGCGTTGCGCCGGTTGAGTCCTGTGAGAACGGATCCGGGACCCAGCTCCAGGAACCTCTCCACGCCCTCCTGGACCATCGTGGCCACCGATTCAGCCCAACGGACCGGCGATGTGAGCTGCTCTACCAGGAGCTCCCGCGCCCGGAGACCATCGTGCTCCGGTGCCGCCGTGACGTTGGACACCACCGGAAAGCGCGGTCGGTCGAACTTTATCGACTCCAGCGCCTGACGCAATCCCCCCTGTGCCGGAGCCATGAGGGGCGAGTGGAAGGCGCCGGACACGTTGAGGGGTACCACCCGCCGTGCACCCGCGTCGCGGAGAGCCCCCACCGACCGCTCAACCGCATCCACATCTCCGGAGACCACCACCTGCCCGGGTGAGTTGAGGTTCGCCGTGACCACGACGGACGCCTCGGTGGAGACCTGCGCGCAGACGTCCCTTACCGCGTCGTCATCCATTCCCAGCACGGCGGCCATGGTCCCCGGCCGCTCCCTCCCTGCCTGGGCCATGAGTTCCCCCCTCCGCCGAACGGCGGTGAGCGCGTCGGCGAAGTCAAGGGTCCCGGCGGCCACGTGGGCAGAGAACTCGCCCAGGGAATGGCCGGCAGCCATGACGGGCTCCACGCCCCCGGCCATTACCCGCAGCACCGCTACCGAATGCACCAGAATGGCAGGCTGTGCGTTCTGAGTCTGGACGAGCTCCTCCTCCGGGCCCTCCCACATGATCCGGCTGAGAGGAGCGCCCAGCGTGTCGTCGGCCTCCTCGAAGGTTCGGGCGGCCACCGGATACGCCTCGGACAGGGCCCGCCCCATCCCAACCTCCTGGGAACCCTGGCCGGGAAAGATATACGCCGTCGACATGGACAAACCTCTTGGCTATGAACGAAGGACGTTGCAGATCAACACGGGTGGGCTCGGGTCGGGCAAGTGACGCGTCAATCCTGCGCGGGCTGGGCCAGCTCACGGGCAATGTGCATCACCATCTGGGAGTCCACCGCCTGGGTCGCTACCTCCAGCGCGTTCCGGATGGCCTTGGGGGGCGAGCTTCCGTGACAGATGATGCACACCCCATTCACCCCCAGGAGTGGCGCTCCGCCATACTCGGAGTAGTCCAGGACCCGGAAGACCTCCTCCACTTCGAGCTGGGCGCCGATCCGGTCCATCTCGCGGCCCAACAGCCCGATGATGAACTCGGCGACCGACTCGTAGAACTTCAGAAGTACGTTCCCCACGAAGCCGTCGCAGACCAGCACGTCGCAGGCACCGCCGATGATGTCGCGGCCCTCCACGTTTCCCACGAAGTTGAGCTCCGCCTCCGCCAGGAGGCGGTGCGCCTCCACGGCCAGCTCGTCGCCCTTCTCCGGTTCCTCTCCGATATTCAGCAGGGCCACGCGCGGTTGCTCCACGCCCATGAGGTCCTGGGCGTAGATGGTGCCCAGCCGACCGAACTCCAACAGGTGCTGGGGCTTGCAGTCCACGTTCGCCCCCGAATCCAGCATGAGGGTGGGGGCATGGGAAGTGGGCAGGAGGGTGCCGATGGCCGGACGCGCTACCCCGGGGAGGGGGCGGAGCAGGATGAGCGAAGCCGCCATCACCGCGCCGGTTGAACCGGCGCTGACGAAGGCGTCGGCCGTGCCTTCCTTCTGGAGGCGAATCCCCTTCACGATGGAGGAGTCGGGACGCCGACGTACCGCGGATGCCGGCGCTTCAGCGGGCAGAATCCGCTCTGGTGCGTGCACGACCTCGATCCGGTCGGTAGGCGCGTCGTGGTGACGGGCCAGCTCGGACCGGATGGCCGATTCATCCCCCACCAGCACGACGGTGAGGTCGTGCCGGTCCGTGAGGGCCTGGACGGCTCCGGCGATCTCGCTTGCCGGAGCTTGGTCGGTTCCCTGGGCGTCGAGGGCGATCCGCAAGTGACCGCCCTCAGTCGATGTCGACCTCGATGACCTGCTCGTCGCGATAGTAACCGCAGGTCGGGCAGACCCGATGGGGCTGCTTGGGGTCACCGCAGCGCTGGCAGGTGTGCGTCACCACGGCGTCGGCCTTGTAGTGGGTCCGCCGCTTCCGCTTGCGCTGCTTGGATGTACGCTTCTTGGGGACTGCCATCGGACTTCTCCCTTAGTCTTCATTTAGCGCCCGAAGAACGTCCCAGCGGGGATCCGGTTCTTCCAGGGTGCAGTCACAGGTTTCTTCGTTTCGGTTCACCCCGCAGACGGGGCACAGGCCCTGGCACGTGTCCGAACATTCGACATACGGCTCGATGGCCAGAATCAGCTCCTCGCGGAGGGCGGGACCCAGATCCAGCTCGTTGTTCGTCAGGTCCAGCTTCCGCACACCGTCGGCTTCCGGGGCCTCCTCCTCAGCGCCTGGAAACTCGTCCTTCAGAACCCACACCAGGTTCAACTCCTGGCTCACCTCGTCGACTACGTCCGCAAGGCATCGCCGGCATTGCCGACGGAACGCGGCACCCATGGTGCCACGAACCAGCACCTGCCCGGTGGCGGTGGCACTGATGGTCAGATCCAGTTCGACGGGACCGGCGAACTCCGGTTCGATGCCTTCCCACACCGGCGAATCCGGTGCGATGTCCCTTTTGATCTGGATCGGGCCGTCCCGGTCCAGATCTATCAGATTGACCCTGAGCATAGACCTGTAAAGTTCACGCAGACAGGGCAATCTGTCAATGTTTTGGCGGAAGAAACACCCCGAGCCAACTGCTGTCCGGTACCTCAATCACCGGCGGTGCCGACACCGCGCAGCGCCGCTTCCGTCTCCCGGGCAATCGTGAGCTCTTCTCCACTCCCGATCACCAGCAGCGAGACGCTCCCTCGACCGAAGCTCCCTTCCCTTCCCCCCACCAGCTCATCGTTGGCCTCTGGCTCCACCTGAACGCCGAGGAACTCCAGTTCCTCGAGGGCGCGACTCCGGATCGACGGGGCGTTCTCGCCCACCCCTCCGGTGAAGGCCACCGCGTCTACCCCGCCCAGCACCGCGGCGTAGGCCCCGATGTATTTCCGGATCCGATAGGCATAGACGTCCAGCGCCAGTTGGGCTCGTTCGCTTCCGCTCGCTTCTTCCTGCAACAGGTCCCGCATGTCGCCGGAGATGCCTGACAGACCCAGGAGTCCGGAGTGCTTGTTCAGCATCCCACCGGCATCGGAGGCCGACACCTCCTCCCGCGCCATGACGTGGAGCACCACCGCCGGGTCCACGTCACCGGACCGACTTCCCATGACCAGTCCCTCAAGGGGGGTGAAACCCATTGAGGTATCCAGTGATCGTCCGTCCCGGATGGCGCAGGCGCTGGCCCCGTTGCCCAGGTGCAGCGAGATGAGGCGGAGCGACGCCGCATCCCGCCCGAGGAGCCGGGCCGAGCGTCGAAGCACGTGCCGGTGACTCGTTCCGTGAAATCCGTACCGCCGGATCCGGTGCCGGTGATAGAGCACATAGGGCAGAGCGTAGTGGAAGGCCCGGGGCGGAAGGCTGGCGTGGAAGGCAGTGTCGAACACCGCCACGTGGGGAATGTCCGGAAGCTCGCTCCTGGCCGCTCGGATGCCCGCCAGGTTGTGAGGGTTGTGGAGGGGGGCCAGATCGATGGAATCCCGGATCCGCTCCTCCACCTCGGTGTCGATGACCACGGCGCCGGTGAAGGCTTCCCCTCCATGCACCACCCGGTGGCCCACCGCCTCCACGGCGTCCTCCGGTGCCATTCCACCTCGATCCGGATCCCGCACCAGCTCCAGAATGGCGTGGATGGCATCGCGGTGGTCCAGGATCTGGCCCGTCTCCTTCGCCCGGGTGCCGTCGGCGGCCCGCTCCTGGCTCAGGATGGCGCCTCCGCTCCCGATCCGCTCTACCTGCCCCACTACCAGGGCCTTGTCGGTGGCGGTGTCCATCACCTGGTACTTGACGGACGAGGAGCCCGAGTTCAGGACCAGCACCCTCATGGGACCCGCCCCTCCCCGTCGGCGTCACCGGTCTCCAGGAGCCGGGTTAGGCGGGGCTCGGTGAGATCCTCCTTCTCGGAGAGACGGCGCCCGCTCTCGGTGTAACGATAGAAGCCGCGCCCGGACTTCTCACCCAGCCAGCCTTCGCTCACCATGCGTCGGAGCAGTGGAGCCGGTCTGAACTGCGGCAGTCCCAGCTCACCCCAGAGGGACTGCAGGGCCCGATGCACCGAGTCCAGCCCGATCTCGTCGGCCAGCGCCAGGGGGCCGTGGGTCGACCCCAGACGAAGCTTCATGGCCCGGTCCACCGTGTCCCGGGTGGCGACGCCCTCCATGACCAGGTGCACCGCCTCGTTGATCAGGGCCAGGGTCAGACGGCTTGTGACGTAGCCCGGGTACTCGGCCACCTCCATGACTTCCTTGCCCAATCTCCGGGCCAGTGCGCGGGCCACGCGTTCGGCGCGTTCGCCGGACTCCCGAGCGCGCACCAGCTCCACCAGGCTGATCCGAGCCACCGGGTGCAGGAAATGGAACCCCAGGATCAGGGGACGTCGGGAACTGGAGACCGCCTCGGCCAGAGCCGTAATGGAGAGGGTGGAGGTGTTCAGGAGAAAGACGCACTCGGCCGGCGCCCGCTCGTCCAGCTCCCGAAGGAGCGCGAGCTTCTCCTTGCGGTCTTCCGTGATGCACTCGAAGACCACCTGGATCCCTTCCAGCTCAGGAGGACCCACAACCCCCTCGATCCGAGCCAGGATGGCGTCCCTCTCCGAGTCAGTGAGGGCCCATCGTCCGATATCACGGTCCATGGCCTCCCGAAGGGCGCCCAGCGAGCGGGTCAGGGAATCGGAGGTACGCTCCACCAGTCGAACTTCGATGCCGGCGGACGCCAGCACCCGGGCCACACCTCGCCCCGAGGTTCCCGCGCCCACGACGGCGACGCGTTGTAGCTCCGCGTCCCTGTCGACCATGTGCCGCTCCCCCCTCTCCCTCACCCCCGTCGGGCGCCCGGCTCACCGGACGCCGGGAGATCAGAGTGCCAGAAGTTCAGCCCTGCTGAAGAAAAAGGCGATCTCCGTCCGGGCGTTCTCATCCGAGTCCGAGGCGTGGATCGCGTTGCGTTCCTTGGACTCGGCGTAGAGGGCCCGAATGGTGCCTTCAGCGGCCTCGGCCGGGTCGGTAGCGCCAATGACCTCCCGCAGCCGGGGCACGGCATTCTCCGCCTCCAGGACCATGGGAACCACCGGTCCGGAGGTCATGAAGGAAACCAGCGACTGGAAGAATGGCCGCTCCCGGTGAACGGCATAGAACGCCTCGGCCTGGTCCGGGTTCAGCCGGGTCATGCGAAGGGCTCGGATCCGAAAGCCCGCTTCCTCCAGGTGCGCCAGTACGGCTCCGGCTCGTCCCGCCGCCACGGCGTCGGGCTTGATGATGGCCAGCGTATGCTTCATCTGATCGTCTCGTTTGCAGTTGCACGGTCATGGGGCTCGTCCTCCACACCGCCGAAGAGGGCAGTGAGAACACCTCCTCGGGTGAGGAAGCCCACGATTTCGCCTTCTCGTACCACCGGCAGCTGGGCCACATTGCGATTGGCCATGAGCTGCGCAGCATGCCTCAGGGACTCATCCTCGGTGACGCACATGATGGACCGGCTCATGATGTTGCGGGCCGTGGGCGTCTCGTCCCCCTCTCTCTTCCCACCGACGGGCGCTGCGGCCACCTGCATTCCATATTTCAGGATGTCCGCTGCCGAGATCACTCCCAGGACCTGCAGTCCCTCCCCCACCACCGGCACGGCACTGAGGCGCCGCCGAACCATGAGATCCAACACCTCGTCCAGCGGCGTATCGGGGTAGATCCGGTACGAGAGGGGAATCATCACGTCCTGAACCTTGAGCGGCTTCTGAAGCTCCAGCGCCGTCAACCTCGGAAGGCTCAGGATCTGCGATGCTCCTCCGGCCCTCAGGAGCGCACTTTCGATCTTCGGATCGAAGAAGATCGACTCGATGCGAAAACGGGCCTCTCGGCTCAGGCCACGACCGGTGACCAGGACCAGGATCCGCGCCCCCGGCGCCTCGGACGCATCAGCCGGATCCTCTACCTGGAAGGGTCGAGGTGCCACCCCCAGCGCCACCGCCGGAGCCGAAGGGCTTCCCGCTTTCGGGGCGACGAGCAGACGGGAGTGACCAGAGGGACTGGCAGATACGGCATCCATGGGGAGAGCCGAGGGAGACGAATCTCCGGAGGGGAGGAGGGCACTGAGCTCTCCGAACCCCTCCCGCACCGTGCGTCCGCGCAAGGGCACCCGGATCCGTTCGGCGCTGAGGAGGTCGCCCAGATTCATGATCCGCACCGGACCCTGGATCCGCCCCCGAAGGGGACGGACCTCAGAGGCCCAGCGCCTCCTGGATGAGGATGCGGATGTCCACCGGCCGTTTGGCCACGGCGATGCCGTTCTCCTCGAACACGCGCATCTTCTCCTCGGCTGTACCCGCCGAGCCGGAGATGATGGCGCCGGCGTGTCCCATCTGACGGCCCGGAGGCGCCGTCTGACCTGCAATGAAGCCCACCACGGGGATTTCCATGTTCTCCTTCACCCAGCGGGCCGCCTCCTGCTCGTCGGTGCCGCCGATCTCTCCGATCATGACCACCGCCTCGGTGTCCGGATCGTCGGAGAAGGCCTGGAGAGTATCGATGAAGTCGGTTCCGATGATCGGGTCACCGCCGATTCCCACGCAGGTGGTTTGCCCGATTCCAGCCTCGGTGAGCTGGTTCACCGCCTCATAGGTCAGGGTTCCGGAACGCGAGACCACGCCCACCGGTCCCGGCGTCGTGATCTGGCCCGGAATGATCCCCACCTTGGCCACGCCGGGAGTGATGGCGCCGGGGCAGTTCGGGCCCAGGAGGCGTGCGCCCCTGTCCTGGACGAAGGCGTAGGTCCGGGTCATGTCGATGACCGGTATGCCCTCGGTGATGGCCGCGATGAACTCGATTCCGGCGTCGGCGGCCTCCATGATCGCACCGGCGGCGAAGGCTGGTGGTACGTAGATCACCGAGGTGTTGGCCCCCTCGTTCTGGACGGCCTCCTCCACGGTGTTGAAGATGGGGACCGAGCCCCCATCGTCGGTCTCGAAGGTCTGCCCTCCCTTGCCCGGAGTGACACCGGCCACCACCTGCGTCCCGTAGGCGGCCATCTGCTTTGCGTGAAATGAACCGTCGCGTCCGGTGATCCCCTGGACCACGAGGCGAGTCGAACGATCGATAAAGATCGACATGTGTCTATTCAGTCTCCCTGCCGTTGAGTCGTGTCAGGCCTGCGCTGCAAGCTCCACTGCCTTCTCCACCACCTCGTCCATGGAGGTGAAGGCGGAGAACCCTGCTTCTTCCAGAATCTGAAGCGCCTCTTCTTCGTTCGTGCCCGTGAGTCGGATCACGATGGGAGGCTTGATGTCGATGCGCCGGGCGGCCTCTACGATCCCGTTGGCCACGTCGTCGCAGCGGGTGATTCCGCCGAAGATGTTGAAGAGGATGGCCTTCACGTTCGGATCGGCGGTGATGATTTCAAGTGCCGCCACCACCTTGTCGGGATTCGACGACCCGCCGATGTCCAGGAAGTTGGCGGGCTGGCCGCCGTAGTACTTCACCAGATCCATGGTGGCCATGGCCAGCCCCGCACCATTCACGCAGCACCCCACGTCGCCGTCGAGCTTGACGAAGGAGAGACCCGCCTCCCGGGCCTTGGTCTCCGATGCCGGCTCCGCGTCCAGGTCCCGGAACTCAGCCACCTCGGGCAGACGGAAGAGAGCGCTCTCGTCGATGCTCACCTTGGCGTCGATGGCCTTCACCTCGCCGCCAGGCGTCACGATGAGGGGGTTGATCTCGGCCAGCGAGCAGGCGTTGTCGGTGAAGGCCCGGTAGAGCTGGCCCATGATCCGGGTGGCCTGCTTCACCAGCTTGGGGTCTTCGTAGAGGAAGGTGGCCAGGCCGTATGCCTGGTGCGGGAGGAGTCCGTAGCGGGGATCGACCCGCAGTTTGCGGATGGCCTCCGGGTTGGTGGCGGCCACCTCCTCGATGTCCACGCCGCCTTCCGGCGAAACCATGAACATGGGCGCCTGGGTGGCCCGGTCGATGAGGACACCTACGTAGGCTTCCGATTCGATGTCCTCCGCTGGCGTCACCAGGACCTTCTGTACCGTCAGGTCCTTGATGCTCATGCCCAGAATCCGGGAGGCGTGCTCCCTGGCCTCGGCGGCCGAGTCAGCCAGCTTCACCCCGCCGGCCTTCCCCCGACCGCCCGTGTGAACCTGGGCCTTGACCACCACGCTCCCTCCGTATCCGGCGGCGATCTTCTCCGCCTGGTCCGGTGTGGTGGCTACGTCCCCGGGGGGTACGGGGATGCCCGAGTCCCGGAAGAGCTCCTTTGCCTGGTATTCGTGGATATCCATTCGGTCCCTTGTGCCCTTTGGTCTGTCTTGAAGCCGCTCTCACCGCCCCGGCAAGAGCCTGCTGAAGGTATGGGGGCGCCAGGTCCGGATCAAGCCGGTGGCGCCCGATGGATGGCGAGAACTGCTTCCTCAGGTGTCTCCTGCCTGCCCCTGGAGCAGAGACCGGAGCTCCTGGAGCTTTCTGCCGAATTCACTCCAGTTTCCGTCGCGGAGGGCGGCCTCCGCTTCGTCCAGGATCCGCAGGGCCTCTTCGGCGCCCCGCATCTCCACCTCCCGGACCAGCTCCTCCGGGATGGCTTCCTCCGGATCCAGGGCGGGCTCCGGCTCCACTTCCTCGCGGACGACGCCTTCCAGACCCAGGGCCAGCCCGGCCACCGCCCCTTCCAGGGTGGGATCCATCACCACCCGGCGGCCATCGCTCACCACGTAGCGCCGGATCTCAGGAATGGCGTCGTAGTCGGCGGCCAGGAAGATGGGCTCCATGTAGACGAGGGTGTTGCCCACCGGCACCAGGTGGAGGTGGCCCGTCCAGACCTGACTGCCCCCCTGGCGCCAGAGGGAAAACTGCTGCGAGATCTCGGGGTCCTGCTCGATGAGGGCCTCGATCTGGCGGGGGCCGCGGACCTGGCTCTCCACCGGGACGTCCCAGAGGAGAAGCTCGTTGCCCGCCTCCGGGTTCCAGCGCCCGGCCAGGAAGGCCGCCAGATTCTGCCTTCCCTGGGGCACGAAAACGTTGGTCAGAACAAAGCTCTCCTCCTCCTCCCCGGGGAGGGTCTTGAAGGCGAACTCCGGGCGATACGGCACGGGCTGGGTATCCACCGAGAGCTCGGTGGACACGGCCCAGCGGTTCTGCTGTCCGTGGAAGACGGGAGGCGCCTCCTGGTGGTACTGCAGCAGGACGCGACTCTGTACGTCCATGAGATGTCGGGAGTACCGCAGGTGGCGCGCCAACTCCCCGGGCATCTCGTCCATGTCGTGGAAGAGGCTGGGGAAGGCACCTCGATACGCCTGCAGGAGCGGGTCGTCGGGGTCGGCCACGTACATGCGCACCTCACCCGTTACCGCGTCCACCGCCACCTTCACCGAGTTGCGCAGGTAGCGGGCGGCCCGCTGATTCGCCACCTGGTGCGCGGTGGAGAGGGGGAAGGACCGGCTCGCCGTAAACCCCTCCACGATCCAGACGATACGCCCCTGGGCGATGACCGGGTACGGATCCTCGGGAAGAAGGAGGAAGGGCGCCAGCGTCCGAACCCGCTCTCGGACCTCCCGGCGGAATACGAACCGGCTGTCCGGCTCCACCTCGGACGCGAACAGGAGGTTTGCGTCCTGGAAGTTCCAGGCCAGCGCCAGGGTCCGCAGGAGCGACCCCATGAGGATCCCCTGGGGGTAATCCTCCCCCGGCGCCCCCGGAGAACCGTCGGGCGCCAGAAAGCTCTCCTCGCTCCGGTTGATCACTGCGTAGAGCTGGGGACGACTTCCCACGTAGACCTGAGGTCTAATCAGGTCCAACTGCTGCGGAACGTCGGGCCCCGGCCTGAACTCCGGGGGGATGGCCGCAAGGAACATGGGAAGCCGACCGTCGTCGTCGTGCCGATGGACCTGGCCCGCAACAGCCCCCATCCCCGAAACGTAGCGTTCGCGGAGGTGCAGGTTCTGCCAGTTGGGATCAGGGATTCCGTTGGGGTTCACCTCCCGGACCGACACCGCCACCGGCACCGCCCGGTCGTCGCCAGGATACCGATTGAAGGTCACCCGGTTGAAGTCGTAATACTCGAACCGAGCCTCAATCTGGCGGAAGGTGGCCAGGAGCGTCCCCTCCGTCCACACCGGGAGGCGGTCCACTCGCTGGGGCACCAGCTCCCAGTCCTCTGCCGAAGGGGGGCCGTAATCCAGGCGCTCCCGACTCAGTCCGGCCAGCCCGAAGCCGTCTCTCGTATACTGGACGGCGTGTTCGATGTACGGCGCCTCCCGGGCCAACTCGTTGGGCTCGACCTGGAAGCGCTGCACCAGCGCCGGAACCACCTGGGCTCCCACGATGGCCCCCAGGGCCAGCACCACCACCGAAAGAGCCACCGGGAGGAGCCTGTTCCGCATGGCGCCCCAGCCCACCCCCACGGCCGAGGCCAGGGCCAGGACGGCCAGGAAGCGATAGGCCGGCACCCGCGCGTGTTCGTCGGCATACCCGAAGATCCCCTGGACGCCGGAGTTCCCGTCCTGCACCAGGCCGTAGGGGACCAGGTGGAACCGCACCGCCAGAAACAGGAGGAAAAGGGCACCCAGGACGCCCAGGTGCAGCCGGGGCAGGTCCTTGACCCGAACCTTGCCTCCTCCCCATTCAATGGCTCCGGTAGCCGAATACCCGGCCGCCACCAGTGCGGCCAGGAAGACGGTGAGCACGAGCCCGAAGGTGAGCAGACCCTCCATGACCGGAAGGTGGAAGAGGTAGAAGCTGAGATCCCGACCGAAGATGGGATCCAGTCGCCCCCACTCGGGGGCGTTCAGGAGAAGGAGCCCCCGGATCCCGGTCCCCTGGGGCACCGCTGCGGCAAACCAGAGTCCGATGAGCACGCAGATCCCCGCCACCGACCAGCGAACGTAGCTGTCCGGAAGCTGCTCCTGGATCACCAGGTCGCCCACTCGCCGCCGGATCTGGATCCCGGCAAAGGTCTTCAGGACGATCCGGAAATTCCACCACACCAGGAGCCCCACCAGGAGCCCGGCGCCCAGGCGGGCGCCCCACTCCCACACGAGGCGGGTCCGGAAGACGTCGCCGGCGCCCTCGGCCGAGAACCAGAGCGCGTCCACGTAGAGCGACACGCCCCATCGGGCCACCAGGAGTAGGAAGAGGAGGGCCAGAAACGCCCCCAGGGCGACCCGACCCTTCATCCCGCTGATCCAGCGCAGGGGGCCTGCTTCAGACATCCACTCCCTGCTCCCGAAGCCAGCCCTGCACTTCGTCCTGGATCTCCTCCAGCCGTTCCGTAGTTCGGGCCTCGAAGCGGGCCACCAGAACGGGTTGCGTGTTGGACGACCGGATCAATCCCCAGCCATCGCCGAACAGGATCCGTGCGCCGTCCACCTGCACGACCTCGTAGTGCCGGGAGAAGTGCTCCACCGCGTCGGCCACGATCCGGCGCTTGGACTCCTCGGTGACCTGGATTCGAATCTCGGGGGTGGACACGTAACGGGGAAAGCGGTCTACCTGCTCGGAGGGGGGCTCCCGGGCCCGGCTCACCAGCTCGGCCAGCCTGCAGGCGTCGTAGAGGGCATCGTCGATGGCCAGGTACTCGTCTCCCCCGAAGCAGATGTGCCCGGAGAGCTCGCCTGCCAGGGGAGCTCCGGTCTCCCGCATCTTCTCCTTCATGAGGGAGTGGCCCGTCATCCACATGAGGGTCTTGCCACCGGCCTCCTCGTACACCTCCGGGAGGACCTGCGAGCACTTCACGTCGAAGAGGAGGAGTTGGCCCGGGCCCTTGCGGTCCAGGAGGTCCAAGCCGTAGAGAAGGAGGAGCACGTCACCCCGGATGATCCGGCCCTGATCGTCCACGGCTCCGATCCGATCGGCGTCACCGTCGAAGGCCACGCCGAAATCGGCCCGCTCCTCCCGGACCAGGCGGATCAGGTCCTCCAGGTTCTCGTCCACGGTGGGGTCGGGGTGGTGGTTCGGGAAGGTGCCGTCAGATTCGCAGTACAGGGGAACGACCTCGACCCCCACCTCCCCCAGGAGGCGCTGGGCCACCACCGCTCCGGTTCCGTTTCCGCAGTCCACCACCGCCTTCACCGGTCCCTCGAGCTGGATCCGGGCGGCCACGTCGCCCACGTAGGCGTCCAACACAGGGTGTGCTTCCCGCTCCCCGGTGCCCGCGGCATAGGCTCCGGCCTCGATGGTCCGCCGTAGCTCCTGGACTCCGTCCCCGTACAGGGACCGGCCCAGGAGGGTCATCTTGATCCCGTTCCATTCAGAGGGGTTGTGCGAACCGGTGAGCTGGATGGCGCCCTGGATGTCGTCCAGCGTCTTCTCGGCCCACCAGGTCACCGGGGTGGGCACCACGCCCAGCTCCAGGACGTCGACTCCGGTGGAGAGAAGACCGTTCACCAGCGCCTCCACCAGCTCGGGGGAGGAGGGACGGTTGTCCCAGCCCACTACGATCCGGGGGCTTCCCTGCCCTCCCCCCTCCTGGGCGGCAATGGCGGCCCGAAGGTTGGTCCCATAGGCACGACCCACCCGGTGGACCAACTCGGTGGTGAGATCCTGGTCCACGATCCCGCGAATGTCATACTCGCGAAAGATATGCAACGGCAACGTCATCGAGTGTTCACTCCTGCCTGCAGAATGAAGGAGGGGCACCTGCCATGGGGGCGGTGGCCGTGGCGGCGGCCACCCTCAGGGGCGCAGGCCCAGAAGCCCGTCGCGGACCACACCGAGTCCCTCGGCGCTGGCCATGGCGCCGTCCAGCAACCCTCCGGGAAGGACGCCCAGATAGAGAATTACCCCAGCGGAGAGAATCAGGGCCACCCACACCGGAAGTGGCGTCCACACCCGGGTGTGCTCGGCCGGATCGGCCGCCGAGCGCATCCACATGTACCACGCCACCCGGAGGTAGTAGTAGTACGATACCACCGTAGCCAGGGCCAGAATCACCGCCAGGGTCCAGAGCTGGCTCTCCACCGCGCCCTGGAGCAGGTAGATCTTGGCCATGAACCCCCCGGTTCCGGGGAACCCGGCCAGCGACAGGAGGAAGATGGTGAAGATCACCCCCAACATCGGCTGGGCCCACCCGAATCCCGAGTAGTCCTCCACCTGCAGTCGGTCCTCGCTCTGGCCGCTCACGATCATGAGGATGGCAAAGGCGCCCACCGTCATGACCGTGTAGACCAGCAGGTAGAAGAGGAGCCCGGCCGTGGCCATCTGGTTGGCGGCCGCCACCGCCACCAGGAGATAGCCCCCGTGGGCAACCGACGAATAGGCCAGCATGCGCTTCACGTTGGCCTGGCTCAGGGCAATGAGGTTGGCCACCACCATGGTGAGGACCGCCAGCCACCAAACCACCGGGTACCACGACTCGTACAGCGTGGAGAACGCCTCGATGAAGACCCGCAGGAAGGCCACGAACGACGCCGCCTTCACGGCGGCGGCCATGAAGGCCGTAGAGGGCGAGGGCGCTCCCTCGTACGCATCGGGTGCCCACATGTGGAAGGGCACCGCCCCCACCTTGAAGGCGAACCCGATCCCCAGCAGGGCCATCCCGGCCAGAAGCAGCCCGGTAAAGCCGGCCCCCGCCTCCACGGTGGCCGCGATCTCGGTGAGGTGGACGCTTCCGGTGGCCCCCCACACCAGGGCGATCCCGTAGAGGAGGAACCCCGAGGAGAAGGAACCCAGGATGAAGTACTTCAGCCCGGCCTCCGCCGACTTCCGGTCCCGGCGGTTGTACGCCGTCAGGACGTACGCGGCGATGGACATGGTCTCCAACGCCAGGAAGAGGAGGATCAGGTTCCGGGTCCCGCCCATGAACATCATCCCCACTGTCGAGAGGAGGATCAGGGCGTAGAACTCTCCGGCCTGCAGGCGCTGTCGGGTCACGTACGGCCCGGCCACCAGGACGGTGAGTCCGGCTCCCAGCAGAAAGAGCCAGTTGGCGAAGAGGCGGAAGGGGTCTACGGTGATCATGGCCGCTTCGGCCGTGGAGGTAACGCCGTAGAGCCATCCGTTGGCCACCGCGGCCAGCAGGACCCCCACCAGGGCAAGCCACCCCAGGGCCTGGGCGTTGGCCGGCGGATCGTCCGGGCGACGCACCCCGGCCAGGAGGACCACCATGGCCCAGACACACAGAATGATCTCGGGCACCAGGGCCCAGAGATAGTCGACGTTGGAAACGAAATCGAGAGTCATGCCGGTTCAGCCCTCATCCCCGTTGATTCCCCGTCCCTCGGCGCCCGGGACGTCCCGGGGCCCGTAAGTCCCCTCCGGGAAGATCCCGGAGGGCTCCTGCGCACGCGGCACCAGGGGCGCCGTCAACCAACTGGTCCGTCCCAACTCGGCCGGACTCATCTGAATCGGAACGGGGGGCTCGCTCGCCCCTTCGGGCTCCGACACCTCCTGCCCCATCTGGGACTCGGACGAGGCCGGCGTCCGAGCCGCCTCCATGAGGGGGCCGATCCGGGCTCCCTCGTCGACGTACTCCACGATGGCCCGTACCCCGGGCTCCATCCGGTCCAGCACCGGCGTGGGGAACACGCCCAGGATGATCATGAGGGCCACCAGGGGAGACAGCACCGCGATCTCCCGCCCGCTGAGGTCGGGCATGGTGCGGTTCTCCTCCTTCTCCAGTTCGTTGAAGAGAATACGCTGCACCATGGGGAGCATGTAGTAGGCCGCGAAGATCACGCCCGTGGCCCCCAACAGCGCGATGGCGGGATACCGCTCGAAGGTGCCCACCAGAGCCAGGAACTCGCCCACGAACCCGCTGGTCCCCGGCAGCCCGATGGAGGCCAGCGCCGTGATGACGAAGGCGGTGGCCATGAGGGGCGCCACCCGGGCCAGACCTCCGAACTCTCCGATCTCCCGGGTGTGGCGACGCTCGTAGAGCATCCCCAGCAGCAGAAAGAGAGCCCCGGTGGCGATCCCGTGGGCGATCATGACGAAGAGCCCGCCCTGGAGCCCGTTCACCGTCATGGCGAAGATGCCCAGCACCACGAATCCCATGTGGGCCACCGAGGTGTAGGCCACCAGCTTCTTGGCGTCGGGCTGCACGGCCGCCACCCAGGCGGCATAGATGATTCCGATGACGCCCAGGGTGAGCATGACCAGCACCACCGTGGGATGGATGGCGGCATCCGGGAAGAAGGGCAGCGCGAAGCGCACGAAGCCGTACGCGCCCAGCTTCAGGAGCACCGCCGCCAGGACCACCGACCCGGGCGTCGGTGCCTCCACGTGGGCATCGGGCAGCCAGGTGTGGAGGGGGAAGATGGGCACCTTGATGGCAAAGGCCAGAGCGAAGGCACCGAAGAGCCAGAGCTGCTCGGTGAGGCTCAGGGGCGTGCCCACCAGGTCCAGGTAGTGGAACGAGGCCGGCGCCCCGCCCGCCTGCGCCTGGAAGTACAGGTAGAGGATCCCCACCAACATCAGGAGCGATCCGAGTGCGGTGTAGAGAAAGAACTTGACCGCCGCGTAGATCCGCCGCTCTCCGCCCCAGATCCCCACGATGAAGTACATGGGGACCAGCGTGAGCTCAAAGAAGACGTAGAAGAGGAAGAGGTCCATGGAGGTGAAGACCCCCACGATCCCCGTCTGCAGGAGGAGCATGAGGGCGTAGAAGGCCCTCCTCCGTTCGCCGATGTAGCGGAAGGCCCCCAGGATCGCCACCGGCATGGTGAGGGTGGCGAGCAGCACCATGAAGAGGCTGATCCCGTCAATCCCCAGGGCGTAGCTCACACCCCACAGCTCGAGCCAGGGCACCTCGCTGGTGAGCTGGAAGAGGGGTCCGGCGGGATCGTAGCTCCACCAGAGACCCAGGCTGAGCACAAAGAGGGCGGCGCTCCACCCGAAGGCGAAATGGGGCGCCCGCTCCTCGGACGAGAGCAGCACACCGGCGATCCCCACCAGGGGAAGCCAGATGAGCGCGTGGAGGATCCAGCCTTCGAAACCGACGGCGTCGATGAGTGCGGTCATGGGCCCGGCCTCAGAAGATCAGGACGCCCAGGAGCGCCAGGGCTCCCAGGGTCACGAT
>SLNQ01000258.1 GCA_007132965.1 Gemmatimonadota bacterium | reverse complement strand
CCGTTCGGGGGTTCCGCGGTCTCTGCCGCCGCCTCGCGACCCTTTCGGTCCGCTCGGGGTTTCCGCAACGTATACATGTGTGCGGCTTTTCCCCTTTCAGCGAGGCCCCCTCATGCGAGCCCTGTCGATCCTTCCGGTTCTCCTCCTCCTGCTCGTGCCGGCCTTTGCCGCGGCGCAGGATCATGCCGACCACCACGCCATGGCCCATCCGGCGCTGCCTGACGGGTGGATGGCCCACTTCGACCGCGCCGACGCGGCCCACGCGGCGCACATGGAGGAGGCCGACGACGGGCTCTACTTCGAGATCATGGAGCCGGGTTGGCACGTCACCACGGGCCCCTCGGGCATCTTTTACCGGCACGAGTTTTCGGCCCGGGACAGCTACACCCTCGAGGCTGAGATCCACCTCTTCGACCCCGGTCAGCGGCGGGAGTCCTTCGGCGTCTTCTTTGGTGGCAGCACGCTTCACGATGAGGAGGAGCAGAGCTACGGCTACTTCCTGGTGCGCCGCGACGGCAGCTACATGATCCGCGAGCGGGCGGGCGCGGAGGTGCTGGACGTCCAGGGATGGACCGAGCACGACGCCGTACCGTCGTGGGAGGATCGGGAGGCGGGGGCCGAGACGGTGGCCTACCGGCTCGCCGTGGAGGTGGGGCCGGAGGACGTCGTGTTCCGGGTGAACGACACCGAGGTGGATCGCCGCTCCCGCAGCGCCCTTCCCGTGAACGGCCACTTCGGGCTGCGGATCAACCACGGGCTGGAGCTGCACGTCAGCAGTGTGGGTGTTCGGTAGGGTCCGTGCGGCAGGGAGCGAGAGCCCCCGCCCGGCCGACAGGGCGGGGGCGGGGGCGCCGTGAGCGGGCGCGGCGGATCGTCCCTCCTCAGTGGGCGTGCGCCACCGCCGGCTCGAAGCCGCACTGTGCGTCCAGGGCCTCGCCCTCTTCGGGGCTCACGGGGATCGTGAGCGGTCCTTCCGCGGGGACGCCGAAGAAGGTGGCGATGGCCACGGTCACCTCGTCGCTCGGATTGTACGCCATGTGGACGTCTTGGCCCAGGTCGATGAACGCTCCGCCCGAGTAATCGCGCCGAACGCAGTCGTCGGCGTATATAAACCTGAACTCGCCTTCCGCTATGGCCACCGCCACCGGACCGGGATGGGTGTGCCACGGGAACCGCGCGCCCGGCTGAATGGTGATCTTCGCCACGACGAGATGGCTTGCGTCCCGGACGTTCGCAACCCCCGTCCGGCGCCCATCCGGCTTGTTCCGGATCTGGATGGCCACATCGTCCTTGAACACGTGACGGTTGGTGAGTACCTCGACGTGGATCGGCGGCAGCTCCTGGAGAGCGACGTCGCCGCCGATGGATTGCTGGCCGACCGCATCCGCGTGCGGCGCGGTCGTCCCCTCGTCGCTGCACGCGGTCAAGAGGAGCAGCGGCGGAAGGAGGAGGGCCGTGAGGATCGCTCTGTGAGAGGTACGCATTGGAAGCCTCCGGGTGATGGGGTGATTGCGCTGCAACAAGCGCTCTTCACCCTTAACCACGTAAAACCGGGGCGTACCCCCTCATACATGCCGGACCTTCGCCGGGGTTCGACACTTGACCCCCGACATAGGACCGGCCTACGTTCGTCGGAGTCACGGCAACCACGTGGCGTGGTTACGACGGCAATATCCTCCGCTCCGGTCAGGGCGACGAGTCGATCGGCGGGTTCCCATCCGGTCGCCGCTTGCTCGACAGCCCCGCGTTCAGCGCCCTTCACGTATCCGCGCCGCCCGGGGGGGGAGGATCCCCTCACACTCCACACAGGCCGACGCCGACGTCGGTGTGGAACGGACGCGGGGGCTCCAGGTGAACGGATCGTTGGCGGGCGAGATCTCTCAGCTTCTGATCGCTGCCAGGGCAGGGGAGCGGCAGGCCGGTGAGCGGCTGTTCGCCATTCTCTACGGCGAACTCCGGAGGATTGCGGCTCGCCACCGGCGCAAGGAGCCTGCGCACCACAGTCTCCAGACCACGGCGCTCGTCCACGAGGCCTTCATTCGACTGGCCAAGCAGGAGAGGATGGCCTGGAAGAATCGTGGCCACTTCCTCGCCATCGCGTCCCAGGCCATGCGCTGCGTGCTGGTGGACCACGCGCGCCGCCGCAAGGCCCTCAAGCGCGGTGGCGGTGTCGCCGCCTCGCCCCTCGATTCGGTGGTCCTGGCGATGGAGAGCTCGGCCGACGTTGTGGAGCTGGACATCGCCCTGGACAAGCTGGCGAGGCTGGAGCCGCGCGGCGCCCAGGTGGTTGAGCTCCGCTTCTTTGCCGGACTCACCGTTCCCGAGGTCGCCCACGCCCTCGGGCTGTCGAGGGCGACGGTGGAACGCGATTGGGCCGCCGCTCGGGTCTGGTTGCGCCGCGAGCTCGACCCAGGAGGCGAAGCGCGTGTCTGACCGGCACCGGAGGGTGAAGGAGCTCTTCCTCGAGGCCAGGTCGCTGCCGAGCCATGAGCGTGAGGCGTGGCTCGAGGCGGCCTGCGGCGACGAGTCCGAGCGAGCGGACGTGGTGTCGCTGCTGGATGCCGAGGCGGGCCTGCCGGCCGATTACCTGGCACCGCAGCTCGGCTCGGACCTGGCGCCTGGTGCGGTGTTCGGCCGCTACGAGATCGTCGAACACCTGAGTTCGGGCGGGATGGGCGACGTCTGGCTCGCCCGCGACGAGACCCTGGGCCGGTGCGTGGCGCTCAAGTTTCCGGTCGAGGGCCTGATGGGAGGCCCCTCCGGTAGACTCGTTCGGAGCGAGGCGCGAGCGGCCGCGGCTCTTGACCATCCTGCAGTTTGCCGTGTGTTCGAGCTCGGCGAGACCGACGGCCGGGCGTTCATCGTCATGGAGTATCTGCAAGGAGAGACGCTGGCTGACCGGCTCCGGCAGGGGCGGGTTCCCCTCAGCCAGGCCCTGGCCTGGGCGGCCGCCATCGCCGGCGCTCTCGAGGAAGCGCACGAAAAGGGCCTCCTGCACAGGGACCTCAAGCCGGCGAACGTCATGGTGACCCGGTCCGGCGAGGTCAAGATCATCGACTTCGGGCTGGCGCGCGCCACGCCCGAGCCGGCCGGGGAAACTGACTCCGGCGACGGGGACGGCGCATCGGCCACCGGCTGGACAGCCGGCACGCCCGCCTACATGCCCCCGGAGCGGTTGAGGGGGCAGCCGGTGGACGAGCGATCCGACATCTGGGCCTTCGGTTGTGTCCTCTACGAGTTACTCACGGGCAGGCGTGCGTTCGACGGTGACACGACGCCGGAGGCCGTCGCGGCGATCCTGGAAGGCGAGCCGGACTGGGAACCCCTCCCAGCGGAGGCGTCGTCTGAGATCCGGCGGCTCGTGGGCCGGTGCCTGCGGAAGGATCCCGGGCAGCGGCTCCGTCACGTAGGCGACGCCCTCCTGGTGCTGGAGGAAGCGGCCCGTGACGAGCCGGCGCCCGGCGCCCCGGAGGACGCGGCGCGCCCGAATCCGGCTCGCCCCTGGTGGCGCAGGATCGGAGTCCGGACCGTCGCCGCCCTGATGCTCTCGTTGGCTGTCGTGGTCGCCGCGTGGCAAGCCCTCCAGCCGGGTCCCTCCCCGGACGGTGAGGTCGTGCACGCAACGTTCACCCTTCCGCCAGGGGTCCGGGTGGTTGGAGGCGGGGGCATCTCATCGTCCGTAGCGGTATCGCCGGACGGGGGCACGGTGGTGGTGGCGGCCACGGACGAGGTTGGTCGGCGTCTCTACGTGCGCCCCATCGGTCGCCCGGAGGCGGTCCCGCTGGCGGGCACGGAAGGTGGGGTGGGCCCCTTTTTCTCGCCGGACGGGGCCTGGATCGGGTACTTCGCCGACGGGCGACTGCGTCGGGTGCCGGCTGAGGGCGGCGCTGCGGTCGATATCGCCGGCGCGCCGGGGTTCCCTCTGGGGGGGAGTTGGGGCGACGACGACCGGATCGTGTTCTCCGCCGGCCCCCGCTCTGCCCTGCAGGTGGTCCCGGCACGGGGCGGCGACCCCGCGCCGCTCACAACGCTCGATACCGACGCTGGCGAGGTCAGCCATCGCCACCCCGAGCTCCTTCCCGACGGCCGGACCCTCCTGTTCACCTCGCTGAGCCTTGCGGGGTGGTCCGTTCACGCCCTCGACTTCCGGAGCGGGCGCCGCGCCGAGCTCACCAGGGGCGCCACGCCGCGCTACGTGCGCGGGGGACACCTGGTCGTGAACCGTGGGAACGATCTCCTGACCGCGCCCTTCGATCCCGCTCGCCTGGAGCTCCGGGGGCCCCTCGTTCCGGTGGTCCAGAATGTGGTTGCGGAGATGGCCAACACCCTGCACTACGGGGTCTCACGGAGCGGGACCCTGGCCTACGTGCCGGCGCCTGCCGTGCACGCGCTGGTGATCATCCAGGACGGAGTCGAGCGGATCGTGGACGAGGGGCCCTGGCCGTACGCTCGTCCACCCCGCCCCCGGTTCTCGCCGGACGGCATGCGGCTGGCGCTCAGCGCAGGACAAACCCCCGACGTGTGGATCCGCGACCTCGCATCCGGAGGTGCAACGCGCCTCACCTTCGAGGGCGGCGCCACCCCCGTCTGGACACCGGAGGGCAACGCGGTGACCTTCGCCGCGTCTCCGTTCCTCGGGACGGGGCCGGGCCGAATCGGGCTCTTTACGCAGCCCATTGATGGCCGCTCCGGCGCGGAGCGACTCCTGGCAGTGGAGGAGTGGCATCGCCCGATCGGCTGGACCCCGGACGGGCGGATGCTGGCCTTCGAGGAGGTCGGGCGCGACGCGACTCCCTCGATCTGGGTGTTG
>SLNQ01000105.1 GCA_007132965.1 Gemmatimonadota bacterium | reverse complement strand
CCAGCACCGTCCCGGGGACTTCGTCACGGGCCAGGATGAGCTGGAGCTCGACCTCGAACTGGTCCCGGGAAAAGAACCGCACCAGCCGCCGCAAGGTCTCGTGGTCGTCCTGGCCGGGAAGGAGCCGGTCGTAGGCGGCCCGGGTCAGGGGCCCCATGCGGATCCGGATCCGGGCGTGGGGATCCCACACCTCGTCGCCCACCACGGCCCCCGTGCCAAGGGAGGCGGCCTCGCCCTCTTCTCCGATACGGCAGAGGTCCGAGTCCCGGAGGTTCAGCCAGCCGCCCACGAAGGGCTCCACCTCCACCGGCACCCCGAAACGATCCGCCAGGAGCTGCTCCAGGGCCGGAGCGCTCCGTGTAGGCGGCGCCAGCAGGCCGGCATACCACCCCAGCGTCTCCGGGGAGACGCCGGGGAGGGCCTCGTCGGGCTCGTGCCCCACACCCACCAGGTCCAGGAGGTGGTGCAGGTGCGGATCCGGCTCGTCCCGCTCCAGCGAGAGCTCCGGCCTGCCCTTGCGCCACGCCGCGTACAAGAGCGACACCATGCGGTGGTTGAAGATGTCCAGGAACTCCCGGGCCGTGGGATCACGGTCCCGCTGGCGCTCCAGCACCATGACCGAATAGGGGTGCGGCATGACCCCCATGGACCCAAGGAGCCCGAAGACGTTGGAGGTCACGCGGTGCGGCCCCTCCTCCTCCATGGAGAGCGCTTCGATCTCCCGGGCTGGGAAGGCCAGGGCCGGGTTGTGGGAGATTCGGGCCGCCTCATCGGCCGGGTCCCCGAACCCCCCTACGGGTTGGGCGTCTTCCTGGATCTGCTCCAGGAGCCGAAGGGCCTGGAAGAGCCCGAAGCCGGAGAACCCCGACTCCAGCGCCTCCTCCACCCGCCGAAGCCGCACCGCCCGGTGATCTGCCGTGGTGCTCATACCAGCGCCTTCCACCCCGCCCGGGGCGGCCACTCTCGGATGGGATCCCGGCGCTGCAGGCTCCGGGCCCTGAGCGAGGTGAAGCTGTTCATGGAGGTGTAGAGGCCGAAGAAGCGCTCCAGCACGCTCGCCAGCAGATACACGCTTCCGCCGGCGAACTCCTCCTCGTCGAAGACGATGTCCACCCGGTGACCCCGGGCGAAGGAGATTCCGTGCTCGGTCCGCACCCGGGCGTGCACCGCCTCACTCTCCAGCTCACGGATCCCTTGGATCTGGCGCTTCCCGGCGGCGGAGTCCGGCAGGTTCTGCAGGCCCAGGAGCTGGCGCAGCGACGCCGCCCCTCCCTCCACCAGCGCGCCGTAGTTCAGCGAAAGCTGCGACACCAGGCGCCAGATCTGCGACTTGCCCAGCGCGGGGTGGACCACCGGCGTGGGCTTCACCAGGGCCACGGTCCGGTCTACGGGTCCGCCCTCCTGCAGACGGAAGTCCCCCTCCTCGAGGCCGAAGGGCAGCCGCGAGGGGAGGTCGCCGTTGTGGCAGGTCAGACGGAGCGTGGCCACGTCCTGGTCGGGATGCACGATCCGGTTGGAGGCGTCGACGAAGGTGATCTCCACCCGGTCTCCGCCACTCCCCTTCCAGCTCAGAGGCTGCCGTCGGGTCCGCCAGTAGACGGGGAGCGCGTCCTCCTGGCGAAGGGGGGTGTAGAAGGGATCGATGACCTGAGGCTCGGGCAGCTCCGGGCTCACCAACCGGACCTGGTTCACCGAGTGGGTGAAGATGGAGTCCCGCCTCCTCAGGTCCGGCACCACCGGGTACTCCGTCCGCCGCTGGTTCAGGAGGATGGGCTCGGAGGTCCGGTCAAAGAGGTTCACCACCGGGGTGCAGCCCAGCCGGAATGTCTCTGCCGAGAGCGCCTCGTCCAGGCGGCTTCGCCAGTCGCTGCGCTCGAAGCTCCGAAGCTGGAAGAGGAGCTCAACGCTGTCGGTGAATCCCCGGTCCGCCAGCCCGTCCAGCCCCTCCAGATCGACAAAGTGGAATTTCTCGGGAAAGCTGAAGTACTCCTGCAGGAACGAGTACGCCAGGAGGGCGCGCCGGGGCGGCTCCAGGAGGGTCTCGTCCGGCCCGAAACCCACCGGCAAGAGCGCCGAGGGCGGGAGCGAGAAGGGCTCCACCCGGGTGCCCGGAGTGGGATCGCGGACCACCACCTCCAGGCAGTGGTTCAGGAGGAGCTCGTAGAGGGCCCCGGCCAGACCCGGGTCGGCGCTCAGGTGGAAGCGGAGGCGGTCGATCTCCAGGGCGTCGAAGCTGCCGCCGGGGAAGGTGCCCAGCTTGAGCCGGATGGCACCCACCGCCTCCCGCGAGCGGGGCGAGCGGCCGCCGCCGGCCCCGGCCCAGCCCACTTCCTGGACGTCCAGGGGCCAGAGCACGGTGTCGTAGCAGGTCCGAAACCGACAGGGCTCGCCGGACACCGGCCGCGACTGGAGCCCCACGCCCCGGGCGATCCGGAAGCCGTTCTTCAGCTCGGTCTGCGACCGATCCAGGTGAAACTGGACCAGCGAACGCGACGGAAGGGGTCGGATGTACTGGGGATGGACGATGGAGAGGAGGGCCTCGGAGATCTCCGGGAGGTCGTCGTCCAGGCGCCGGTGAACCCGGGCCGCCAGGAGGGCGAACCCCTCCAGGAGGCGCTCCACGTGCGGATCTTCGCACTTGTTGGCCTCGAGCTCGAGCCGCCCGGCCACCTTCGGGTACGCCCGGGCGAACTCGGCCCCGGACCGACGTATGAAGGCCAGTTCCCGCTCGTAGTAGTCCAGGAGCTCGTCCCGCATCGGCCTACTCCTTCACCGAAAAGGCGCCGCTGGACGTCTCCAGGACCGTGTCGAAGACGATGCGCTCCGGGTCCGGTTCCATGAGGAGGGTGGCCTCGACCCGGAGGCGCACGGCCCGCCGCTTCGACGCGCTGTCGTCCTTCTCACCCAGCTCCACGACCACGTCGGCCAGTCGCGGCTCGAAGAGGCGCACCGCTTCCTCCACCTGGCGAAGCAGAAACTGTCGCGAGTCGGTGGAGTCGGCGCTCAGCGAGGTGACGTCGGGCACGCCGTAGTGATAGACCGATGAGCGAACCTCGGGCCGATCCGTGTCGGCCGTCCGGATGGTTCGGCGTGTGTTCAGGAGCCACTCCAGGTCCCGAAGCACCGCCGCCCGATAGCGGGCCACCGATTCGGCCCGGGTGGGCTCGGGCTCCCGGGAGCTCCGGGGGTCGTGATCCATGAGACGGTCCAGGAGCGAGGCCCGGACCGTGGGCTCAGAGGTCCTCGTTGCCATTGCCGCCGGACCCTCCACCGAAGTTCATGGCCTGCATGGGATCCAGCCGGCAGATCCGCAGGTACAGATCCTGCCGCTCCCCGGCGTCCCCGTCCAGTTTCTCCATGCACTGGTAGAGGAGGGCCAGGGGCTGGGCCACCGTTTCGCCGTCTTCCCACTGCTCGAGGCTGTGACGCTCGATCTGCTCGGCCATCTCCCTGAGGATGGGCATGGCCACGCCCTCGAGGCCGCAGTCCACCATGATGCTGGCGGCCTGGGAACGGCGCAGGAAGCGGGCCCGGGCGCTCTGTTCCTGTGAGGCCTGCCGCATCAGGAGCTGGATGGCCTGCTGAGGCTGCTTCTTCCGGAGCCTCGCCACCTGCCGCTCGAAGGCCCGGTCCGGATCGGTGGTGGCCCGGGGCGCGGCCTCCTCCACCTCGCCGTCGTCGCCCACCCCCACCTTCTCCTCGAGCCAGCTCCGGGTCTCGGCGTTGGCGGTGGGACTGTCGTCCATGAGGGTGGCCGAGGTGAGCTCCGGGAGATCCCGCAACAGGGTCCGAAGCGATCCCAGGATGGCCTCGGCCACGATGTCGAACTCGCTGCCCAGGCCTGCGCAGGCCTCCAGGGCGTAGCGCTGCAGGTCCAGCCAGCCCCGCCCGTGGGAGGTGGCCATGACCTCCTCGCACGCGTCCAGGAGCTCCTCCCACTTCCCGTCCAGGGTGAAGCTTTTCAGGCGAGTCCGCACGCTGGTGGGCGGGGCCGTCAAGAGCCGGGGATCGATCCCGCCCCCTCCGGCCCGGAGCTCGCCCCAGCGAAGCCCCCTCAGCATGAGGTAGGGCGCCGGGTCGGTGGGGTCGGCCCGCCGCAGGAAGTGGGCGGCCTGGGCCACCGCTCGGCCGGCGTCGGCCGAGGTGGCGATCTCGGTGAGCTCCCCGGTGGAGGCTGCCTCGCTGATCCCGCCGCCAGCGCTGTCAGCGCCGGTCGCGGCTCCTGCTTGCCCTTCCTCCTCGCCGGTTTCCATCTCCACCGGGTCCGGGTCCAGCTCCAGCTTTCGACCCAGATACTGACTGGTGAGCCGGTGGATGTTGGCCAGCAGCTCCCGCAGGGGGATCAGGTTGGGCGTGACGTCACCGAACTGCTCGTCGCAGTAGTCCTCCAGCTCACTGAGGCGTTCCTGGGCCTCCTCGACCTGGGAGACGACCTCCTTGTAGAAGGCCTTGGACGATTCCTCCACCGCCTCCTGGAAGAGCTCGGGGGTCACGCGGTCGGCGTCGATGGCGTCCTTGCGGGCCTGCGCCTTCGACGAATCCCCTTCCGCCTCCTCTTCCGACGGAATCGTGCGGCTGTCCCGGTAGGCTAGATAGCCCAGGCCGGCCTCGGTAATGGGCACCCGCTCCACCGACTCCTGGAGGTACCGTCCGATCCACTCCAGGGGAACGGCCCGGAACTCCAGGTCACCGTCCTCGTCGATCTCCGGGTAGAGGTGATCCCAGAACTCCTCCATGAGACGCCGGAGGAGCTCGAGGCCCGAGGAGAGGCCCGGGAACCCCTTCTCCCGGGTCCAGGCCTCGGTGAGCCACGCCGCCACCTGCAGGTCCTTGGATCGTTCGCTCAGGACCTCGGTGGCCAGCTTCTCGGCCT
>SLNQ01000027.1 GCA_007132965.1 Gemmatimonadota bacterium | reverse complement strand
GCCGGATGGTTCACGTTCGACAGGCTCGTCTCGAGCACGTCGTGGGCGGCGCGGAGCTCCGGGTAGAGGGGCGCCAGCAGTGCCATCACCTCGCTGGTCCGGCGGGCGGGGAGCACGCCGACGGGCAGGCCGTGCTTCACGCCACGGATCCACACGCCGTCCGGACCGTCCTTCTTGCAGGCGAAGACGAACGACGAGGCCTCGGCCACGGTCACGTCCGGGCCGCCGCGCTCCACCACGGCGCGTCGGAACGCCAGCGCACCGCCTGCGTTCCCCGGCATGAGCACGACGACGTGGTCGTCCTCCAGGTGAGGTGCGAGGAACGCCGCCATCGCGTCGTGGGCGTAGGCCGGCACCGCGATCAGCACGAGCCGGTTGCCCGCGAGCGCTGCAGCGGGGTCGCGGCCGATCGCGGCCAGGCGAGCGACGCCGTCGCCGCGGACGCCGCGCACGCGGATGGCGTTCGACGCGGCGAGCGGTTCGAGCGCGGCCGCGTGGTCCGGGTGTTCGAGCAGGTGCACGGGGGTGCCGCGCAAAGCGATGTCGGCCGCGAGGCCGAAGCCGGAGTGGCCGGCGCCGACGACGACGGTGGTGGTTGGTGTCATACGCGCGGCTCCTCGCCGGCGGCGACGAGATGACACGAGACGAGGTGCTCGCTCACTTGCCCGCCCTCGTCTTTCAAGGTCGGCACCTGTTCAGCGCAACGCTTCTCGGCCCACGGGCAGCGGGTGCGGAAGGCACAGCCGGAAGGCAACCGGATGGGGCTCGGGATGTCGCCCGTGAGACGAACGCGCTCGCGGCGCAGCCGTGGGTTGGTCACCGGGATGGCGGACATCAGTGCACGCGTATAGGGGTGCTTCGGAGCCTCGAACAGCGTCTCCGCGTCCGCCAGTTCAACGACCTTACCGAGGTACATCACGGCGATCCGGTCGCTCATGTGGCGCACCGCCGAGAGGTCGTGTGAGATGAACAGGTAGGTCAGGCCCATCTCGCGCTGAAGCCGCTTGAGCAGGTTGAGGATCTGCGCCTGCACTGAGACATCCAACGCTGAGGTGGGCTCGTCCAGGACGAGGAACTGAGGCTCCACAGCGAGCGCTCGCGCGATGGCGATGCGTTGACGCTGGCCGCCGGAGAACTCGTGCGGGTACCGGCTCCGGTGCTCCGGGCGGAGGCCGACCTTTTCCAGCAGCTCGGCGACGCGCTGCGAGCGCTCGCTGCCGTTGATGCGGAGATGGATGCGCATCGGCCGCATGAGGATCTCATCGACGGACATGCGCGGGTTCAGCGACGCGAACGGGTTCTGGAAGATGATCTGCATCTTCGACCGCACCCTGCGGAGCGCCGAACCGGAGAGGGTACTGAGGTCCTGGCCATCGAAGAGCACGTTGCCGCTGGTGGACTCGATGAGGCGCAGTACCAGACGCCCCATGGTCGTCTTGCCGCACCCGGACTCGCCGACTAGGCCGACCGTCTCTCCGCGACGGATGTCGAGGTCGACCTCCGTCACCGCGTGGACGACGTCGCGCGTGCCCTCGACCGGGAACTGCTTCACGAGCCGCCGCACCTGGAGCATCGGATCAGCCATCGCGGGACTCCTGCTCCTCGTAGAGGTGGCATGCGACTCGGTGCTCCTCACCGACGGTCAACAACGCGGGATCGATCTTGTGACACACGTCCATCACCTTCGGGCAACGGTTCGAGAACCGGCATCCACTCGGGATGTCGGTCGGGTTCGGGATGGTGCCTGGGATCGCCTGGAGCCAATCCACCTTCTCCTCGATCGACGGGATCGATCCCAACAGGCCTTGGGTGTAGGGGTGCTTCGGGTTGTCGAACAACTCGGTGACGGGTGCCTCCTCGACGATCGCGCCGAGGTACATGACGACCACTCGGTCGCACGTTTCTGCGACCACGCCCATGTCGTGCGTGATCAGCAACACCGCGGCATCCGTCGTGTCGCGCAGTTGCTTGAGGAGGTCGAGGATCTGGGCCTGGATGGTGACGTCGAGGGCCGTGACCGGTTCGTCTGCGATCAGCAGCGAAGGGGATAGAGCCAGACCCATGGCGATCATCAGCCGCTGGAGCATGCCGCCGCTGAACTGGTGCGGGTACTGCCGCAACCGCTGTTTGGCGTCAGGGATCCCGACCATATCCATGAGCTCGATCGTCCTGCGCCGAACCTCCTCGGCCGGAACGCGCTCGTGGCTCCGGATCGCTTCACCGATCTGGAAGCCGACCGTGAGCACAGGGTTCATCGACGTCCCCGGCTCCTGGAAGATCATCGACATACGACGACCGCGGAGTTGCCGCATCTCCTCGCGGTTCAGGGTGAGGAGATCGCGTCCCTCGAACCGCATGGTTCCGCCGACCACGCGACCTGGGTGATCGACCAGGCGCATGATCGACAGCGACGTGACCGACTTTCCAGAGCCGCTCTCACCGACGATGCCCAAGATCTCGCCTCGGTCGAGGGTGAAGCTGACACCGTCGACCGCCTTGGTGACACCGCCCTTACCGAAGAAGTGCGTCTTGAGGCCATCGACCTCGAGCAGCGGCATCAGGACCTCCCTCTCAGACGTGGGTCGAGGGCGTCGCGGAGGCCGTCACCCAGGACGTTGAAGCCGAACACCACGAGCATCAGCGCGAGGCCCGGGAAGATGGTCATGTGCGGTGCCATGCGTCCCCACGTCATCGAAAGCTGCAGCATCGCGCCCCACTCGGCCGTGGGTGGCGGTACGCCAAGGCCGATGAAGCTCAAGCCGGCTGCGATCATGATGGCGCCAGGGATGAGCAGGCTGATCTGCACGATGATCGGAGCGATGATGTTGGGGAGGACGTAACGCGTGAGGATCGCGGCGTCGGACTCACCCCCTGCGACGGCTGCCTCGACGTAGGTCTGCTCCTGGATCGAGAGCGCGAGGCCGTGCGCCAATCGCGCGAACTGGGGTATCTGGTAGATCGCGATCGCGATGATCACGTTCTCCACGCCGCGGCCCAGGATGGCGATGATCGTCAACGCCACGACGATACCGGGGAACGCGAGCAACACGTCCATCAGGCGCATGATCGGACCGCGTGTCCAGCGGTACCAGGCGGCGACGATGCCCAGGGTCACGCCGATGAGCCCGGCGATGCCGACGGCGACGCTGGAGATGTAGAGCGATACGCGCGCGCCGAAGATGATGCGCGAGAGTATGTCGCGACCGTTATTGTCCGCGCCGAGCGGGAAGCCCGGACTGCCGGGCGGTGCCAGTGAGTTGCGAACCGAGACGCGGTTCGGGTCGGTCGGTGCGAGCTGCTCGGCGAAGACGCCGGTGATCACGAAAAGAAGGACGATGAGCCCACCGAGCGCCGCGAGCTTGTTGTCGGCTGCGAACGTAAGGATGGGGCGGAAGAGTGAGCGAACGAGGTTCACCAGATCACCTGTGACGGATCCGAGGGTCGAGGAACGCGTAGAGGACGTCCACGAGCAGGTTGACGACGACGAACGACGTTGCGAACACGAGCAAGAGCCCTTGCACGAGGGGGATGTCACGCTGACCGACCGCGAGGATCAGGAGGCGCCCGAGACCGGGCCAGGCGAACACCTCTTCGGTGATGACCGCACCACCGACCATGTAGCCGAAGCGCAAACCGACGACGATCGTGACGGGCAGCAACGCGTTGCGTAGCGAGTGGAGGAGCAGAACGAGTCGCTCGCGTACGCCCTTGGCGCGCGCCGTCCGCACGTAGTCCTGAGCGATCGTCTCGAGCAAGGACGAGCGCGTCATCCGCGTGATGAACGCGATCGAGAAGACGGAGAGGGTGATGGTCGGCATGATGAAGTGCCGCCAGGTACCGTGGCCAGCTGCGGGGAGCCAACCGAGTTCGACCGAGAAGAGCTGCATCATGAGCAGCCCGAGCCAGAAGACGGGAACCGAGATACCGAGCAAGGCGATGACGGTGACGACATGATCTGCGAGCTTGCCTCGGAAGAGCGCGGATATGACGCCGAGGACGATGCCGACCAGAGTCGCCAGGCCGATCGCCGCGAGCGCGAGGCTGAAGGTGTTGCCGAAGCGCGTTCCGATCTCGACGGCGACGGGGCGGCGTGACGAGAAGGACACGCCGAGGTCGCCGCGTGCGATGCCGGCCAGGTAAGCACCGTACTGCACGAGCACGGGTCGGTCGAGACCGAGTTCCGTGCGGATCTGCTCGACGCGCTCGATCGGTGCCTCGTCGCCAGCGAGGATGCGCGCAGCGTCGCCCGGGATGAGCCGGAACGCGAAGAACACCGTCGTGATGACGAGGAAGAGGATGGGGATCCCAATGAGGATCCGCTTGATGATGTAGCGCAGCAAGAGGACCTCGGTGCGTCGTGTGCGACGCCGTGTCGATGAGGGGTCGGGGTAACGAAGCGCGGCTGCACCAATGAGCACAGCCGCGCGCGTGCCGGAACGCTCGCGAGTGCCTGGAAGCCCCGGGGTCATCCGAGGCTTCCAGGCACTCAGATCAGCTGCTCAGTGCTCAGGGCACCTTCCAGGCGTACTTCGCAGGCCAGTTGCTGAAGGCAGGCTCGAAGAACACGCCGCGCAGGTTGGCGTTGATCGCCACGGAGTCGATCGAGTCGACGAGTTGCAGGATCGGCGCGTCGGCGAAGACGATCGGATAGATCTCCTCGTAGATCGCGTTACGCTCCTCCATCGTCGCCATCGTGCGCGACAGGTCGCTCAGTCGATCGACTTCCTCGTTGCAGTAGTAGGCACGGTTGAAGAGCCGCGGCGCCGCCGAGTCGCAACGGTAGAACGTCGACACGATGTATTCGGCGTCGCCGGTGACGGTGCCGACCGTCAGGTTCGCCATGTGGTAGGTGGACTCTTCCATCGGTACGGTGACGTTCGGGACGAACGACGCCGACTCGAACACCTGCAGGTCGACCTCGATGCCGACGTCGGCGAGCATGCCCTGGACGAGCTCGGCGATCTCGAAGTCGCCGGTGACTGCGCCGCGCCGCGTGTAGAGGTTGATGCGCAGCCGCTCACCGTCCTTGACACGCACCCCGTCCGACCCCATCGTCCAGCCGGCCTCCTCGAGCAGCGCCTCGGCGCGCTCCGGATCGTACGCGTAACTGCCGACCGCCTGGTAGCCCGACACGATCGGCGTCAGGTACACGGCCTCCGCAACGGTCGCCGCAACACCGAGGAAGACGGCCATGATGATGCCTTCCTTGTCGACGGCGTGGTTGATGGCCTGGCGCACGAGGACATCGTTGGTCGGTGCGAGGTAGTTGTTGAGCGTGATGTAGTACTGACGACCGGCGACCTCTCGGAGCACCTCGAAGCGCGGGTTGGTGGAGAGGCGCTGGGTGACCGGTACGGGAAGCCCGAGCGCCATGTCGACGTCACCCGACTCGAGCAGTGCGGCTCGCGTGTTCGGGTCGGGGCTCACGCGGAAGATGACCTCGTCGAGGTACGGCAGGCCTTCCTGCCAGTAATCGGGGTTGCGCACCATGTGCAGCACTTCGTTGGGACGGAAGTCGCGCTGCATGAACGGCCCCGTGCCGACGCCTTCGATGCGGACGCCATCCGGGCCGACGGCTTCGGCGTGCGTCGGAGAGTACATCGACCAGGTCTTCGACGACAGCACGTTGATGATGTGTGGCGCTGGGCCCGTGAGCGTCACACGCACGGTCAGGTCGTCGACGACGTCGATGCTCTCCCAAGGGACGGTGTCCCACGTCGGAAGGCGTAGGTTGATCTTGCGCTCGATGTTGTACTTCACGGCCTCCGCGTTGAAGGGCGTTCCGTCGTGGAAGGTGACGCCGCTCTGGAGGGGGAACGTGTAGACGAGGCCATCGTCGCTGACCTCGAAGCCGGTCGCCAGCAACGGCTCGATCTCTCCGTCCGCGTTCCGGTCGAAGAGCGTCTCGAACATGTAGTGCGCGGTCTCCGAGAGCGAGCCCTGGTTCGTTCCCTGGATGTCGATGTGCGGCGAGGTCGACGTGTACGCAACGGTGAGCGTGCCGCCGTACACGGGCTCGCCCTGTGCCTGGGCCGAGCCGAGCGCGAGGCCGGCGACGAGCAACCACGCGATCAGCGAGGATCGTGTGAAGCGCATCTGGGTGGGTCTAGGCATGGTGGTCCCCTTTCGAGCGGCGAGGCCTACGGTCGACAATCGACCGCGCGCCGTGCCTGCAAGTGTATGCGGGCGTCCGGAAGGACGCTAGGGGGGTCGGGCCGCAAGGTACACACGTCCCCTTCATGAGAGCGCGCGGTCGTCGGCGTCGACGGTCCTTGGTAGCCTGCGGCCGGCCACATGAAGGGGGTCGATCAGGTGCCGTTCACCATCGTCATCGCCTCGTACCTGGAGGAAGAGCACGTCGCGCGCATCCGCGCCACGCTGCCCGACGCGCGTGTCTTCTACGACCCCGCGCTGGTGGCGCCGCCTCGCTACGTCGCCGACCACACCGGCCGCGCCGACTTCCGACGCGACGCCGAGCAGGAGCAGCGCTTCCGCGCCTGGATCGCCGAGGCCGACGTCATGTACGACGTCGACCGCCGCCTCGCCCCGGAGCTGCCCACGATCGCGCCGAGGCTCCGCTGGATCCAGTTCACCTCGTCCGGTATCGGCGTGCTCGTGCGGGACGCGGGGCTCGACCGTGCCGGCATCACCATCACGAACGCCGCGGGCATCCATGCCGTGCCGCTCGCCGAGCACGCTCTGCTCGGCATGCTCTACGTGACCAAGGACGTCCCGCGCCGGCTCGCCGAGCAGCGCGCGCACCACTGGGAACGCTACTGCGGGCGCGAGCTGCGCGGCCAGACCGTCGGCGTCGTCGGGCTGGGCGCCGTCGGGCGTGAGGTCGCCCGGCTGGCCCGTGCGGTCGGGGTGCGCACGCTCGGCGTCAAGCGCACGCCGGTCGACGACCCCGAGTCGTTGCACGTCGAGCGCGTCTACACGCACGCCGAACTGCACGACATGCTGCCCTCGTGCGACCATCTCGTGCTGATCTGCCCGCACACGCCCGAGACCGAGGGCATGATCGGCGCGCGCGAGCTCGCCCTGCTGCCCCAGGGCGCGTCGCTCATCAACATCGGGCGCGGTGCGCTGATCCAGGAGGACGCGCTGCTGGCGGCGTTGCGCTCGGGGCACCTCGGCGGGGCCGTCCTCGACGTCGCCGCCACGGAGCCGCTGCCGCGAGAGCATCCCTTGTGGGACGAACCGAACGTCCTGATCACCGCGCATTCGGCCAGCACGGTCGACAAGGAGAACGAGCGGCTCATGGACCTGTTCTGCGAGAACCTCGTGCGCTTCCGCGACGGCCGGCCGCTCGTCAACCTGTTCGCGGCCTGACCCGCCCGCCGTCGTGAGGCCCTCCGCCGTGACCGGCGGGATGTCGCTCAAACCGACAGGGCCGCTGCCACCGCGCTCAGCGCCGCGGCGTGGTGGCGCTCCGTCTCTGCGAGCCCTGCGACGCGGTCGTCGCCCTCGATGACCAGGTACTCGTCGACGCCCAGGCGACCGCCGCCCGGTACGCCCCCACGAACGCACGGCACGCCGAAGGCCCGCGGTACGGCGGTCCACGGTCCGCCACCGGCCTGGATGGGCCAGACCTCGGGCCGGTAGCCCTGACGCTCCAGCGTCGTCGTCACGGCTGCCACGAGCGGATGGGCCGGGTCGGTGCGGTGGTGGTCGAAGGCCGCCAGCACGTCGACCTCGACGTCGTCGAAGCCTTGCGCGTCGAGGTGCTCGCGGAGCGCGGCCACGATCGCCTCGGGTGGGAGGTCGGACACGCTCCGCACGTCGATGGTGGCCGTGGCCCGGGCCGGCACCGAGAACGGCTCGCTGCCGGTGCCGGGGCCGACGAAGCCGCTGCGGAGGCCGGCGACGTTGAAGGTGGGACCGTACAGGAAGCGCCGCAGCGCCGCCTCGTCGAGCGTCGCCCGGTCGAGCGCGACGTTGTCGGGACCGCCGAGCGGCAACACGTCGCGCAGGTCCTGCCCGGCACGCGCGTCGGCGAGGGACGCGAGCAGCGCCGCCTCGGCCCGGCTCGGACCCGGCGCGCGCTCCCAGGCCTCGGCCAACGCCGCCACGCGGCAGCCGGTCCCGTCCGGACCCGTGAGGCTCGCGAGCGCCTGGGCGAGCCGCCAGGGCGGGCCGTGGACGAAGCCCGCCGCCGAGCTGTGGACCGAGCGGCGCGGCGCCCCAGGCCAGCGCTCGCCCGACACCGCGAGCTCGACCACGACCATGCCCTTGAGCCCCAGGCCGACGCTCACGCGCCGCCCGGGCAGCTGCGCGCTGGTCGGGCAGTAGCTCGCGCGTGCGTGCTGCAGCCGATGCCGGTAGCGCTCGACGAAGCCGGCGTAGCTCGGGCTGCCCATGATCTCCTCGCCCTCGGCGAGGACCATCAGGTTCACGGGGAGCGTCCCGTGCACGGCGATGATGGATCGCAGCGCGTTGAGGAAGGCCACGAACGGCCCCTTCGCGCCCAGCGCGCCGCGCCCGACGAGCACGCGCCCGAACCCGTCCAGCGGCTCGAGCGCGGCGCCCCAGGGGTCGAAGCGCCACCCGGCCGCGGGAGCGGGGCGCGTGTCGAGCATGGCATAGGTGTGCAGCGTCACGTCGGCGCCGGCGTCGAACCAGGCCCAGACGCCCGGATGGTAGCGACCCTCGACGACCTCGACCTCGCGGCAGCCGAGCGCGCGCAGCTCGTCGGCGGCGAGCTCGGCCATCGCGCGCATGGCATCGTCGCGCGTGTCCCACGACACGCTGGGCTGACGGACCCAGCGCTGCACGGCGGCGACGTGCTCGTCGAGGTGGGCGTCGATGTGGCGCCCGACCGCGTCCAGGTCGACCGCGTCAGGTGGCAACGCGGCCACCGTCGATCAGCAGCCCGACGCCGGTCGTGAACGACGACATGTCGCTCGCCAGGTAGAGCACGGTGGCGGCCACCTCGTCGGGCGTCCCCATGCGTCCCAGCGGCGTCACGCGGCGCCAGCCCTCCTCGGCGAGGCTGGGGTCCGTCATCCGCTCGGCGTTGCGGACGTTCATCGAGGTGTCGATCACGCCCGGGCAGATGGCGTTGACGCGGATGCCCTCGCCGGCCGTCTCGATCGCGAGCACGCGCGTGAGCGACATCACCGCGCCCTTGCTGGCGGCGTAGGAGAGGTTCCCACCGACGTTGGCGAAGGCGCTCACGGAGCTGTTGTTGACGATCGTGCCGCCGCCGCGGCGCCGCAGCGCGGGCAGGGCGTGCTTGCAGCCGAAGAAGGTGCCCTTGAGGTTGACGCCGATCACCCGGTCGAAGAGCGCCTCGCTGACCTCGTGCGACGGGGTGACCGGCTGCTCGACGCCAGCGTTGTTGAAGATCGTGTCGAGACCACCGTACGTGGTCTCGGCGGTGGCGATCAGCAGCGCGACCTCGGCCTCGACCGACACGTCGGTGCGGACGAAGCTGGCGCGACCGCCGGCGGCGGCGATGGCGTCCGCCACGGCACGCCCCGCGCGCTCGTCCACGTCGGCGAGGACGACGGCCGCCCCCTCGCGCGCGAAGCGCTCGGCGGTGGCGCGACCGATGCCCGACGCCGCGCCGGTGACGACGGCGACCTTGTCTCGAAGCAACCCGAATGCGTCCATGCAGCGAAGCATGGCACGGGACTCCGGTCTCACGGGCAGGCAGCCCCACGCCCCAGTGCGACAAGCAGGGCCAGTGAGTACGGCCACGCGTGTGCGTGGAGTTGCGGATACGAGCGACCGTCGAGGTGAGCCTTACTTCAATCCCAGCTCCGTCAGCGCCTCGGCCGCGCCGTCGAGGTTGGTGAGCTTCATGCTGGCGTAGTTCGGCGAGAACACCACGCCCTCGCCGCCCGCACGGTAGGTCGCGAGCACCGAGCGCTTGACGATGTCCGGGGTGCAGACCGCCTGGTCCGCGCGCGAGCGTGGGGCGTCGACGCCGATCCCCATGTAGACCTTGGCCTTCCCGTCGACGCCGCGCACGGCATCGGCACACTGGCCGTGGACGTAGGTGTCGGGGTCCATCCCGGCCTGCACGACCTCGTCCCACGGCGCCTCCTCCAGGCCGAGGAGCTTGTACATGATCGGGGTCATCTCCTGCGGCGTCAGGTCGCGCAGGATGCTCTTGTGCAGCTCGCTCTGCTCACCGTGGTAGATCAGCCCGGACTGGTGCTGATACGTGATCGGCTTGACCCAATCGGCGTACGTCGTCTGCTCGTCCCAGGGCCACTGCGCCTTACGGAACGGGTTGAAGTGGTTGCGGTTCCACACGTTCAGGCCGAAAGACAGATCGGGGTTGCACCACTTGACGAGGCCGTAGAGCTCCCGGTCGAGGTCCTTGTTGCGCTCGAGCCAGAACCGTTCCCAGAGGAGGATCTCGGGGTTGCGCAGCAGCACCCGGAGGAACTCGATGAACGACCCGTCGACGAAGCGCTCGCCCGCGCGGGCGCGCTGGAAGTACTGGTAGACCTCCTGGAAGGCGATGCGCACGCGTTCGACGTCGATGCCGCGCTCGATCGCCTCGCGCCGCGCGGCGGCGCTGAAGTCGGTCGGCGCCTGCCCGACGATGAGCTGATCCAGCGGGCTGCGCCGCTCGTTGCACCACATGACGCCGTCCAGGTCGTAGTTGCGCACCTGGTCCTCGACCATCGAGAGGATCCAGTTGCGGTAGTCGGGGTTGGACGTGCTCGGCTCGCCGCCGATGCGACCGAACACGTCGACCTCGAGGGCCTGCGGGAGGTTGGGGATGGCGACGTTGTTGACCGAGCCGTGGCCGGCGTACTTGAAGAACGGCTCCATCAGCTCGATGAACACCTGCATGCCGCGCTTGCGAGCGGCGGGGATCACCATATCGAGGACGTTGCGACCGTCCATCTCGGCGTCCTTGGCCTTGTAGTCCTTGATGAAGGTGTTGGCGTAGTACCGCGGGTCGGGGTCGAAGTACGCGCCGCCCTTCATGGCGAAGGGCTCGGGGACGCCGTGGTCGGGCCAGCCGTCGAGCTTGTGGGAGATGCTGCGGCCGGCCTTGAGGCCGAGCCACGACACCGTGCCGATCATCAGCACGTTGACGCCGACGCGCTCCTGCAGCGTGTCGAGCACCTCGTCGACGCCCTCGTCGATGAAGCTGATGGGGCTGATCTGGATGGCGACGAACTTGTTGGCTGGGTCGGGTCGGCTCATGCGGCTACCTCCGGTATGCTGCAGGAACGAAGCGACACCGTGCGTCCTCGAAGACGCAGGGCGCTACGCGCGTGCGCTTGACATCGACGACGGCGCTGCCTATGCTCGCCGTGTCGATTGTCGACAATCTGCGCGTCAGGATAGGGGCAGGACCCCTGCGTGTCAAGGAAGGCGGCGCACCAGCCATGGACCAGCGCAAACCGCAGAGCAACCTCACCGGCGTCGACACGCGTCCGCTGCGGCAGCAGATCGCCGACGCCCTGCAAGGCGCTATCCTCGGTGGCGAGATGAAGCCCGGCGAGGCGTTGGTGGAGACCGAGATCGCCTCGCGCCTTGGCGTGAGCCGCGCACCGGTGCGAGAGGCGCTGCAACTCCTCGCCAACAGCGGTCTGGTGGAGACCGTCCCGTACCGGGGAACGACCGTGCGGGAGCTGAGCGCGAGCGACGTCGAGGAGGTCTACAGCCTGCGGACGGTGCTCGAGAGCTTCGCGCTGCGCCGAGCGATGGCGAGCGACGCGACCGGCCTCGCCGCGGACCTGCGTGCCATCTGCGATGCGATGGCGCGCCACGCTGCCAGCGGTGACTGGGCCCGCGTGTCGGCCGAGGACGAGCGCTTTCATCACGTGCTCATCGAACGATCCCAACACCGCCTGCTCGAGCACGTGTGGAGTGAGGTCCACGTCCGGGTGCGCCAGATCATGGCGTTGCGCAACCTGCAGAACGAAGACAGCATGACCGTCGTGTACAACCACTTCCCGATACTCGAGGCGATCGAGTTCGGTGACGTCGAGACCGCGCTCAAGCGCCTCGCCGACCACATCGCCACGGCTGCCGACCTCGTCGCCACGCCGGACGCCACCTGCGAAGACGTGCCACCGCTCGGTGACGTCGCGCTCCCGATCGGCCACTGACGTCCCCGATCGCCCCCGACCGCCCCATCGAACCGACCGCCCCGACCGGCGCACGGCGCCGGCATCGAGAGGAGTGCTCATGCGCGACGTCGTGTCCGCCCGCGCCCGAGCGATCGAGATCAGCCCACAGACCTCGCTCGCGACCACCGACCTGATCAACCTCGCCTCGGGTACGCCCGACTTCGAGGTGCCCGGCTTCGTGCTCGACGCGATGATCGACTCGCTCCGCGAGCGGAAGCTGCAGTACACCGCCTGGAGCGGGATGCCGGCGCTGCGGCGGGCGATCGCGGGGAAGCTGGCACGCGAGAACGCGTTGCAGGTCGATCCCGACGGCGAGATCCTCGTCACCGCCGGTGCCCAGGAGGCGCTCATGACGGTGCTCATGACGCTCCTGGACCCCGGGGACGAGGTGATCATCAGCGACCCGCACTACGGTGTCTACACGCGTGCGGTGAGGATCGCCGGCGGGACGATGGTGCGCGTGCCGACCACGCGCGAATCTGGGTTCGTCCCCGAACCTGCGGCGATCGAGGACGCCGTGACGGCGAAGACCAAGGCCGTGATCGTGGTCTCGCCGAGCAACCCGACGGGTGCCGTCTTCCCCCGTGAGGTCCTGGAAGGCATCGTCCGGATCGCCAACGAACACGATCTGGTCGTGATCTCCGACGAGATCTACGAGCACTACGTGTTCGACGACGCCGTGCACACCAGCATGGCCACGCTTCCGGACGCGCGCGAGCGCACCGTCACGATCAACAGCCTCTCGAAGGGGTACGCGTTGACCGGCGTGCGTTTGGGCTACGTCGTCGCCCCCGCCGCGCTGATCCAGGCGATGCTCCCGTTCCACCACGGCATGACGATCTGTGCACCGATCACCGCCCAGTACGGGGCCGTCGCGGCGTTCGAGGCTGATCGTGACTGGTTCGTACCGATCCTGGCCGAGTACGACCGCCGCCGGCGCGCATGGATGCAAGCGCTCGACGAGGCCGATGTGCCGTACGCCCGCCCGCGTGGGGCGTACTACGTGGCCGTCGACGTCAGCGGCCTCGGGCTCGACCTTCCGACGTTCGTGCGGCGTGCGCGTGACGAGGCGGGGCTGCAGCTTGGCGTCGGCGGGGCGGGGTGCCTGCGAGGCTCGTTGATGCAGGCCTCGCCCCGGCTCGAGGAGGGCCTGGAGCGCTTCCAGACGTTCGTCCGTTCGCTGCGCTGAGCGCGGACCGGACTCCGCGCGCCGCCTTGACAGGGGGAGGCGAAGGCCCCATACTGCGCTCCAAGCATCGGGTCGTCGACAATCGACAGGTGGTCACCAGCCACCCGATGCCCGCCGTCGACCTGGCCGCGTCGCACGTGCACACGTGGCCGCCGATCGATTCGACACCAGGAGGTACGACCATGAGGATCGCCCGCCCGCTCCAGGCCGCCCTGCTCGGCGCGCTGCTCGTCGTCAGCGCGCTCGCGGGGACCGCCGCCGCTCAGAACACCGGCGGCGAACTGGTCTTCGGTGTCAACCGCGAGGCCGACATGCTCGATCTCCACGTCGGCTCGTCGCGCTACGATCTCGTCCCCGCCGCGCAGATCTACGACACGCTCCTCTTCCTGACCGAGGACGGTGAGTTCCTGCCGTGGCTCGCCGAGGAGGTCACCTTCAACGACGACGCCACCGAGTACACGATCCGGCTTCGCCCCGGCGTGACCTTCCACGACGGCACGCCGCTCGACGCAGAGGCGCTGAAGTTCAACTTCGACCGTATCGTCGACCCGGCCACGATGAGCGCCAAGGCGGCCGGCGAGATGGGCCCCTACAACCGGACCGAGGTCATCGACGAGCTGACCGTCGTCGTGCACTTCGACGCCTCGTACCCGGGCTTCCTCGCCGCGATCTCCGACTGGCGCTCCGGCGGTCCGCACTCGCCGAGCGCCATCCAGGCCGACCCGGACGGGTTCCGCTTCGCCCCGGTCGGCACGGGACCGTTCCGCTTCGTCGAGTGGGTCCAAGGCAACCGCATCGTCCTGGAGCGCAATCCCGACTACGCCTGGCCGCGCCCGGGCACGCAGAACGACGGCCCCGCATACCTCGACCGCGTCGTCTTCCGGACCATCGCCGAGGACGGCTCGCGCGTGGTCTCGCTTCGCAACCGCGAGATCGACGGCCTGCTGCGCCTGCCTCCGCAGGAGTTGGCGGGCTTCGAGGGCAACCAGGACTTCGTCGTCACGCGCGCAACCCTGCCGGGCTCCGGCGTGCTGTTGATCGTCAACGCCGGCAAGGCCCCGACCAACGACCTCGCCTTCCGCCAAGCCTTGCTCCACGTGGTCTCGCCCGACCAGATCTCGCGCGTCGGCTACTTCGGCGCCTGGCCGCCCCACCGCGGCTCGGTACTGTCCGAGTCGAACCCGGACTTCGTGGACGTCAGCGACATGTTCCCGTTCGATCCCGAGCGCGCGGAGCAGCTCCTCGACGAGGGCGGCTGGGTGATGGGCGCCGACGGCGTGCGCGTCAAGGACGGCAACCGGGCCGAGCTCGTCTACATCGGCTTCCCGAGCCCCGAGACCACCCGCACCATGGAGCTCATCCAGGCGCTGGTCGGGCCGCTGGGTATCCGCATCCAGATCACCGAGCTCGAGTCGGGTGCCATCCACGCCGCCCGCCAGGCGGGCGACCATCACATCGCCCACCTGACCTTCATCTACACCGACTCGCACTTCCTGCGTACGCTCTTCCACAGCGAGAACATCGGTCGTGGCTGGAACTTCATCCACAAGGTCGACGAAGACCTCGACGCGCTGCTCGAGGCAGTGCAGATCGAGGCCGACATGGAGCGCCGCGCCGAACTCGCGGAGCGTATCCAGCGCCACATGCTCGAGCAGGGCTACGTCTTGCCGACCGTGTACCAGCACACCATCAACGTCTTCGGCGCGCACGTCAACGACGTCGAGTCGTACCCCGTCTACGGCGAGGCGCCTTACTTCTACGACACCTGGCTGGATTGATCCTCACGCCTTGACGGTGGTCGGCGCACACGCGCGCCGACCACCACACACCTCGACCTCGACGCGGGTCCGGGGCTCGGTGCCTGCGGACCCGCCTTCTTTCAGGGGCGCCTATGTGGACCTATATCGTCCGTCGCCTGCTCATCGTGTTCCCGGTCATGCTAGGTGTGGCGTTCATGGTGTTCTCGGCGATGTACCTCATCCCCGGGGACGCAGTCGACGCGATGCTGCGCGACACCGGGGCCACCGCCGAGGCGATGGCTCGCTTACGCGCGCAGATGGGGCTCGACCAACCCTTCCACGTGCAGTTCCTCCGCTTCTTGATGGTGCTCGCCAGTGGTGACCTCGGCCGCTCGCTGGTCACCGGCCGGCCGGTCGCGGACCAGATCGCTTCGCAGCTGCCCGCCACGATCGAGCTGACCCTGGCGGCCCTGGCCATCGCCATCCTGATCGGTGTCCCGCTCGGCGTCGTCGCGGCGCTGCGGCGCGGAAGTTGGATCGACACGAGCTCTATGATCGTCGCGCTCGTCGGCGTCTCGATGCCGAACTTCTGGCTCGGCCTGCTCTTCATCCTCTTCTTCTCGCTCCAGCTCGGCTGGTTCCCGGCCTCGGGAACCGGTGGCCTGCGGTATCTCGTGCTCCCGGCGGTCACGCTCGGGTTCAGTGGGGTGGCGATCATCGCCCGTATCACACGCTCGAGCCTCCTCGAGGTGATCAACGCCGACTACGTCCGGACGGCTCGTTCGAAGGGCCTGAAGCCGCGCACCGTGGTGCTCAAGCACGCCATGCGCAACGCCATGGCATCGGTCATGACCGTGGTTGGCCTCCAGTTCGGCGCGCTCCTGGGCGGGTCAGTGGTGGTCGAGACCGTCTTCGGTCGGCAAGGGCTCGGCTCCCTCACCGTGGGCGCGATCCAGCGCTCCGACCTGCCGCTCGTGCAGGCGACGGTGATGCTGGCCGCGCTGGCGTTCGTACTCGTGAACCTGCTCGTCGACGTCTCATACTCGCTCCTCGACCCGCGCATCCGGTACGCCTGATGGCCAGCTCAGCGATCGACGCTACCTCCGTCGCGCGCCCCACGCGGCCACCGGCCTCCATGCTGCGCAGGGCGATCGGTAAGTTCATCCGTCACCCTGGCGGGATGGTCGGGCTCGGCCTGTTCCTGGCGCTCGTGTGCATCGCGGTGTTCGCGCCCGCGATCGCGCCTTACGACCCCCTGCGTGTCGATCCGATCGCGGCGTTGACGCCGCCATCGGCCGAGCACTGGATGGGCACCGACACCCTCGGACGCGACGTGATGAGCCGGGTCATCCACGGGACGCGCATCTCTCTCCGCCTCGGCGTGATCTCCGTGAGCATCGGGCTCAGCCTCGGCGTGCTGATCGGCGTGCTGGCCGGTTACCTGGGCGGCCGCGTCGACGGCATCCTGATGCGCTTCATCGACATGCTGCTCGCCTTCCCGTCGCTGATCCTCGCGCTCGTGGCCGTCTTCGCGCTGGGTCCCGGTCTCACCAACGCGATGATCGCCGTCGGCATCTCGGCGATCCCGGCCTTCGCACGCATCACGCGCGGTGAAGTGCTCTCCGCCAAGGAGAACCTGTACGTGCAGTCCGCCCAAGCGTTGGGAGGATCGGAGGTCACCATCATGGTCCGCCACATCCTCCCCAACATCATCGCCCCGAACATCGTCATGGGCGCGCTCATGACGGGGACGGCCATCTTGGCCGGTGCTGCACTGAGCTTCCTCGGCCTCGGCGCGCAGTCGCCGACGCCGGAGTGGGGGCTCATGCTCAGCCAGGGCCGCGGCTTCATGTCGCTCGCCTGGTGGCTGACGTTCTTCCCCGGCCTCGGCATCATGCTCACCGTGATGGCGATGAACCTGCTCGGCGACGGCCTGCGCGACGTGCTCGACCCGAGGATCCGATGATGGGGTCCGGCCAGCCGCAGACGAGCGGTGAGACGGTCCGCATCCGCGGTCGCCACGTCGTCGCGTACGACGCCGAGCGCGGCACGCACGTGATCGTCGAGGGCGGCGAGGTCGTCTTCCGGGACGACCGCGTGCTCCACGCTGGCGG
>SLNQ01000304.1 GCA_007132965.1 Gemmatimonadota bacterium | reverse complement strand
TTAATGTGTCAACCAATTTTGAACCATCCCCCGATTTCGATCACGATTTAGATAGCGATTTCGATGCCGACACTATAGCCGTGAGAATCGTGAATAAATCATTTGAAAGAATAGCACCCACGGAGAATACCTCATGCCCGACCCGAACCTCATCGCCCGGATGGAAACCTACAAGGCCCTGACAGGGTGCTTTTTCCCTCCGGACGAACAACTGCCGCAAAACGTGGAGAATCTGGCGGCCCATGCGCCGACCTGGGTTCCGGAGGTCAATGCCTCGACCCTGACCATGCTGGAAAGTCTGCCCGGCAACGAACAGAGTCGCGAAGCACTGCGGGTGGAGCATGCCAGGCTGTTTTTGGGGCCCTTTGAAGTCCTGGCCCCGCCCTTTGGGTCGGTCTATTTCCATGTGAACAAGATGCTCTCCCACGAAAGCACCGACGACGCGGCGGCGCGCTACCGGGAAGCCGGGGTGGCCAACGCTCCGGACAGGGGCAATCCGCCGGATCATGTCACCGCGGAACTGGAGTTCATGTACTATCTCCTGTTTCAGGAACACGCCGCCCAGTGTCGTGACGATGCGGCGGCGGTCCGGGAATGGCGGGACCGCAGGACGGACTTCTTCCCCATTCATTTGGGCGCCTGGGGGCCGCTGTTCGCCGACCGGGTGATATCCTTCGCCCAAGCGCCGTTTTACAAACATCTGGGGCTTGTCACCAAGGATATTTTGAAGGCTGAGGTGCGCCTGACGACCGGCGCGGTGGAGGCGGAGCGGACCGGAAGGTCCCCGGAATCCATGGCTGTACCAACCACGCCCGGATAAAACGTCAACCTCCAAAGGGGGGGGCGAAGCCGGACAACATCCCAAGGAGCACCCTGATCCTGCTGGGCAGCATCTGGGTGATCGCGGTACTTCTGTTTTTTCCACGCACCGTCGTCACTCCGGCCCATGCCGCTCCTTCCGCGTTCCAGCGCATCTCCGTCCAGCCCAAGCCCCCTCGTGGAAATTCTGACCGGACAGCAGGATCTTCCGGTTCTGGTGAACACTGGCATTGAATCCTGTCCACCCTGTCAGCGCATGGCTGTTCCCTGAGCGCATCGGTGCTGAAGAAAATTTACGGCGGATTGTTGATTCTGGGCTGAGCCTACCTGGCGTTTACGGTATGACCGAGTGACGTCGGATGATGACACGGAGGAACCATGGGCCACACAGCCGTTATGCTGCATAACGACGCGGAGGACGTCTCCCGGGTGGAGCGCCTGCTGGCCGCTCTTCACCTGCCCTTGCTGCGCTGCGAGCAAGTTGACGAACTGGAGCAACTCCTGGCTACATGCCGGGAATGTCTGGTACTGCTCAACTTGGAGACCGACGGCGTGGACAACGCGCTGTTGCGCCGCGTGAGCAAGGCTTGCGATCGGGTCCACATCATTGGAATTACCAGACGTCCCTATCACCCCGAACTGGAACAGGCCTTGCGCTCGCATCTTCTGACCTTGGTCGCCTGCCCGATCAATGACGAAGAACTGGGCTTGTGCCTGCGAGGAGTCATGGAATCATGAGAACGTCACCCCTTGTGAGCCAGTCTCACGTACCTGGAGACGCTTGATCCAGACGCCTGCCTGCTACTGTTCCCGGTCGTGGCGGCCTTCGATGAAAGCTCGCATGTTCTGCGGATCATCGGCGCGACGACGATCCAGCCCATCGCGGAGCAGTTGGCGTAGGAGTTTCAGGTGCAAACTGGACGGACGGTTAGGGTCCAGGACGGCGGCAGCCTGACCGGGGTCGTGGACGCCACGGAAGGAGCGGCCCCGATCGGCATGGCTTCATGGGCCTTGTCGAAAGAGGAAAAGGAGGGGCAGGAGTACGTGACCATATCACCAAAGGAAACCCCACCATCCGGAAGCTGAATCTGGTCTATCTGAAAAACAATGAGCCGGACGTGAGGGGCGCTCCTGGACTTCTGCCTTGGCCCGCGCGGACGGGCCACGCTCATGGAGCTGGAGGCAAGCTACGTCTTCAACTACGGCAAACTGCGGGCGCTCATGAGCACGGCCACTGGTGACGGCTGCGTTCCGTGTTTTTCGCAGTAGCCGTGGTGGGCGCGGTTCCTGTTCAGTCAAGAGCTTCCGGCAGAGTCCGCACGAAATCCCGAATTTCATCCCGCACCCGGCGATAGTGGTCCAGGGCCTCTTCCTCGGATTGGGCGGTCTTTGCGAGTTTGGGCGGGTCGTCGAAGCCGACGTGGAGACGCTTTGTCTTGGCGGGGAAGAAGGGGCAGGTTTCCTGGGCGTGGCCGCAGAGGGTGATCACGTAGTCGAACTCCTGGTCGGGCAGTTCATCCACGGTCTTGGAGCGAAACCCGCTGATATCCACACCGGCCTCGGCCATGACCCGCACGGCGTGCGGATTGAGCCCGTGTTTCTCGATGCCCGCGGAAAAGGCTTCGATCATGTCGCCCTTGAGGTGTCTGGTCCAGCCTTCGGCCATCTGGCTGCGACAGGAATTGCCGGTGCAGAGATACAGGATACGGATGGATGACATGTGATTCCTCCTTCGGTATGTGGTTTAACGCGGTTTGGCGGGATGAAAACGCCGCCATGCGCGAGTGCTCGATGAAATCGCGGGACTGCGTGCACGTTTTTCCGGCGATCAAAAACACTGATGCCCCCGTAGGACCATCTGCATGTCCCAAGACACCCCGGAAAAACTGATTCAAAACGTGGTCACGGCCTGTGGCTCCTGTGAGGACTGTCGCCACTTCATCGAGGATGCCTGCCTGTTCCTGCCGGAATTGTTTCGGCTGCACGACCGCAAACGGGAGTACGGCGAAGGGGCGTCGCCCGCGGAGTTGAAGCACCTTTCCGATCTGTGCAACCTCTGTGGGTTGTGCCCCTGCGTGAACATCCGCAGGGAGGTCATGGCCGCCAAGGCCGCCTACGTGAAACGGGACGGTCTGCCCTTCGGCGTGTGGGCCCTGCAGGACGTGAGCCGGATCGGAAAGCTTTGCGGGAGCTTTCCGTCGCTGAGCACCCTGCTGACCTCCAATCCGGCGACCTCGGCCCTGATCAAATGCACCCTGGGCATTCACCCGGACCGTGCCATGCCGGCCGTGCCTCGGAAGAACTTCGACCACTGGGTGCGCAACCGCCCGTCCGTTCAAGGCCGGGATGCGAAAGACGGCGTACGCAAGGCGGTCTACTTCCCGGGATGCACGGCCCGCTTTCTCTTTCCGGATGTGGCCCAGGCCGCGGTGGAAGTTCTGGAGGCCTGCGGCGTGCTGGTCGTTCCGTCCGTGATTGAACAGGACGGAGCATGCTGCGGCATGCCCCCGCTCCTGGAAGGAGATCAGGGCATGGCCCTGGGCCTGGTCGAACGCAACCTGCGCTGGATGGCCGAGTTTGTGGTCGCCGGCTTCGACCTGATCTGCTCCTGTCCGACCTGCGGCTATTTTTTCAAACACCTCCTGCGCGAGGGAGCCTACTACTCGGACGCCTACCAGGATCAGGCCGGCGGGGACGCACGGTCGCTGCGCATCCCGGCGGGCATGGGCATCAGCGGCCCCCGTGAAGGGAACATGGTCGTCCTGCACCGGGCCACCTACGGACCGATTCTGCGCGATACCGGTCCGTTTTCCAGCCTTGACCCGCTGCAACGCATCGCCGTGGGGGAGCATGCCTTCGACCTGGGGGAGTATCTCGGAAAATTGGCGGAGGAAGGGCGTTTTCCGGCAATGAACCGGGCCGTCTCCAAGCGGGCGGTCTACTACCCGCCCTGCCATCTGCGGGAGCAGAAGATCGGGTATCCCTTTCTGGATCTGCTGGGCATCGTACCGGAACTCGACGTGACCCCGCTGACCGGAACCCTGAACTGCTGCGGCATGGCCGGGATCATGGGCTACAAAAAGCCGTTCCACCAACCCAGTCTGCAACTGGGTGCGCCGCTGATGGACAAAATCAGGACGCACCGGCCCGAATCCATCCTCACCGAATGCCTGAGCTGTCGCCTGCAGTTCGAGCATATGGACACCATCCCGGTCCGGCACCCGGTTCAGGTGTTGCGAGACTCCCTCTTCAAGCCCGCTCCCGGCTCATCTTCGAGGTGACGGTTGCGCCTCTTCCGGCGCGACGATCCCCAGCCGTTTCATCTTGGCGTAGAGCGTACTCCGGCCGATGCCCAGGCGCTCGGCGGCCAGTTTTTTGTTCCAGAAGCAGGATTCCAGCGCTTGCAGAATGATCGTCCGCTCCTGCTCCTCCAGCGTGGACACGACACCCTGGGACGGCTCCGGGGCGGCCTTCAGCCGGGCCGGAAGCTCCTCCGGGGTGATGAGAGAGGACTTGGCCAGGACCGTGGCCTGCTCGATCACGTTTTCCAGTTCCCGGACATTGCCCGGCCAATGATAGTCCAGCAGCAGACGCATGGCCTTGGGACTGATCTCGGCGATTTCCTTTTGCTGCTCCGCGTTGAAACGGCGCAGGAAATGAGCGGCCAGCAAGGCCGCGTCGTTGCCGCGCTCGCGCAAGGGAGGGAGCCGGACCGGGATGACGTCCAGGCGATAATAGAGGTCCTCGCGAAATCGACCGGCTTTGACCTCCTCCAGCAGATCCTTGTTCGTGGCCGCGACGATGCGCACGTCCACGTCCACGGTCCGTTCTCCGCCGACCCGCTCGAAGCGCTGGGTCTGGAGCACGCGGAGCAGCTTGACCTGGGCCGATGCGCTGATTTCGCCGATCTCGTCCAGAAATACGGTTCCGCCGTGGGCCTGCTCGAATCGCCCAGGTCGCTGTTTCAGCGCCCCGGTGAAGGCCCCTTTCTCATGCCCGAACAGTTCGCTTTCCAACAACGTTGCCGGGTAGGCCGAGCAGTTGATCACCACGAAGGGCTTGTCCTTGCGGGGGCTGAG
>SLNQ01000271.1 GCA_007132965.1 Gemmatimonadota bacterium | reverse complement strand
TCCTACCAGGAAGCTCCCCAGACGCCCGTCATCGATGTCCCGGTCCTCCAGTTCCACGGGTTGGAGGACCCCTTTCTCCTCCACCACGGACTGAACAACACGTGGGAGTGGCTGGGGGCGGACTACACGCTGGTGACGATCCCGGGTGCGGGTCACTGGTCGCACCACGACGAGCCCGATCTGGTGACGGACACGATGAAGTGGTGGCTGCTGGCGCGGCGCTGACTCGATCCCGATCCGAAAGCCCACCCGAGCGGCTCGTGGTGTGGCGTTTCAGCAACGGACGGACGGGCCACGACAAGCAGTCCCTCGGGCTGGCGGAAGCCCTGGGAAGGCGGGTTCCGGTGGAGCTTTCGACCACTCCTTTCCCTCCGCCGCGGAAGCTCCTCTTCGACGCCGCGCTCGCCCGGTTCGCCCCCGGCGACGGCTTGCCGTCGCCGACGCTCACGGTGAATCCCTACAGCGAGAGCATGACGGCGGGGGAGCGGGTGATCGCGGCCTCGGAGTACATCCGCAGTTACATCTGGACCGCTTCAAGGAGGCCGGCGCCGATCCCCTGGAGGTCCTGTCCTGACAGGTGGAGGACGCCCTCTCCTGGGACGACGATCCCGGAGCCGCCGCGCTCCGGGAAAGCGCCCGGTTGGATCTCCGGGGAGGGACGCCGCCGGCCATCGGCGCGGAGCTTCTGGACGCGGGGAGCACCGTGGTCGACGGGGACCCGCAGGCGCCGGTGCGGCTGGCTAACCTGGATGAACTCCTCCACCAGGGGCCTGCGATGCCGGCCGGCGGCGGGAGTCAGCGGACAGGCGCGCAGCGGCTGTCCGCGCACCGGCCCTGCGGGTGCAGGACCCGTAGGCTTCGAACCGAGCGGACTGAGGACGCGGTTCGGTTTCCTGCCCCCTCACTCCGCGAGACCATCGAGGATGGGGCGTCAGCCCCACCGCAGATGACCCCCGCCGCCTCCAATCCAGACTGCCCGGCCATCGCACGGTGTTCGGGCGTCGTTCGTTCGGGGGCCAGTGGAGGTGGTGGCGGTGGGAGTCCCGGGCCGTCGCAGGTGAACCGCCCCGGGTTGACCGCAGACAACCCCGTTTGAGGTCCTGGACTTCGCCCGAGCCTCCCCCGAGCTTCCAGCTCCAGAGCGGACTCCCGGGCATTTCGACCGGTCCTGACGCCCTGGGGAATCGTGTCCGGCTGGCTTCATTCCCTACTGTGAGGTAGGAAACTGCGATGGGCTTTCTAGTCCCCCATGACTAACCTTCCACATCACCAGTTCCGCGAGCGTTCCGGGGTTGACACCCTCGAGGTGGTCGGATCCCGTTTATGTGAGAATGCCGACAAAGTCGGATGAAAAACATGGTCAGACGAGGACCGTTCCTGGCGTTGGCGCTCCTCGCGGTGGTCTCCGGCGGCTGCGAAGGAGCGGCCCCCTCGGACTCAGACACCGCGATCCGCACCGATTCGGCCGGTATCATGCTGGTCGAGTATCCAAGCCTCCCGCCCATCGAGGCGAGCCGGATTGCGATCGAAGTCGAACCGGATCTGGTGCTGGGGGCGGGGGGCGCTTTCGCGGGTCCGGACCACGAGTTCTTTCGAGTCTTCGGGGTCGCTCAACTTCGAGACCGCACGCTCATCGTGGCCAACCAGGGCTCCACCGAGCTCCGCTTCTTCGGAGCGGACGGCCGCTTCCTCCGTTCGGCCGGGAGGGAGGGCGACGGGCCGGGGGAGTTCCGCAGCGTGCAGGGCCCGTGGATCATCGAAGGCGACACCATAGTCGTCTGGGACAATTCCCACAGGAGATTCCAGCACTTCGGCCCGGACGGTGCCTTTGTCCGTGCGTCGTCCGTGATCGCGGCCCCGTTCACGGAGTTCTCCACTCAGCCCCCTCTGGTAGAGACCGTCCTCGGGAACGGCCGAGCGGTCGTGTCTCTCGAGTCGCCGGTGAGACCGACCGATGGCGTGGACCGTCTGCCGCGCCTCGTCGCCCTCCACCGGATCGACGATGGGGGATGGGACTCCGTTCGGGTCGTGCCGGGTCCCGAGCGGATCATCGAAGTCCGCGACGGGATCCTCACGGGTCCGGGGTATCACCTCGGCGCGTATTCCGTCGCGGCCGGAGCCGGCGCGACCATGGCGGTCGCCGATGCCGCGCGCTTCCGCGTCGAGCTCTTCGATCCGGACGGACGCCTCCACCTCATCCTCTCCGCGTCGGTGCCCGAAGTTCCCGTTACCCCCGAAGTGCTCGAGGGCCAAGTCCAGCACCTGATGGCCTATCGGCCGGCTTGGGCAGAGGGGGGGCGTGCGGCCGAATTCGAAGAAGGGATTCGGGAGGCGATGCTCACGAGCCACGCACCGTTCCTGCCTGCGATCCGGGACCTCTTCGTCGACGCAGACGAGCGCATCTGGGTGGAGCGGTACGACGTTCCGGCAAGCGGCCCGAGTCGCTGGGAAGTCTTTGAGCGCGACGGCACCTGGGTCGGCCGCGTGGAGATGCCCGAGGGATTTGCGCGCGGGAGCCGGGCCTGGTTTCCATGGGTACCGTACTTTTCGGTCGCGTCGGGCCGCCTCGCCGGTGTCTGGCCGGATCCGGACACCGGCGTGGAGACGGTGCGGGTCTACCGAGTGATCGAACCGGACTCCTGAAGGTGCGGTGCGGCCTCAGGGGGCACCGAGGTGGTTGTTTCCGCGGGGGCCGGCGTCCGCTATCCGCCACCCAGCCGCGCCATGACCGTCCGCACCGTACCGCTTCATCCCCTCGGATCGAGCGCCTCCTCCATGGTCCGCACCCGGAGCCATTCCCGGAAGACCTCGTCCTGCGCCTCGGCCGGAATGGACGGAAATGGAGTTCCTCTGATCTGGTGGACACCCTCTTGTTGAAACAAGAGAGGCGTCCAGACGTCAGAAGAGAAGAAGACGTACCCAGCGGAGTTCAAGCATGGGTTGGTAGTGCTGGTCCGTGCAGGCGGAAGCCCGAAGTCGCTGGCGCGGGAGTCCGAGCCGTGGCCGAATACAATCCGGAACGGGCCCTTCGCTCGCGAACCTCGGGGGCCTGGAATACGTTGCCGCTCCGGGTGCGAAGGCGCTCGGCCGAGCCCCCGACGCTCACCTCCTCGAAGCCATGCCTGTGAAGACGACGAGGTACTTCCAGGCGATCCGCTCCCGGCCCGATCGGATCATCATCAGGGACGAGTGGAATCGCCAGGTTATGGCCACCCCGGAGCACGAAGAAGCCGTCCATAATGCCTTCTTCGACCGTGGGTTCCGGCCATGAAAATCCAGTACTTCGAGGATACGGACACCCTCTACATCGAGTTCAGGGCCAAAGATATCGCCGAGACGAGGGATCTCGACGAGAACATGACCCTCGATGTGGACCCCGAGGGAAATCTGGTCGCGATCACGTTCGAGCGCGCAAGCACCCGGACAGATGTCCGCCGGCTCACCCTGGAGGGGTTCGCCGCGTAGTGGCGTTGACCGTCGGTCCTCGGAGGCAGCCAGTGCGCTCGCGCGGCTCCAACGGTTACCCGCGGACCCACCAGGCAACCGCCCAGCTTGGCCCGCACGAGTAGCCATCGGCGTACTGCTGGAGCGGAGAGGCCAAGCCTTCGGGGGCACTCAAGTGATCACGTTACCGATCGGGTCGCGGCTCGCCATCCTGGAGATCGGGGTCACAGCCGAGGCGGCGGGAGTCTGCAGCCGTGAGCGAAGTGAACGGCTGCGCAGGCGGGCCCGAAAGGGCCTGGCTGCAGAACCTGTAGGGTTCGAACCGAGCGGGCCGGCCACCGCGACCCGAACCTACCCCGTTCTCCCGCGACGCACCGAGGATGGGGCGCAGCCCCACCGGAGGTACTCCCGCCGCCACGTCGGGCTTCCAGCGACCCCGTTATTGGCACACCGATGGTACATGCGGTCCGACTACGGGATCCCTTCGCAAGCGCCTGGGTCGGCCGATTCCCGGATCAATCCCTCTCCTTCCAGTATCCTGGCCGGCGACGTTGGTGAGCGACCGCGAGGATCCGCAACTCATCGTCCGCTTGGCGGTAGATTACCGCGAAGGGAAAGCGCCGGCAGAGGATCCGCCGATAGGGAGATTCTTGCGTCGCTCCAGCTTCCGGGTTCTCCACCGCGGCCCGGATAACGGCCACGACCTCCTCGAAGAACTCACGCCCAAGTCCTGGCGCACGGTCCTCATAGAATCTGGCGGCCTCAGCCATCTCCGCCAGTGCGTCGGGGTGGACTCGCGCTACCACCCCAGTTGGTCTCTGAGGTCCCTTAGGGAGTCTTCGAGCGGGAGGGACTGAACCGCTCCCGAGTCAAGCTCCTCATCGCGTCGACGGACCTCTTCGACCCAGGCACGATCTACCTCCGCATCCTCATCCAGACTCGCGATCAGTCGCTCGGCGAGCCGGGCCCGTTCGGAGGCCGGAAGCCTCAGAAGCTCTTGTTCGATCTGTTCGGTAGACATTTGCGTGCTCCGAAGAGGGTGGACCCTCCCAACTGTAGCTTTGTACCCGCAGTTCGGCAAACAGGTCGACTCTCGCCACTGCGAAGCGCACGCACACCCTTGAACCGCCCCGGGTGTACCCGCGATCCGGCTACAGGGGTGCCACCGCCGCCGGTTGAGGGCTGTCGTGGTGGCTGTTGAACCGCTCCTCGCATTCCACGGGAGGAACACGGCTTCCCGGAGGTCACACCACAGGTAAACGTTCCTCGCCACCGCCGCCGAGGAGGACCCTCTCGGGGACTCGCCTCCCGCCTGGGTGGAACGAGATTTCAGAGCCTACCTCAAGTGTGGCATCCTCGCCCACGGCTTCGCCCGGATCCGGTGCGGAGACTGCGGCCACGAGCGCTTCCTCGCCTTCAGTTGCAAAGGACGAGGGATCTGCCCCTCGTGCAATGCCCGCCGCATGGCCGAGGTGGCC